>NZ_JAWPOL010000016.1:0-94279 GCF_033391095.1 Vibrio sp. Vb0667 | reverse complement strand
TGGCCTGAGGGTACAACACTTTCTAAAGAGCAGCGAGATTCGTGTATGCAAGCTGTGATGTTGTATCAATCAAAACATAATACTGATGCGCAGCATATGACGGTTGCAGCCGGTGGTGAAATCAGTTTTAAATCAAAACAAGAGCTTAAAAAACAATTCAGCGGAGAAGAGAGCGATATTGTTCGTGTCAATCCGAACATTGATTAATCCTTACGCCTTATTTCTCAAAATTTTATTATTTTGATTTTGAAAGAAAAAAGCCCAAATTGTATTGGGCTTTTTAGATCGTAGAAAGCTTGAACTTACAGGCTCATTTCACCACGCAGTACTTGTTGCATTCTCTCTTTTACTTCTTCGTAAGAAAGGTTTTGGCTTAGAAGGTAGTGTAGTTTTGCCAGCGCCGCTTCGGGCGTCATGTCAAAGCCACTGATAACACCAGAGTCTGCGAGCGCACAACCTGTGGCATATCCGCCCATATTCACTTTACCTGCCAAACACTGAGTTAGGTTTACGACAATAACGCCGCGCTCAGAGGCTTCTTTCAGGTGACCAAGCAGCTCAGGGTTCTGAGGAGCATTACCGACACCAAAAGTCAGAAGAATCATCGCATTCACGGGCTGACGAAGCGTGTTGCGGATAACTTCGTGTGAAATACCAGGGTACATGGTGATCACACCGATTGGTTGTGGCGTGATGTTGTGAACCTTAAACTCACCTTCTGGTTGTGCACCAACGGTTACGCTGTTGCTAACTTGAATATTGATCCCAGCTTCCAATAGTGGAGGAAGGTTTGGTGAAGTAAAGGCATTAAAACCGTCAGCATGAGATTTTGTGCTGCGGTTACCACGCATCAATTGATTATTGAAGAACAAAGTTACTTCGTTGATCGGGTAGTTTGCCGCAATATGTAGCGCGTTTAATAGGTTTGCTTGGCCGTCAGAACGCAGCTCTGCGAGAGGGATTTGTGAACCCGTTACAATCACTGGCTTACCAAGGTTTTCAAGCATGAAAGACAATGCGGACGCTGTGTACGCCATGGTGTCAGTACCATGTAGGATAACGAAACCATCGTATTTGTCATAGTTGTCACGAATATCATTCGCAATCTGCTGCCAGTCAGCAGGTGTCATATCTGATGAGTCAATCAGAGGGTCGTATTCGTGGATGGTGTAATCCGGCATTTCAGGACGATGGAATTCGGGCATGCTTGCTAATTGCTTTTCCATAAAGCCAGCAACAGGCACATAGCCGTGGTCGGATTTTTGCATTCCGATGGTACCACCGGTGTAAGCGATGTAGATGTGTTTTCTAGTCATCGTTTTTTCTTTCGTGTAGGGGAACAGAGGCGGGGATTATATACCTAAATAACCTTGAGATGCGAGGCTATACGCACAGCATCAGAAAGTCATCTGAGGAGATGCAAAGCCTAATAAAAAGGGCACTTCAAGTAGAAGTGCCCTTTGTAATATTGATGGAAAAACTACTGCACTTGGCAGTTCAAACAAAATGCGTATTGACCTTTAGGATCGTTGAAGCTTTGGAGCAAGCTTGCGTCTTGTTCGAATTGTTGAGCTACGGGTTGAAGACTTTTTGGTAGCAAGCTTGTTGCATCAATACCTAGAGAGACTTTCACCTGTTTCATAAACTCTTGTAGAAATAGTTCAGTAGGTGAAAGAGGCTCTTCTACCCAGTAAATGCCGTAATCGGTTACGTTCGCTAGTTTCGCTGCTAGCTCTACAGCATCATCAAAGTCACCCATTTGATCGACAAGACCAAAGGATAGTGCATCTTGGCCAGTCCAAACTCGACCTTGAGCAACTTTGTCAACTTCCTCTAGAGACATATCGCGATTCTCGCCAACTAGAGAAATAAAGCGCTTGTAACCGTGTTCGATACCTAATTGGAACACTTGAGACGCGCCCTCAGAAAGGCCAGTGGTAATACCGTCACCTGAGAACGGCGATGTGCCAACGCCATCAGTGTTAATACCTAACTTGCTAAAGCCTTTTTCAAACGTGGTGATGACACTAAATATACCAATGGAGCCCGTCAGGGTTGTTGGCTGAGCAACGATTTTGTCTGCGCTCATTGAAATCCAATAACCACCAGAAGCAGCCAAACTCGACATGGATACAACAACCGGCTTACCTGCTTGCTTCAGAGCATCTACTTCGTTACGAATCACTTCAGAAGCAAAGGCACTGCCTCCTGGACTATCTACTCGTAACACGACCGCTTTCACTTTTTCATCATTGCGTGCTTGACGCAGCAAGCTTGCGACCGTGTCACCACCAACAGTTCCGCGAGGTTGTTGACCGTCCATAATCGCGCCACTTGCTAGAACAACGGCGATGTCGTGCTGAGGTAGTGTGTAATCGGGACGAATCGTTGCAAGGTAGTCGTAGTAACCAATCGCGTTGTAGCTGTCTTTGCCGTCACTACCAAACTGTTTTGCAAATAGAGTGCGAATGTCTTGGCGTGTCGCAAGTTCATCCACTAGCCCCAGTTTGACTGCGAGCTGAGCAATATCTCCATTTACAGACTTCATCTCGTTAATCAGCTCATCCATGGTTGGATTAAGCACTTTCGCATCAATGTTTCGGTTTGTTGTTACGTCATCAACAAAAGCACTCCATAATTGAGTAACCCAACGTGTTGCTGACTCTTTCGCCGCATCGGACATGTCATCACGAATAAACGGTTCGATAGCGGATTTATAAGTACCTACGCGAAAAACATGAGTAGAAACGTCAAGCTTTTCAAGTAACGTTTTGTAGTACATTGAGTAAGCGCTGTAACCTTTAATCAATACACCACCATCAGGTGCCAGATAAACTTTATCGGCGTAACTTGCCAAGTAATATTGGCTTTGGTTGTAGAAATCACCTACGGCGTAAACGGGTTTGCCTGACGCTTTAAATTCGTTCAACGCTTTCGCGATGTAACGTAGTTTCGTGAGATTTGTTTCTGGCATGTCTCGCAGTGCTAGCACTAATCCAGACACTTTAGGATCGTCTTTCGCGTAGCGAATAGTATCAACGATATCGAAAAGGACGTTTTCTTTCGGTAGCTCATTACCCAAAAGGGAACCAGCAAAAGAGTCCATTGGGTTTACATAACGTCTTTGTTCGACAATTGGGCCTGAAAGGTTCATCACCAATGCCGATTCTTTTTCGACGACAGGTTGACCGTCTCCGGTATAAGTAAAGGCAAAGTAGAAAACGGCAATCATCAGCAAGAAAATTAGGTTTGCCAGTGCGAGTCTGATGAAAGTGATACTTTTCCATATCCCTTTAAATATCAAACCAATAAATTTGAAGAGTTTTTTCATCTTGTCTCCATAACGAGATAGTTACGCCGAGTCTAACAAAGTATGGGTTCTTATCTCTAAGATCTCAAAAGATAACATTTTTTTAGCTTATCACGACCACTCAACAATTGGCATATTTTCACACGAGATTGATCGGTGTTACAAAAATGTAAACGCTTGTTTGATTTTTTGGTTGAGCAGGCTTAATCTGGTCAGACCATGATAATAACAATGGATGTTAAGTGATGTCTGCCATGTACCCAAACCTATTAAAGCCACTGGACCTCGGTTTCACACAATTACGAAACCGAGTTCTGATGGGATCAATGCACACGGGCTTAGAAGAGCACAAAGAAGGATTACAGAAGCTCGCGGCTTTTTATGAAGAACGCGCGAAAGGCGGTGTCGGACTGATTGTAACCGGAGGTTTTTCTCCTAACTTACGCGGTCGTTTACACCCGTTGAGTGCTGAATTCAGCAAGCCAAAACATGCTAAAGCCCATAAAGTTGTGACAGAAGCGGTGCACAAGCACGGTGGTAAAATTGCGTTGCAAATTCTCCATGCTGGGCGTTATGCAATGCATCCATTCTCGCAAAGTGCATCTGGCATTAAAGCGCCAATTGCAAAGTTTGCTCCGAGTGAAATGAGCGACCGCCAGATAAAGAAAACCATCGACGCGTTTGCTAATAGTGCGGAGTTAGCACAGCTTGCTGGTTATGATGGCGTCGAGTTAATGGGCTCGGAAGGTTACTTGATAAACCAATTCTTATGTAAACGTACTAATATGCGTTACGACGAATGGGGTGGCAGCTATAAAAAACGTATGCGTTTTCCGCTAGAAATTGTTAAAGCGGTACGCAAGGCGGTAGGTGACAAGTTCATCATCATCTTCCGTCTTTCTATGCTGGATCTTGTCGAGCAGGGCAGCACTTTTGAAGACGTTATCGAATTGGCGAAAGCACTTGAAGAGGCTGGCGTCACGATTATTAATACGGGTATCGGTTGGCATGAGGCTCGAATTCCGACCATTGCGACTCAAGTACCACGCGGTGCGTTTACATGGGTTACGGAAAAAGTTAAACCTCACGTTTCGGTTCCTATTATCACTTGCAACCGTATAAATACGCCAGATGAAGCAGAACGCATTTTATCTTCCGGTCATGCCGACATGGTTTCGATGGCGCGCCCATTCTTGGCCGATCCTTACTTTGTTGCTAAAGCCGAACAGGAAAAAGCGCAGCTTATTAATACGTGTATTGGTTGTAATCAGGCGTGTCTAGATAACGTGTTTAAAGGTAAACGCGCCAGTTGCTTAGTGAACCCTCTAGCGTGCTATGAAACCGAAATTGTTGTTGAGCCAGCCTTTAAAAAGAAAAACATTGCAGTTGTTGGTGCTGGACCTGCGGGCTTGGCTTGTGCGACCACACTGGCTGAACGTGGCCATAAGGTTGATTTGTTCGAAAAGAACGACCGCATCGGTGGTCAGTTCCGTCTTGCGATGCAGATCCCTGGTAAGGAAGAGTTTCGGGAGACGATACGATATTTCGCTAACCGTATTGATGAAACAGGCGTGAATCTGCACTTATCGACGGAAGCGAACTATGACTTACTCACAGAATACGATGAGATAGTGATGGCATCGGGTGTTGAGCCACGTAAAGTCAATATTGATGGAATTGATAACCCAGAGAAAGTCGTCGACTATCAAACTCTCATTCGAGACAAAACGCCAGTCGGTGAGAAAGTGGCTATCGTTGGTGCTGGTGGCATTGGCGTAGATGTCGCGACCATGCTCACAGAGCCAGTTGGACAAACGTTGGATGACTGGTTGCATGAATGGGGAATCGACAAGGAGATGTCTCAGCCGGGTGGTTTATATCCTTACCCTGATGCGGTCAGCGATAAAGAAGTCTGGGTACTTCAGCGTCGTAAAGGTCGTGTAGGTAAAGGTCCGGGTAAAACGACAGGTTGGATCCATAAACGTACCCTTGAAAAACGGGGCGTACATTTAGTCGGTGGTGTGTCTTACGATAAAATTGATGATCAAGGTTTGCACATTCATGTAGACGGAAGCGCGCAGGTACTTAATGCAGACAAAGTTATCATTTGTGCTGGGCAAGAGTCTGTATGTCCGTTTGAAGATAAATGGTCTGAACTTGGAGATAAGATTCATATCATTGGCGGAGCTGACCATGCGGGTGAACTTGATGCTGTGCGTGCGATTCGTCAAGGTGTTAAATTGGCGGTAAAACTCTAGCCTTTTAATGTGTGTTTACCATGAAAGCTGCGCTTTGAGCGCAGCTTTTTTTGTATAGAACTAGTCACTGATATCTGGCAGTTGTTTGGCCATTACTACGCCAGCAAGAGTAATAAAAGAGAACACTAACACCACTGCTGAAAGGCTCAAAAAGTTCGACATAACACCAAGAGAACTCATTAGAAGCAGCATTATTCCAACCACCGTGTTACTCACGGCTACATAGCTTGTCCGCTTGTCACCTTCTGCGATATCAACTAAGTAGGTTTTTCGTCCGACTCGTATTCCGTCGTGGGCAATACACACACAAAAGTAGAGCAGAGGAATCACGAATAGGAAGCTTTGGCTAGCGGTGACCCACGTATCGTAAACAAATAAAACAACGCCAAGTAGCGCGCTCATCATTGCGCCGATGACCATCACACTGCGGCTAGAGCGATCGGACATTCTTCCCCAGAAAGGACCTGACACAAAGGAGGCTAAGCCACTCGCAAACATAAAGAGAGCTAGCACCCAGAGCTGTCCACCCAGAGATTGCTGTGCCAGCACAACGTAGTACGGTGCACTCAGCGCAGAACATAAAAATAGTGTCCGCGTGATAACGAATCGACGAAAGGTCACGTCTGTCTTAAGTAACGCGAGTTGTTTAAATGCTTCGAGGACGCCATTTCGACCACCGTCTACCTCACCGGCATACTCATTAATTCGCGCATAGACGAATGCCGCGATGAGCCATATGACGCCTGCTAAGCCTAAACTCAGACCGTAAAAGCGCTCTGTCGGCTCTACGTCCCATAACCAGGCTAGTGCCAGAAGGCTCGCGAAAAGCAGCGTAACCAGGCCAGCAGCGCTTGAAGACCAGCCGTTGACTTGACCTCGTTGGTTTTTAGGGATGGTTTTGCCCAATACATCTTTTGATGCGACGGAATTTAAACCGCGTGAGAGGCTGAAGATCACAAGGCATGCAATCACACCATAACCCGCAGCTGCTCCTGTTAGAGTTAATGCGACCAATCCGATTGCAAATATGGAAAGAGCCTGCAAGATACTGCCAATTACCCAGACCCATTTTCTTACTGGAATGCGTCGGATGTAGTGCGCGATGCTAAGTTGTGGGATAAGGGATCCTGACTCACGAATAGGAACCAGCCAACCAATTAAGTAAACCGGAGCCCCGAGACTTTGTAGTATCCACGGCAACGTGACTTTAGGATTGATTAACGCATCGCCGACTTTCGTTAAAAACTGAGCGAGAATGATTTTAAGAAAGTTGCCGGGAACTTGATGACAAGCTGATTCAGGAATCGCCTTACAGGCACGGGCATCTTCGTCATTAACGATCTTTTCGTAAATGCTGTTTTGTTTGTCCTTGTTCATCAACCTGCCTATGTTCAACTTATTCATTTCGCGAATAAATTAACATTAAACCCAGATTGATGTTAAGTGAAGCACGTTATCAAGCCCACAGAAAACCGGTTGTTATTCGCAGGAGCAGATTGTGCTAAAGTGGCGTAAACAAAATAACAACGATATTCAATAAGGATTCTTTCATGGACGCTCTCGATCTTTTGCTCAATCGCCGATCTATCGCGAAGTTATCCGCGCCTGCTCCAGAAGGTAAAGCACTTGAGAACATCATTCGTGCTGGCCTTCGTGCGCCTGACCATGCGGGATTAACCCCTTGGCGTTTCGTTATCGCACAGGGCGATGGTTTGAAAAAACTGTCAGATATATTGGTAAAAGCGGCAGAAGCTGAAAATAGTGATGAAGCGGTGGTCGAAAAGGTAAAGAATGCCCCATTTCGCGCACCAATGGTGATCACTGTTATTGCTAAAGTAACAGAACATGAGAAAGTACCAGCACTAGAGCAACACTTATCTGCGGGATGCGCTGTACAAGCGATGCAAATGTCAGCCGTAGCGCAAGGCTTTCAAGGGTTTTGGCGCTCAGGTAAGTGGATGTTCCATCCAGAAGTTCATCAAGCATTTGGTTTAGAAGGTGACGATGAGATTGTTGGTTTCTTGTACTTAGGCACGCCTGGTTGTACACCGATGAAAGTTCCTGAGCGTGACCTTTCTCAGTTTGTTGAATTTCTATAACTGAAAACTTAAATAAACTGACTGTTTATTTATACAGTTTTTCTTGATTTATTAGGGCTACATTCGATAATGTGGCCCTAATTATATTTATTTCCAAAACGTTATGTCTCGTCTGTTTATTGCTGAAAAACCAAGTTTAGGCCGTGCGATTGCCGCTGCACTGCCAAACCCTCAAAAGAAAGATCAAGGATTCATCCGCTGTGGGAACGGGGATATCGTTACTTGGTGTATCGGCCACTTGCTCGAACAAGTCGAACCCGACGCTTACGATGAGCGTTACAAAAAGTGGAATATGGCAGATTTACCAATTGTTCCGCAGCAATGGCAGCTCAGACCGAGGAAAAGTGCAAGTAAGCAATTAACAGTGATTCGTAAATTGCTCAAAGAAGCTAACGAAGTCATTCATGCAGGAGACCCAGACCGAGAGGGTCAGCTGTTAGTTGATGAAGTTCTGGACTATTGCAAGTTATCTAAAACCAAGAAGGAATCCACACAGCGTTTGCTGATTTCCGACTTGAACTTACCTGCGGTTAAACGCGCACTCAGTTCTATGCGCAGTAATCGCGAGTTTATCCCACTTTCAGTTTCTGCATTGGCCCGCTCTCGGGCTGATTGGCTGTATGGTATGAACATGTCTCGTGCTTATACCTTGCTTGGTCAAAAAGCAGGGTATCAAGGTGTTCTCTCGGTAGGGCGAGTGCAAACGCCAGTTCTTGGCTTAGTGGTGCGTCGTGATGAAGAAATCGAAAACTTTGTCCCGAAGGACTATTTTACCCTACATGCTCTGATCCCATATCAAGATGCCAATGGTACTTTTGATATTCGTGCTCGTTGGAAGCCAAGTGAGGCATGCAAGCCTTGGCAGGACGAAGAAGGTCGAGTGTTAAACCGTAAGTTGGTGGAAAATGTTGCAAACCGTATCGCAAGTCAACCTGCAAAAGTGACGGAGTCGGAACAAAAGCAAACCAAGCAATCAGCACCATTACCTTATTCGTTATCTGCTTTACAGATCGATGCCGCGAAGCGCTATGGTATGAGTGCGCAACAAGTACTAGATACTTGTCAGGCATTGTATGAAAAGCACAAGCTGATCACTTACCCGCGTTCAGATTGTCGCTATTTACCGATGGAACACTACTCACAAGCAGGGACGGTGACAACTGCTATTGCGAATAACGCAAAAGAGTTGCAAGTTGCCGTTCAGGGAGCAGACTTAACATTAAAGTCCAAAGCCTGGAACGATAAAAAAGTGGATGCTCACCATGCGATTATCCCTACACCGAAGCAAGCTAATGTGAATGCGCTTTCCGGCAATGAGATGAAAGTGTATCAATTGATTGCGCGCCAGTACCTCATGCAGTTCTATCCGGCGGCGGTTTACGCAGAAGCGAAATTGGTTTTCGATATCGCTGGTGGTACGTTTGTCGCGAAAGGTCGTCAGTTAGTTTCGCCGGGTTGGAAAGCGCTAATGGGCAAAACTGACAAGGAAGATGAAGGTATTGATGCCGTGCCACCGCTACCCGAAGGCACCGTGTTAACTTGTCGTGAAGGGGAAATAAAAGACCGAAAAACCGAGCCACCAAAGCATTTTACCGAGGCATCGCTGTTGCAAGCGATGACCGGGATCGCCCGTTACGTTGCGGATAAAGAACTGAAAAAAATCCTTCGTGACACTGATGGGCTAGGCACGGAAGCGACTCGCGCTGGTATTTTGGACACGCTGTTCAAACGCCAACTGCTTACGCGTCAAGGTAAGTCAATTCTCAGTTCTCCTGCTGGAAGAGGTCTCATTCATGCCTTGCCAGAAGATTCAACATACCCTGATATGACGGCTCATTGGGAGCACCAGTTACAAGGTATGGCAGAGAGAAATCAAGCATATCAGCCGTTCATGCAAGCACTGGAACAACGCATTGATAGCTTGATGGCACAAGTAAAAGCAGGGCCTATCCCTGATTCATTACGTCATCTACCCAAGGTGGAACGTCCTGCGTTTAAACGTAAAAAGCGCAGTTATTCAAAGAATGGTGGCGCGACTAAATCTCGTGCAACCAAAGGTAAGCAGGCATAGGACAAGCGCGGCGTAATTAAACTCCGCGCATGCTTGAAAATAGATTACTCGAACAGATCACCGTGGTTTTGGATCGCGCCTCTTACTTCACCTTGAGTTAACACGCGTTTGTCCAGTACCTCTTTCACCTGGTTGCCCAAGTCAACTAATGTATCTCGATTCGCTTGAGTTTGGCGTTTACCAGCACTTCTCAAGCAGTAATTTAGTTCGTGCTCTTCGCTAAAATTAACCAAATCCCTATCTGCTGCCATCGTGCTTTCTCCTTATTTGTTCTACTTTTTCCTAAGTCTGGATTGGATGTAGATAAATTCAAGTTAGATTGCATGAATTATGCTGGTGGATCACTGATGAACATTATGTTTGCCAACCAAGTCACGATTATGAAGCCTGGCTTTGATGGTATTTGGTTTAGTGATGGTTGTGTCTTAATGCTGCTACCAAGGTAACTCAGTACCATCGTAGTTAATAAATCGACCTGAAAGCTGCGGTGTGCTCAGCTCTATCACGTTCGCTAGGCCTTGCGCGGAGGTTTGCGTATCTATCAAAGCATTTGGCCCGCCCATCGCCGTTTTTACCCAACCAGGGTGAAGCGCTAAAACGGTAAATCCTTCAGGTGTTAAATCATTACTTAAGCTTTTCACAACCGAGTTAAGCGCCGCTTTCGATGAGCGATAAATATAGCCGCCGCCGGACGTATTTTCGGTCATACTGCCGACTTTTGATGAGATACAAGCAATCTTTTTCATCTTGCCTTGTTGTAAGCGAGGGTAACAGTACTCAACCAGTTTTAACGGAGCAATGGTGTTTACTTCGAAGACTTTACGCCATGCTTCTACGTCAGTATTTCCAAAGCCATATCCCTTGGGGCCGTAATATCCTGCATTATTGATGAGTAAGTCGATGGCAGGGAGTTTATCGGCAAGCTTAGCGACTTGTTCGTAGTGCGTGACATCCAGTTCGTGCAAAACTAGATTGCTGAATTGTGAGGCTAGAGTTTGTAGTTCTGAACTGTTCTCTAAGGAACGGCTAGTAGCATGTACTTGGTGGCCTTGCTTCAGGTACAGCTCAGTTAAGCTAAGGCCAATGCCGCGATTTGCTCCGGTAATAAAGACGGTTTGACTCATACAAACACCTATGTTTTTTTGATTTCAGTTGAAAGTCATTGTGTTAGTTAAGCACAATAAAATCAACCAACCACCACGCACCAACAACAAGAGATGAAAATAGGGACAGGGCACAAAGAGAGCCAAACAGTGCGCCGAGAATAGCAAAGAAAGTAGAATTCATATGTATATTAAATTTAATTGATATTGAAAATCATTATCAATTAAATTGCGTTTTATTCAACCCTTTAAGTTGATACTATTTCGTTACCATTGTTATTAAGAATTTCTCATGCTGCCATTTATCTACCACCCGATTTATTCTCAACTTGAGTTGCCAGAGGGGCATCGTTACCCAATTATGAAATACCAGTACCTCTATGAATCGGTATTGGTGCATATAGAGAAAGATAACTGGAAAGAGCACACGCAGTTTTTCCAGCCCGAAGCATTAACTGTTGGGGAAGTAAAACGTGTTCATGACGAGGAATACGTCGAGTTACTTGTTAGTGGAAACATGCCAGCTGCGAAGATGCGCCGAATAGGTTTTCCTTGGAGTGAGTCTCTCATTACCAGAACGCTAACGTCAGCAGCGGGCACGGCTCTGACCGCAAAAAAGGCACTTGAGTACGGTGTGGCCATTCATTTGAGTGGTGGGTATCACCACGCACACAAAGAGTTTGGCAGTGGTTTTTGTTTATTTAATGACTTAGTGATCGCGGCCAGGCAAGCGCTCGAAGTCGAGCATGTCGATAAAGTATTGATCATTGATAGTGATGTTCACCATGGGGATGGAACAGCAACTTTATGTGACGATGAGCCAGATATCATCACGCTTTCTTTCCACTGTGATAAAAACTTCCCAGCGAGGAAGCCTCAGTCTGATCTCGATGTGCCTTTGGTGCGAGGAACAGGTGATGAGGACTTTTTAATGGCGTTTAAAGAAGTGGTCGATATGGCACTTAATCTTCATCGCCCTGATTTAGTTATCTACGATGCTGGTGTCGATATACATCAAGACGATGAGCTTGGATATTTTGATGTGTCGACGCAAGGGATCTTAGAACGTGATAGATTTTTAATGCAAACAGTGAAATCTCGAGGTATCCCTGTCGCAGCTGTCGTTGGAGGTGGATATCGAACGAATCATGCTGACCTCGTCCCAATCCATTTGCAGCTTATCAATGCCGCTAAAGAAGTCTTTATTGATGAGTAGATACAACTAGACGTAAATATCAAATTGATTCAACACTGGAACGAACGAAAAGGGCATTAATTTTTTGTGGGTTCTTTCTGAGTGTGGCGGAGTGCTTAGTTGCGTTCAAGAAGTGATAAGTGATTTGTACAAATCTTTTTAAGTCTGGAGATGCGAAAAAGCCCGCTAATTTCTTAGCGGGCTTTTTCTAAATGTGGCGGAGAGATAGGGATTTGAACCCTAGATACGCTATTAACGTATGCCGGTTTTCAAGACCGGTGCTTTCAACCACTCAGCCATCTCTCCGTTGTTGAGGCGCATAATATAAGGCTTTGAAAATGTTGTAAACCCCTAGTTGAACTGATTGGATGTTTACTGCGCAAATTTGTGGTTTGTGTTGTTGAAATAAACAAAAACTCCCCAAAAAGGGGAGTTTGAATAGCATATGGATTGCTAGGTATTAATCGTTTTTAGAATAAAAACGCTGTAACTCAGTTAAACCTTGCATCAAAACTGGCAACTTCGGTGCATCATCTCGAAGTCGTTTGTAGTTTTTGTCATACAGCTTGTAGTTGCCAAACTTATCGATCACTGTGGTTTGTGAGCTAGTAATTAAGGCAAGCTCGCGAGTATCGCCCGCCAAGATCCAGCGACGACGACTTTCATCGAATAGGTTGCGACCACTACTGTAATCATATGGGTTGGAAGATACGCCGAGCATATCTTGCAACAGTGTAACTGAGAGGTCCAAGTGACTTGTGCTGTGATTAAATTCGCCAGCCAGCATTCCAGGCCAATGGATCACCATCGGAACTTGTAATTGATAACGGCTGTAGTTGCTGTTTGCTCCCCAGCTGTTCGTATTGGTTTCGTTAAATTCACTACCGTGATTAGAAGTGATGATTACGATGGTGTTTGTCAGTTGTCCCGTCGTTTCCAGTTCATCAATAATACCGGCGATAGTTCTATCCGCCGACTTCACTGCATATTCATAAGCTTTTTTGAATCGCTCACTTGCAGGCATTTCTTCGTCATTATTTGAAGGAATCGATTCAAAATTATCAACGGTGGTGACTTCGATGTAACTAAACCATGGCTGACTTGCTTTCTCTGCTAACCATGTATTCCAGTTTGCGATAGATTGTTTATCGGTATGAGCTTGCGTGCCATCTAGGTCTTCCGCTAAGTTCAAGTCGCGGAAAATAATTTCTGAGTAGAGATCATCTTCAAACCCACTGCCACTGAATAAACCAAAGTTGTAGCCCTGATCTTTCAGTACATCGAGCAATACTGGGGAAGCACCTTGCGCCTTGATGCTTGATGCATAACTGGTCGGTAAGCCATAGAACAAACCAAAGGCCCCGTATGTATCATTACTTGAGCTGTAATGATTACGGAAGTTCTGATTGTTTTCAGCAAACTCATAGAGGTTAGGCATCTCTTCTTGGTTCAGCGCATCCGCTCGTAAATTGTTTATGCTGATCATCAACACATTGAGCTTATTAACTCGGCGGTTAAACTCAAGCTTTTCAAGAGGGTAGTTGACTAACTCTACGTTGCCTTCGTTTTCTGCCAAACGTTTTAGGTATTCCTCACGGTCAAGTAGACCATGTTTTTCCATAAAACTCTTCGCCGTCATCGGGTAAGACAAAGGGAAGTTTGAACGCTGGCTAGTAATTGGGTTGTAAAAATACGCATCTGCCCAAATGTAAACCAAATGGCTGGTCATAAAGCTGAGGAAAAAGACGGCCGCGAGAGGGCGTCCTACGTGCTTATGAGATAGTTTGCGCTGTTTTCGCCATACCCATTCGGATAGTGCGAGTTGAATAAGGAAGATCAGCGGCATCACAACAAATAAATGTTGTAGGTCAGTGCTGAGCGCACTTTTGTCTTCGCTGAATAGTAACTCCCAGACAACGGGAGTTAAGTGCAAATTGATCGACTGATACGCTTGGGTATCAATTAATAATATGGTTTGCCCAACGGTTGCGAAAATCACTGCCACCAAACGGAACAACTTCCGCGATGGCAGGATAAACGTCAACGGGAATAGAACAAGCAAGTAAAGTGCGAAAACTAGAAAGCCAAAGTGACCAACCCAAGAAACCGCCAGATAAAACTGACCAAGTAACGTCTCGGGCCAAGGAGACTGAACAATGTAGCGTGTGCCTATCAACATCGACGCAACGATATTGAAGAATGCAAACCAGTGACCCCAACCAACTAGTCGAGATACACGTTCGCCGTATGAGTTTCCGCTGTCTACCATGTATGTGTTCTATTGTCCGTGATTAGTGTGTTTTTGGTGTTTCTAAAGAAGACATCAGCGCCTGAGCAAATTTTTCAGCAATCGCTTTGCGTTGTGAAGCAGCAACACGTTGATTTAAGACATTGGTTGCGATATTTCCGGCAATCATTAGCGTCAACTCAGGAGAAGCAGCGTGTTTTTCAAGAACTGTTGCTACTTCAGCAAGAATTTTTTCTACTTGCTCGTCAGTATATTTAGATGTAATCGGCATAAAGACTCTAATAATGATAGTAAAAGCGGCTTATGATAACCTACAATGCCCATCAACTAAAACCTTGTAGCAAGATAAAATCACTATGAGTCTTCATCTTTCAAACGTTATTCTGCATCAACTGTGCAAAAACGATCAGGACGAGCTGGTTGTAAACTTTCGTCCAGCATCATTAGAGAACGATGCATCTACAGAAAACTTAGTCGCTGAGCTTCACCGAGTATTCCATTCTAAAGCTGGTAAAGGTTTTGGCGCTTTCCAGTCAGACAGCGAATTTCAATTTTGGCTTCAAGAAATGCGCAAAGGAGAGCGAGATTTTTACGACTTCTCACAAATTAGTGCAAATCGCTTGAAAGAAGAGTTGATTAAGTACCCATTTGCGGATGAAGGTATCTTGGTTTTCGCTGAGTATCAGAGTTTAGCAACGGACTACTTGTTCATCGGTATCTTACCAATGAATCAGAGTTTAAAAGTGACCGAAGGTTTGGACATCAGTGCGACAGATTACCTTGATATCACCAAAATGGATATTGCCGCACGCATCGACCTGTCGAGCTACGAGACCGACAAGGAATCCAATCGTTATCTGCAATACATTAAAGGACGCGTTGGCCGTAAAGTGGCGGACTTCTTCCTAGATTTTCTGCAAGCGGATATTGGCTTAGATACTAAACAACAAAACTTAGTGTTGATGCAGGCGGTGGATGATTTTTGTGCTGACTCGAAGCTAGAAAAGCAAGAAGTGAACGAGTACAAGAAACAAGTTTACGACTACTGCAATGAGCAAATTAAATCCGGTGATGAGGTTCAAATCTCAGAGCTTTCCGGAGAGCTTCCTCAAAGCCAAGATGGCACGAGCTTTATGGATTTCACCAAAGAGCAAGGGTACGAGCTTGAAGAGTCTTTCCCAGGTGATCGTGCGACGGTTCGCAAACTGACTAAATTTGTTGGAGCTGGTGGTGGTTTGAATATTAGCTTCGATAGTCTCTTACTTGGCGAGCGTATTTTTTATGATCCAGAGACGGATACCTTAACGATTAAAGGGACGCCTCCAAATCTAAAAGATCAGTTAAGTCGCAATTAAAATCATATCGTTAAATAAAGAGAGCAAACGGCTCTCTTTTTTTATGTGAATAAGAAACATCCATAGTATATGCTTGTAATTAATGGAGATATGCGAGGGGCAAGTGTTGCTGAAGCTAAAAGAAGGAATACGGCGGTTTGTTTGGTTCTGGTTCGTTTTGTGGTGTGTTTTAGCACTTGGCATTTGGCTGCAAGCCAAACAAACGATTCAAACGATTTCGACTGTAAATGAGTTAGGAAGTAAAGTTGAAGAAGTCAGGCACTTTTTTAACTTCGATCTGCCTTACCGTGTTAAACACGTCGACCAAATTTCACTGAAACTTCAGTTGGCTTATGCAGTTCGCTTACAGCTTGAAAGTGAGTTTTCTGAAGGGAAAATCACACCAGACATCACTCAATTACTTTATACGACCGACCGATTTTTAGAAAGTGCTCGAGCTTTTGTAAGAAGTGACAGTGAATTGGTTTCGTTAGCAGAACAGTTACGAAGCAGCCGTGCTCGAACAGAAAACTCTGAGCAAATTCAGGCAATGTACTATCGCTTAGGTGCGCTTGTTTTTGAGTCTGTCTTTAGTGACTCTGCAACGAATAGCGATACTTACCGTGACTTAGACCGACTTTTTATTGAATCAGAGACGCTCTCTCCCGAAGAGCGAAGCGCTCTTCAGCGCCAGCTTGCTCAAACCTCAAGCGCACTATCTGCTCAGGCACAGGGCAGTTATTTATCTAATCAACTGCTTAATCCAGATTTCCCGAACCAGTTAACTTCGATAAATGAGCAGTTGGAACAGAAGCTAATGACTTTTATTGTTTGGCTGTCTGTAATCAGTGGTTTGCTCCTTTTCCTCATTTCATGGGGAGCCTTCTCCCCAAAAACGATTCAACCGATACCACTACCCAGAACCGATGATAAAAAGTCAGAGCAAGTTGGCGATGATGAAAATGGAGCTAACACTGTTCCCTCAGCTCAGTCAGAAAATTTTCAAAACGTCCAAATGAACGAAAAAAGTTGTAATGAGGTGAATTCATCACAAGTGGAAGTAGTGGAACGTGAGCCGTACATAGATATCAATAAAATGTTAGATTCTCTGTCTGGTGACGAGGGCGCTGTGCGGATGTTACTGGAGGTCTTTATTCAGGACCACTCTGGCGATGGCACTAAAATGTATCAGCTGTTAGAAGAGGATAAAGAGCAAGCGCAAAGAGCCGCACACAGTCTTAAAGGGGTCTCAGGGAGTTTAGGTGCAATGCCATTGCACTGTATTTCGGGTGATATTGAACTGTTGATTAAACAAGGGCAAAAAGTGCCGGAAGAGAAGTTGGCATGTTTAGATGATGTCCTAAAACAAACCATACTTTTTGCTAATAATGCTCTCAATAGTGAAAAGATAACAGAAGCGCTAACAGATTGATATTGCTCTGACTTAATGTCATAAGAGTTGAGGTAATAAAGGCTCGAACTATATGACTTAGTTCGCTTTATTCCTGTTCTATACAATTTGTTAAAGGTGTTTTCATGTCCGTTCGCCGAATGTCTTCAATGATGTTGATAGGGCTGGTTATGATGCTTTCAGGGTGCTCCCTGCTCGAAGTCAAGATCGAGAGTCAAACCGTCCCTCTTACCAAACAAGAGCTCAATATGCGTCTTTTGACTCGTGAGTATGCGCAGCAGTTTTTTGCTCAGGTTGAGCAAGCAGCAGATGCACTACACGAACAATATGAGCCTCATGATAAAGTTCATCAATCTTATATTTTACTTTGGAAGATAAATGCTGAAGAAGGCATCCAAGCTTCTGCATACCAAGTGTCCCCAATGGCTGCACTGATTGATACATGGACTTTCACGCTACAAATGGAACAGTTTTTTATTACCGCTTCTGGTAATGAGCTCTTTGCGTCTGATGAGGCCAAGTTAGTTTCCGTTTATTTAGCGAAAGAGGTAGATAAACTGGCTCAATCTTTATTGAAGAAAGAAGCATACATCAAGACAAAAACGTTTGTTGCAGAGTTCGCCAAGCAGCATCCATTCGCTGATTTAAGCATGATTAGGACTCCGGCTTACCGTAGGTGGTTAGATGCAAACCAAATTAGCGAAGAGGAAGCCGTTACAACGCTAGGCACGATGCCAGAAGCACTCGGGGATGTCTCTGATCGTCTAAGTCTGGTATCAGAGCAGACACCAAAAATTATGACGTGGAAAGCGCAGTTGTTGGCCTTGAATAGCTCTGCCAGTATCGAAAAAGTCAATGCGGCGCTCAATAGTTTGCAAGTTACCGCTGATTCGATGAGGGATTTTATCGATAACAACCCAGAGTACATGCGCTATTTGGCAGAACAAATGGCGCTGGAGTTACAACCTTTGGTTGACGATATCGATCAAAGGACGGAGGCGCGTTTATCTCAGTTGGGTGAAGAACGCCAAGCTATAGAGCTGATGGTTGCCAGAGAGCGCCAAGAAATCGCACAGATCATTACCCATGAGCGCGAGAAGTTTGCTCAAGATATGGATCGAGTGTCGCAAGAGGTTGTGAATCTCGCCATGACTAAGCTGATTGAACTTGTCAAAAGTACCATCATCTACTTTATTCTGTTCATTGCCGTTATATTCTTTGCACCGCTTGGCTTGGGCTATTGGTTTGGGAAGCGTGCAGCCGTGAAAACGCCAGTCAAACAAAGCTAACGATTTGTTTTGGAAATAAAAAAAGAGCGCTTTAAAGTGCTCTTTTTTAGTATTGAATTCGGAAGGGAGGTTCTTCCTATCTCTGCGAAGTTAAGCGGTTTGCTGCTTTAATTCGCCTTCAGCTTCTTCAACTGCTTCTGCTGTTGGTTCGCACTTATCAACAAACCAACCCATGTAAGAAGTGAAGATCGTTACGATGATACATACAAAACTCAGCCACATGAACGGGGCATAAGACAGTGTAGCAACACCCAAAATACTGGCCATGTAGATACCGTTGTCACTCCAAGGGACCATACCTGAGGTTAGCGTGCCGCCAAATTCTGCGTTACGAGACAAATTCTTACGTTTGTAGCCTAGACGGTCATAGTTCTTCGCACAGATTTTTGGGGTCAGAATAAGTGAAACGTACATCGCTGAACCAAATACGTTGCCCATAAAGGCCGTACCAATTGTGCTTGTTGCCAATGAACCTGCACTTTGAACGCGTTTTTCAAACAGCTTCGCGATAGTCTCTAGCACGCCTACTTTATCTAGTAGACCGCCAAAACCAAGGCCGAATACGATAACCGCTACCGACCCAAGCATTGAAGACATGCCGCCACGGTTAAGGATTGAGTCAATGAAATCTACGCCAGATGAGATTGCAAACGGAGCCCAAGCCGTGTTGAACGCGGTTAGGAAATCGACATCTTGGATCATCACTGCCCAAATAATACCTAGCAGAGAACCAAAACTGATCACTGGGAATGAAGGCATACGCATCGCTAGAAGTGACAATACGATGATCACAGGAACAAATGAGTAAGGGGTGATGTAGAACTGCTGTTCCATCGCTTTAATGACAGAGTCTACCTGGCTCATGTCAACTTGACCTGCGTAGTGGAAGCCAAATGCAGTAAACATAATGCCTGTAATAATGTAGCTAATGAGTGCTATCGGCAACATACCTTTAATATGTTCCATCACTTCAACGTTAGACATAGATGAAGCAAGGATTACTGAATCCGATAGAGGCGACATTTTGTCACCAAAGTAACAGCCTGAAAGTACGGCACCTGCAGTGATTGGCGCAGGAACACCAAGACCTTGACCGATACCCATCATTGCAATACCTGCCGTGCCAGCCGCACCCCAAGATGTGCCAGTCGCTAGCGCAGTCAATGAACAGATGATCATGGTCGCCAGCAAAAAGATGGAAGGGTGGATTGCTTTAAGGCCGTAGTAAATAATGGTTGGAACAATACCACCAGAGATCCAAGTACCTACAAGCGCGCCAACGGCCAAAAGGATTAAAACGGCTCCAAGTCCATTGGAAATGCCATTTAGTGCTGCTTTTTCCAGATCTTTATACTGATGGCCAAGCTTTATGCCCAATATCATGACAATGAACCAACCGATGTATAGCGCTAGCTGAATCGGTAGGTCTAGCTTGGCTGTGAACGAAAATGCCAGCAGGAGAAATAAACCGAGCGAGATAAATACCTGTATCAAGCTTGGTAGGCGTGGTGTAACTTGCTTCATATGTGCCTCTGTCAATCTTGGAGCAATAGAGGAAGGCGCTCCTTGTTGTAATCGCGCATAACATACATTAACAAAAATTATATTTCGAACATTTGGTGTTTTATCTTGATGTTCGTCGGTAAAAACGTTTGCTTGTGAAATTAACTGTTAGTTTGTTTTAATTTTTTTGGTTTTAAATGTTGTGTAATGTGAAATTATTGTGCTTCATGTGTTATTTTCTCATTGAGTGGTAAGACCAATTAGGGGGCTAAAGTGCTTTCCCTACTTGAAAAATGGTTAAAACCGCAAACCAAACACTAAAAAATCTCGTGTAACCCGGTTTTTCAGAGGAAAAGGTTAAAAAACGCGCTTATTTACAAAATAGGGGTTGAGATTTTGCTGTGAAAAATTAACTATGGGGTAGGTTTTTTAATACATGGAGAGTTAATACGATGAGAGTTGGTTTAGTTGGTTGGCGCGGTATGGTTGGTTCAGTCCTTATGCAGCGTATGGTTGAAGAGAAAGACTTCGACCTAATCGAACCAGTATTCTACAGTACTTCTCAAGTTGGTATTCCTGCTCCTAACTTAGGAAAAGACGCAGGCTTACTGCAAGACGCGTATGATATTGAAAGCTTAAAACAGCTTGATGCGGTAATCACCTGTCAAGGTGGTAGCTACACAGAAAAAGTTTTCCCTGCACTTCGTCAGGCTGGTTGGAAAGGCTACTGGATTGATGCGGCCTCTACGCTACGTATGGCTGAAGATTCGATCATCACACTTGATCCAGTGAACTTAAAGCAAATCCAACAAGGCATCCACGGTGGCACGAACACATTTGTCGGTGGTAACTGTACGGTTAGTTTAATGCTAATGGGGCTAGGTGGTCTATTTGAGAAAGGCCTTGTTGAGTGGACAAGCGCAATGACTTACCAAGCCGCATCTGGCGCTGGTGCGCAAAATATGCGTGAATTGATCTCGCAAATGGGCGTTATCAATGACTCTGTTAGCTCTGAACTTGCAAACCCATCAAGCTCTATCCTAGATATTGATAAGAAAGTCGCGGATACAATGCGCAGCGGCTCTTTCCCTACCGATAAATTCGGTGTGCCACTAGCTGGTTCGTTGATCCCATGGATCGATGTGAAGCGCGATAATGGTCAGAGTAAAGAAGAGTGGAAAGCGGGCGCTGAGGCGAATAAAATTTTGGGTTCTCAAAGTTCACCTGTTCCAATTGACGGTACTTGCGTGCGTATTGGCGCGATGCGTTGTCACTCTCAAGCACTTACTATCAAGCTTAAACAAAATGTACCAATGGACGAAATCGAAGAAATCATCGCCACTCATAACGATTGGGTGAAAGTGATTCCTAACGACCGTGACATCACTGCTCAAGAGCTAACGCCGGCAAAAGTTACGGGCACAATGTCTGTACCAGTGGGTCGTCTACGTAAGATGGCAATGGGTGATGATTTCCTAAATGCTTTCACTGTTGGTGACCAACTGCTTTGGGGTGCTGCGGAGCCATTGCGTCGTACTCTGCGAATTATTCTGTCTGAGAAAGCATAATCACATCAATCCTTTATTTGATGACAAAATAAAAGAGCTCCTTAGGGAGCTCTTTTTTCATGCGTCGTCTTCTGTTCGAACGACTCTTTTGTCTGGATCGGCCAGTTCACTACCACAATGTTTACAGTAAATTGCGTCAGAGTCGTGCCCTGCGTGGGAGCAGTTTGGGCATTTCACCAATACTTTGTGCGATTGCATCTCTTGGTGTAATTCGGCAGTGAAAATACCTGTAGGTACCGCCAAAATGGAATAACCCAGTAACATGGTGAGTGATGCAAGCCCTTTACCCAGGTCTGTTTGAGGGACCAAGTCACCATACCCAACCGTTGTGATGGTCACGATCGCCCAATAAATACTTTTAGGAATGCTAGTAAATCCGTTTTCAGGTCCTTCAATGATAAAAATCAACGAGCCGAAAATCGTTACCATAATGGCGACGGAACTAAAGAAGATAAAAATCTTTCTGCGCGCCATAAGCAGTGAACGTAAGAGGATATTGGACTCTTGGAGGTATCGGACTAACTTGAGTATGCGGAATATTCGCATCACTCGCAGCGCCCTGATCACACCCATAAACGAAGCGGATGGGAAGAAGAGTGCTAAATAAGTGGGCAAAATCGCAAGTAAATCGACGACACCATAAAAACTCTTTGCGTAGGCGGCAGGTTTAGGAGAGCAATAAAGCCTTAGAAGGTATTCAATCGTGAATAGGCCAGTAAATGTGTATTCAATAAACTTCAGCTCTTTTTCCCACTCGGCCCGAACGGAGGGTATCGAATCTAACACCAGTACGATTAACGAACTGATGATCGCGATAATGAGAGCAATATCGAACGTTTTACCAGCTTTGGTATGAGTACCAAAAATGGTGACATATAGAGTATGTTTAAGAGAGTCAGTCGTCATGACAAAGCGATCCATTGTTGAATCGCTCTATCATACAATTTTATAGAAACTCAGGCTAATCCTGGAAATAAGTTGCGTAAGCCATTCGCAATGAACTCTATGCCAAGCGCGCCCAATATCAAACCCATGATACGAGTAATGACGTTGATTCCAGTTTGACCTAAAAATCGTACGATCAATGGGGCAGAACGGAATAATAGCCATGAACAAAGGCAGAACAAACCAATCGTAATACTAATGCCCACGGTATCGAACATGCTTGGGTAGCGTGCACCATAAACAATAGTCGAACTGATTGCACCAGGACCTGCCATTAAAGGCATTGCAAGAGGGACCACACCAATCTGTTCACGACTGACGTATTCCGTTTTCTCTTGTTTGTTCTGCTTATCTTCCCCCAGTTTACCGCTCATCATCGAGAATGCGATGCTAAGTAATAGCAACCCGCCAGCGACACGAAACGAATCCAGAGAAATACTGAACATGTCTAACAGTAACTGACCAGCAAAAAGCGAAATGATCAGGATGATCGCAACAGCCACATTTGCTGTTGTTGCCGTATTGCGCTTTTCGTCTGGTGTCATATGCCCGGTTAGTGACACAAACACAGGCATGATACCAACAGGGTTTACTGCGGCTACCAAACCGAGAAAAAACTGCAAGAAGATAGCAAGTTCAAAAGTTTGCATGTTGCGTACTCATCAAAGTTCACATTAGTGAAAAGGAGAAGGGGTAATTTGGGCGTAATGTAAGGCAAAAGTTAGGTTGTAAGAAATGAAAAAAACTAACGCATTCCCTGCCATTTAAGTGAGAAAAACTAATTCTTTAATAAACTGTATCTAATCTGGAAAGGAAATGTTACGTATAAGGTTGCTGATAAATTGCACTGTTTTACATAAACGTTAACATTCGCACATTTTTGATAAAAACCAAGGTGGTTTGTAGAGAGATGTATTCGGTTCGATATACTCTCAGTAGCACAAAGAATTGGGCCTACATGTAATTTTGTTGGTCAAAAATGAAACTTTTTTACAGGTTGTTGTAGTTTCTTTTATTTATTTGTCCATTTGCTTCTTTTTTACTCAATAAAAAATGAAAGTTAATTTATTTGTTTATCAGTGATTTATGTCATTTTGGTGTGATGAGGCACCACTTTGGTAGTATTTAGGTGGTGAGAACTGATCCAAGTCAATTTTTTTCACACTCTGAAATATTATACTCAGTCCTGAAAGCAATTTACTAAGACGTTTGTTTTCTAAGTGACTGATAAACAGTAAAAACGATAAGTAATAGCCTTAGTAAAAAGTTTTTAATATTTGTTAATTTTAGGAGATTCCCTATGCCTGTAACTAATATGGCTGAACTAGATGCAATGGTTGCTCGCGTTAAGAAAGCGCAAGAAGAGTTCGCTACTTACTCTCAAGAGCAAGTAGATAAAATCTTTCGTGCAGCATCGCTTGCAGCTAACCAGGCCCGTATCCCGCTAGCTCAACAAGCGGTAGAAGAATCTGGTATGGGTATTGTTGAAGATAAAGTAATCAAGAACCACTTCGCTTCTGAGTTTATCTACAACAAATACAAAGACGAACAAACGTGTGGCATCTTAGAAGAGGATGACAACCTAGGTACTATGACTATCGCTGAGCCTGTAGGCATCATCTGCGGTATCGTACCAACGACTAACCCAACTTCTACAGCGATCTTCAAATCTCTAATCTCTTTGAAGACTCGTAACGGTATCATCTTCTCACCACACCCACGTGCGAAAAACTCAACTAACGATGCAGCTAAACTCGTTCTAGATGCAGCAGTAGCAGCAGGCGCACCAAAAGACATCATCGGTTGGATCGACCAGCCTTCTGTTGAGCTTTCAAACGCTCTAATGAAACACGATGACATCGCTCTTATCCTTGCAACTGGTGGTCCAGGCATGGTTAAAGCCGCTTACTCTTCTGGTAAGCCAGCAATCGGTGTAGGTGCAGGTAACGTTCCGGTTGTTATCGATGAAACAGCAGACATCAAACGTGCTGTTGCTTCTATCCTTATGTCTAAGACTTTCGACAACGGTGTAGTATGTGCTTCTGAGCAAGCTGCAATCGTAGTTGATGAAGTATACGACGAAGTGAAAGAGCGTTTTGCTTCTCACAAAGCTTATGTCCTAAGCAAAGCAGAAGCTGATAAAGTTCGTAAAGTGCTTCTTATCGATGGCGCGCTAAACGCGAAAATCGTAGGTCAGCCAGCAGCAGCAATCGCTGAAATGGCAGGCGTTAAAGTTCCAGCAGACACTAAAGTTCTTGTTGGTGAAGGTCTGGGCAAAGTATCTCACGATGACGCATTCGCTCACGAGAAACTATCTCCAACTCTAGGTCTATTCCGTGCTGACAACTTCGAAGACGCGGTTGCTCAAGCGGTAACTATGGTTGAGATTGGTGGTATCGGCCACACATCTGGTCTTTACACTAACCAAGATACTAACGCTGACCGTATCCGTTACTTCGGTGACAAGATGAAGACAGCTCGTATCCTAATCAACATCCCGACTACTCACGGCGGTATCGGTGACTTGTACAACTTCAACGTTGCGCCATCTCTAACGCTAGGTTGTGGTTCTTGGGGTGGTAACTCTATCTCTGAGAACGTAGGTCCTAAACACCTAATCAACAAGAAAACTGTAGCGAAGCGAGCTGAAAACATGTTGTGGCATAAACTACCTAAGTCAATCTACTTCCGTCGTGGTAGCCTTCCAATCGCACTGGGCGACCTAGAAGGTAAGAAACGTGCATTCCTAGTAACTGACCGTTTCCTATTCAACAACGGTTACGCAGATGACGTAGTAAGCCTACTAAAAGCTCAAGGCATGGAAGTTCAAACATTCTTCGATGTTGAAGCTGACCCAACACTGTCTGTAGTAGAAAAAGGTGCGGCTCAAATGGCTAGCTACCAACCTGACGTTATCCTAGCGCTAGGCGGTGGTTCACCAATGGATGCAGCGAAAATCATGTGGGTAATGTACGAGCACCCAGAAACTCACTTTGAAGAACTAGCAATGCGCTTTATGGACATCCGTAAACGTATCTACAAGTTCCCTAAAATGGGTAAAAAAGCTGAGCTTGTATGTATCACTACAACTTCAGGTACTGGTTCAGAAGTTACTCCATTCGCGGTTGTTACTGACGACAAGACTGGTGCTAAATACCCACTAGCTGACTACGAAATCACGCCAAACATGGCAATCGTTGATGCGAACCTAGTAATGAACATGCCTAAGTCTCTAACAGCATTTGGTGGTTACGATGCAGTAACTCACGCTCTAGAAGCTTACGTTTCTGTTCTTGCTAACGAATACTCAGATGGCCAAGCTCTTCAAGCACTTAAGATGCTAAAAGAGTACCTACCATCAAGCTATGCGAACGGTGCAAATGACCCAATCGCTCGTGAGAAAGTACACAACGCAGCTACTATCGCTGGTGTTGCATTTGCGAACGCATTCCTAGGTGTTTGTCACTCAATGGCTCACAAACTGGGTGCTGAGTTCCACTTGCCACACGGCCTAGCTAACGCACTACTTATCTCTAACGTGGTACGTTACAACGCGAACGACAATCCAACTAAACAAACTGCGTTCTCTCAATACGACCGTCCACAAGCACGTCGTCGTTACGCTGAAGTTGCTGACCACCTAGGCCTAAGCCAAGAAGGTGACCGTACTGCTCAGAAGATTGAACGTCTACTAGCATGGTTGGATGAACTAAAAGTTAACCTAGACATCCCAATGTCTATCCAAGCGGCAGGTGTTGCTGAATCAGATTTCGTAGCGAAACTGGATGAGCTAGCGGTAGAAGCGTTCGATGACCAATGTACTGGTGCGAACCCACGTTATCCTCTAATCAGCGAACTTAAAGATGTGTTGATGGCTTCTTACTACGGTAAAGCATTTGTTGAAGGCGAAACTTTCGAAGGTACAACTGTTATCAAGAAGAAAGCAGACCAAGAAGCAGCAAAAGCAGCACCTAAAGCAAAGAAAGAAAAAGCTGACGCGTAATTAAAAAATCGAGTGAGCAAGGTTTTCGCTAGCACGGAACCTTAATCGGGAAAAGGTTAAAGCCCCAGTCAAGTGACTGGGGCTTTTTTTATTTTGGTGCAGGAGTTACATCTGGCTCGGGAAAACAGAGTTGCTGTGTATGCTTACACTTCGGTCGCAACTACTCGGCCACTGAAGTATTCATTCGCGACGATGTATGCTGTGTTGCGGACTAGTTCGTCTTGGATCTCAGCCCAGTGTCTCTCGTTGAGCTCCTCTTTTGTATGATTTACCGAGGGAATAACGCCGCCCACTCGAATGTTGAATGGTGTGAGTTCTTTTGCCCAGCTGTGAGTAAAACCTGACACCAACGCCGCCATGCTTTCAACTCCCGTAAAGTCTTCATGGTTGTCATGAGAAATGACGTTAACAATGACGCCTTTCTTGTTTCTGGCTCGAAAGCGCTCTGCTCCTACTTGGCCGTAGGTATAAAGGAAGCGTGCCGCAGACGACAAGTGATCAATGTAAGTACTCATTGGTTCTGGCGCCATTAAGCCAGGCATAGGGGAGCTGGTCCAGCAATTAACAATCACATCTGGTGTCGCACGTAGCTGTGATTCTATCTGGTCAAACAATAAGTTAATGGACGTTGTGTTATCACTACACACATTCATCGCATACACTTTGTCAGTGAAAGCGCTGATTTGCTCATAGCTCGCTCTCAAAGCGCTAGAATTTTGGTCACAAAGAATCAAAGTTGCTCCAAGGTGAGCAAAGTGATTTGCACAGGTTCTTCCTATAACCGAACCTGCAGACGTGACGAGAATAATTGATTCTTTGATATCCATAGCACCTTCACTGTATCCATATGTGAAAAACAATACACCAGTGGTTTGTGCTAATAGCATGGTTGAAATTCGTTGGGTTCAGTGTGAAAGGCTTCAAACTAACGCTTTCGAGTGAGGACTATTGTGCGGTAATTTGTAAGATGTCACATTTCTGACGTGTAGGTATTGCAAGCTATTGGATAAAAAGCGGATCTCTATGCTTTAGCTTGAATTTGATGCTGACGTTGAGCCGTCACTAGCTGATTATATAGCCCAGCATCTGGGATCAGTTGTTTGTTGCGTTCGCCCAATCTGCGTCGCTCATGACCAGATAGGTTGTGATAAACCTCTTCTGGTAGGTTGAATGTGTCTTCAGGCAGGTAAGTCAGCGCATCTGGTTTTAGGTAATGGCTCAGCTTTGCGGAAGGCAATCCTGCATCGTGAAACTGTTTCGCTTGTTCAGCTGCGAGTTCATAGCTGCTGCTATCAGAACGAAGAGCTTGAGGTTGCGATAAACCCAATTGTTGGCGAAGAATACTGTCACTGGTGATGACTTCCTGGACCTCTTCAACCGGGACTACATCGCGAACATCATTAGAGAACATAGACAGAATCAGCGAGAAATCCGCACGACGACCGTCGTGTACGGCATGGTTAATACCATTACCGAACTGAAGTTCGTTGATAATTGCAGCTTTGTCTAAAGTATGAATTTGCATGATGTTCCTCGCTCGATGCTCTTTTAACGGCGTGGATAAGAAGAACTTTAGTAAAAGAGGGAATTATTTAAAGGTGCTAGGGAAGGCGAAACAAAAAAGCCCGCTAAATAGCGAGCTTTTGAATAAGACTAAATTGAACTTAGGGGGAAGTATATTACTTCGCTAGGTTCTCAGCTACGAAGTCCCAGTTTACTAGAGCCCAGAAGCCGTTCATGTAATCAGGACGTACGTTACGGTAATCGATGTAGTACGCGTGTTCCCATAGGTCAACAGTTAGAAGTGGTGTTGTACCTTCTTCTGTTAGAGGAGTAGCAGCGTTAGAAGTGTTAACGATCTCTAGAGAGCCATCAGCTTTCTTAACAAGCCAAGTCCATGAAGAACCGAAGTTGTTGATTGCTGAATCAGTAAACTTCGCTTTGAATTCTTCAAAAGAACCGAATGCTGCGTTGATTGCGTCTGCAACTGCGCCAGTTGGCTCGCCGCCCGCATTTGGAGCAAGACAGTGCCAGTAGAACGTGTGGTTCCAGATTTGCGCTGCGTTGTTGAATACGCCACCAGTAGAAGTCTTGATGATCTCTTCTAGAGTTTTGCCTTCGAACTCAGTACCAGGGATAAGACCGTTAAGCTTAACAACGTAAGTGTTGTGGTGCTTACCGTGGTGGTAGTCTAGAGTCTCTGCTGAGATGTGTGGTTCTAGTGCGTCTTTCGCGTAAGGAAGAGCTGGTAGTTCAAATGCCATTACTCGATTCTCCATTGATTTGAAAGGATGACCTTTCGATTGCTTCCAGTGTTTTTTTATAGCTATGTCGCCTTTAAGGCTGACTTGCTAAGTATTTTAGCAAGTTTTTACTTTATTAAAACCCCGATATGAAAATATTTTAAGAGGTTAGCAGTGGTGAAGTGCTGCATTGCTCGCCAATGAGCAACCTAAAATTAAGCCTTATTAATTATATGGTTTTTATTCTGTCGTTATTGAGTAGAATGTGGCAAATAAATAAAGTTCAAACCCATGAATGAGGAAGCGATGGAAACTATCGACAAAATCAAACAGCAGATCTCTGAAAACTCAATCCTGCTGTACATGAAAGGATCACCGAAACTACCTAGCTGTGGTTTCTCTTCTCAAGCGTCACAGGCACTAATGGCATGTGGTGAGAAGTTCGCTTACGTAGACATTCTGCAAAACCCAGATATCCGTGCTGAGTTACCAAAGTACGCGCAATGGCCAACTTTCCCTCAACTATGGGTTGAAGGTGAGCTTATCGGCGGTTGTGACATTATTCTAGAAATGTTCCAAAAAGGTGAACTGCAGCCTCTAATCAAAGAAGCAGCAGCGCGCGCTGAAGATCAAGCTGAGTAATTCGTAAATACTCACATTTAGCGATAGAATACGAAGGAGCCGTACTGGCTCCTTTTTCTTTTTAGGTTAGTGGAATGAACATAAAGCTTTACTACGTGCATGACCCAATGTGCAGTTGGTGTTGGGGTTACAAACCAACGCTGGATAAACTAAAACAGCAACTGCCAGGTGTGATTCAGTTTGAGTATGTGGTTGGTGGTCTTGCGCCAGATACTAATTTACCGATGCCGCCCGAGATGCAACAAAAACTCGAAGGTATTTGGAAGCAGATTGAGCGCCAGTTAGGCACTAAGTTTAACTACGATTTCTGGAAGCTTTGTACGCCAGTTAGAAGCACTTACCAATCTTGTCGTGCGGTTATTGCAGCGGGCTTTCAAGATTCTTATGAGCAGATGCTAGAAGCGATTCAGCATGCGTATTACTTACGTGCGATGCCTCCTCATGAAGAAGCCACTCACTTGCAACTAGCGAGAGAAATTGGCTTGAATGTTCAGCAATTCAAGAATGATATGGACGGCTCTTTCTTAGAGGGTGTGTTCGAAGATCAATTGAGCCTTGCAAAGAGCCTAGGTGTGAACTCTTACCCTAGCTTGGTTCTTAAAATTAACGACGCTTATTTTCCGATTGCCATCGATTACCTGTCGACAGAACCAACCTTGAAGCTGATTCGTGAGCGTATTATTGACAATATGCCAGCGCAATAACCTCAGTTATGAATAACAAAAAGCCGCTCATTGAGCGGCTTTTTCGTAACTAAATGTATATCCATCCAAACAATAGTATTAAAGCACCATTGCTGCAATCCAACCAAAGATGATTAGAGGGATATTGTAATGGATAAAGGTTGGAACGACTGTTTCCCAAATGTGCTCATGTTGACCGTCGGCATTTAGACCAGATGTAGGGCCTAATGTAGAGTCAGAAGCTGGAGAGCCTGCATCACCTAACGCAGCTGCAGTACCTACCAGTGCAATCGTTGCCATCGGCGAGAAGCCGAATGCTAGCGCAAGAGGAACATAGATAGTTGCAAGGATTGGAATCGTAGAGAACGATGAACCAATGCCCATTGTTACTAATAGACCAACGATCAGCATCAGTAGTGCAGCTAGAGGCTTATTGTCACCGATGCTGGTTGATAGCGATTGTACTAGTGTTTCAACACCGCCAGTTTGCTTCATTACTGCTGCAAAACCTGCCGCTGCAATCATGATGAAGCCAATCATTGCCATCATGTGTACACCTTTAGTGAACACGTCGTGCGTCTCTTTCCATGCAATAACGCCGCCGAAAGTAAACACCATAAAGCCAGCTAGAGCACCGATAATCATTGAACCCGTGTAAAGCTGAACACCCAATGCAGCGACAATACCAAGTGCCGCAACTAAGATGTGCTTTTTATTGATGACATGATCGGTTTCGTCAACGACAGTCAACTCAGTTTCTTTGTAGACACGCGGTTTACGATAGCTAACAAAGATAGCCAGTAATAGACCAAACAGCATGCCTGCACCTGGCAGTAACATGGCGGTTGGGACTTGGCTTGCAACCACGTTTTCCAAACCGTTGTCATGTAGGTTCTTTAATAGAATGTTGTTTAAGAAAATACCGCCGAAACCAACAGGTAAGATCATGTAAGGTGTGATCAAACCGAAGGTAAGAACACACGCGACCAAACGTCGGTCGAGCTTAAGTTTCGCGAATACGCCCAAAAGAGGTGGAATCAAAATTGGAATAAAGGCGATATGGACCGGAATTACGTTCTGAGATGACATCGTGACAAGCACTAATGCCACCAACACGGCGTACTTTAACCCGGTAGTTGACGCCGAGTTTTCTTTACCATTTAAGCGCTTGATAACACTTTTGGCCAGTAGATCCGTGATGCCTGATTTCGAGATGGCAACAGCGAAAGTACCTAACATGGCGTAGCTTAGCGCGATAGTTGCACCGCCACCTAGACCACTTTCAAATGCGGCAACCGTATCCCCAAGGCTCATGCCTGCGACTAGGCCGCCTACGATGGCACTAAACGTGAGGGCAACCACCACGTTTACGCGCATCAATGCTAACACGAGCATGACGCACACTGATATAACGACAGGATTCATACTTTTCCTAATATGTTGTGTTTACTTATTATTCTTCGTCGACAAGCGGCCAACCGCCGAGGGCCTTCCATTTGTTGACAATACCGCAGAATAATTCTGCTGTTTTTTGTGTATCGTAAAGCGCAGAGTGTGCTTCACGGTTATCAAATTCCATCCCGGCTGTTTTGCATGCTTTAGCGAGAACTGTTTGGCCATAAGCAAGGCCACTTAATGTAGCCGTATCAAAAGTAGCAAAGGGATGAAAAGGGACTCTTTTTAGTTTACAGCGTTCATTTGCTGCATTTACAAAACCCAAGTCGAATGCTGCGTTATGAGCAACCATAATTGCACGTGAGCAATCTGCGGCTTTTTGTTCCTTTCGAATAAGCTTATAAATTTCCTTTAGCGCCTCTTGCTCAGAAACAGCACCACGAAGAGGGCTGAAAGGTTCACGAATACCATTGAATTCAAGCGCTTCTTTTTCTAAGTTAGCGCCTTCAAATGGTTCCACATGAAAATGAATGGTGGAGGCCGGATGCAACACGCCATGTTCGTCCATTTTCAACGTAACGGCACAGATTTCTAAAAGTGCATCAGATTGAGCATTGAAACCAGCGGTCTCAACGTCTACTACCACAGGGAAATAACCACGAAAGCGTTTTTTCAAGGTTAGAGCTTCATTTTCTAGTGTCATGTTGGCTTATTTTTGTGTGACGAAGGCTGCATTATTGCAGATTATACCGATGAGAAAAACCGCAATTTAAGAGAAAACCGGAATTCTATTTTGCATCCAATCAATAAGTTTGTATTGCATATTATGTAGACGTTTATTCACCATACTTTGCATCATGTAAACCGATAAAACATGAGGAAGTAAAACGCTAAGTGGCGGTTAAGGTGATTGGAACACGGTGGCTCACATTAATGGCAGTGTGACAGATAACCCTATATTGGCGAGATTTTTGCATGCCGGTTGAAGTGGTTTTATTGATGCAAATTGACGGCAACAGACTGCCGTTTAAGAGACAGTATTAGATGAAGAAATGGCTGATTACCAGTGGTGTTGTATTTTCGTTGTTTAGCACAAGCAGCTTCGCTTTGATGGGCAAACGTTATGCTGCAACTCCACAGCAATCTCAATGGGAAATGGTGGTCAATACACCATTAGAATGTCAGCTTGTACACCCCATTCCAAGCTTTGGAGATGCGGTATTTTCATCTCGTGCAAATAAAAAAATCAATTTAGACTTTGAGTTAAAAATGCGTCGCCCGATGGGAGAAACACGTAACGTCAGTCTCATTTCTATGCCGCCACCTTGGCGACCAGGTGAACACGCCGATCGAATTACAAACTTAAAGTTTTTTAAACAGTTTGATGGTTATGTCGGAGGGCAAACAGCATGGGGCATTTTGTCTGAGCTGGAAAAAGGCCGTTATCCGACTTTTAGTTACCAAGATTGGCAGAGCCGAGATCAGAGAATTGAAGTCGCATTGTCATCAGTACTGTTTCAAAACAAGTACAACGCGTTTAGCGACTGTATTTCCAACTTATTGAAATACAGTTTCGAGGACATTGCTTTTACGATTTTGCACTACGAAAGACAAGGTGATCAGTTAACCAAGGCTTCTAAAAAGCGTTTATCACAAATTGCAGATTATATCCGACATAATCAAGATATCGATCTCGTGCTGGTGGCGACGTACACAGATTCAACCGATGGTAAAAGTGCGAGTCAAAGTTTATCAGAGCGACGTGCAGAGTCACTTCGTGACTATTTTCAGTCTCTAGGGCTACCGGAAGATCGAATTCAAGTGCAAGGGTACGGCAAGCGTCGTCCTATTGCAGATAACGGTTCGCCAATAGGAAAAGACAAAAACCGCCGAGTCGTGATATCTCTAGGGCGAACCCAAGTGTGATGCATATAAAAACGCCGAAGCTGAAAGCTTCGGCGTTTTTGATTTACTGACGTTGTTAATAATATTTTAGTGGTATTTTGCCAAGCACGTTTCGGTGATTCCTGCTGTATAATTTGAATGTTAGTTTAAGCGGAATTTGGCAATGACTTCGCAATTGGTGGCGGTATCGATTTTTTCAACCTGTTTGGCAATAGCCGGATTAGGGTGACGCTTCATAAAGTCTATCAACGCCTTAGTACAGCATCCTATCGAGTCGATAAAGCTTGCACACTCTTTATTTGGGCATTGTGGGATAAGTGTTAAGACCTTCTCAGAGGCCAGTTGAAGGTATTTGAGTTCATAGTCAGTATCTCCAGCCCAACGCCAGAACTGAGCTAAGTTATGACAAGAAATCACAGAAATTAATAATCGCTCGTCCGCCTCAATTTCCACACATTCGCTAATATCTTCACTCAGGCTTAGGGCTTGCTGGTAATGAAGAATGCTGCGAACAGGGTCATCTAGTTGAAGTGCCGTATCGGCTAGAAGTGTGTGTTTTTCCCATTCACTGATCATTATCGTAATCCCGCATATCGAAGTTGCGGATAAATCTAAACGATAACTATTATCAAGTAAAGGGTTTTGTTTATAAAAGGACAGGCAGATCGCAGACCTGCCTGTAATCGGAGTTCAACTTGCAGTACAAGTGATTATTAGAAGTGCCGCTTAGCCTTCAAGACCTGCTGAAGCTTGCTTGTTTTGAATAAGCTCAATCATATAACCATCTGGGTCTTTTACGAATGCAATGTGCGTGCTTCCGCCTTTTACGGGACCTGGCTCACGCGTCACATTACCGCCCGCCGCTTTGATAGCGTCGCAAGTTGTGTAGATATCATCAACACCAATGGCGATATGACCAAAAGCGGTACCTAAGTCATACTCAGTTTTACCCCAGTTGTAAGTCAGTTCGATCACTGCACCTTGGGATTCGTCACCATAACCAAGAAACGCTAGCGTGTATTCGTACTCTTTATTTTCGTTAGTACGAAGCAGCTGCATGCCCATAACTTCAGTGTAAAACTTGATGGATTTGTCTAGATCACCTACGCGAAGCATAGTGTGGAGAATTCGACCGTTTGACATTTTTTGCTCCTAGCTTTGATTTACAAATAGCGTTAGCTATCTGGGTATACTTTCTCTTTATATTCGCACAAATCTTCGATAATGCAGCTACCGCAGCGAGGCTTTCTTGCTACGCACGTATAACGACCATGAAGAATGAGCCAGTGGTGCACATCGAGTTTGAACTCTTTTGGCACAACTTTTAATAGCTTCTGCTCGACATCATCAACCGTTTTTCCCATCGCAAATTTAGTGCGATTCGACACGCGATAAATGTGCGTATCGACGGCAATAGTTGGCCAACCAAAAGCGGTGTTGAGCACGACGTTTGCGGTCTTGCGACCTACGCCTGGCAGCGCTTCTAACGCGGCACGATCTTCAGGAACTTCACCATTGTGTTTTTCCAACAAGATCTTACAAGTCTTGATTGTGTTTTCTGCCTTTGAGTTAAACAAACCGATGGTCTTTATGTATTCTTTTAAGCCATCGACTCCCAAATCAAGAATGCTTTGAGGTGTATTCGCTACAGGGAAAAGCTTGTCGGTGGCTTTATTGACGCTTACATCGGTTGCTTGAGCTGATAGTAATACAGCGATTAGCAGCTCAAAAGGGGAGCTCCAGTTAAGCTCAGTTTGAGGATTCGGATTGTTTTCTCGTAATCGCTCAAGAATTTCGATTCTTTTTATTTTGTTCATTGCTGACTTCCAATACCGTCTCTGCGGTTTATGAAAAAGGCTCCTATGACAGAGCCTTATCTTGTTATGCGTTAGTGACGCGAGCACGTTCTATGGTTGGTTTTTCTTCTTTTGGTTGACGTGCCTGAATTGAATTATCTATGACATTTTTGAGCGCTATCAACAGCCCAACACCGATAAATGCACCAGGTGGGAGAAGCGCTAACAGGAAGCTATTGTCAAATTGGAAAACTTGAATCCGTAGAGCTGAAGCCCAGTCTCCTAGGAGAAGGTCTGCTCCGTCGAATAGTGTGCCATTACCAATTAATTCGCGCATGGCACCTAAAACAACCAAGACGCTCGTCATACCAAGGCCCATCCACAAACCATCTAGCGCAGCGGGTGCAACATCATTTTTTGAAGCATATGCTTCAGCTCGACCAATAATGATGCAGTTGGTTACAATCAGAGGAATAAAGATACCAAGAGATAGGTATAAACCATACGCATAGGCATTCATCAATAACTGAACACAGGTAACGAGAGAGGCAATGATCATCACGAACACAGGAATGCGGATCTCTTTTGGTACGTAATTACGAATAAGAGAAACCGTGACGTTGGAGCCGACCAGCACTAATAAGGTTGCAATACCAAGACCTAAGGCATTGGTTATCGTGGAAGAAACCGCTAGTAGTGGACACAGACCCAGCAGCTGTACGAGAGCAGGGTTATTGCTCCACATACCGTTTTTCATCAGCAATTTATTTTCACTCATTACTGCTCTCCTTCACAGCCCAAAGGCTGGCTAAGAATGTCTTCACGAGATTGGTTTACGTAGTTAACGGTATTTCGCACCACTTTTACGACGGCTCTAGGCGTGATCGTTGCACCAGTAAATTGATCGAAATCACCACCATCTTTACGAACTTTCCATGAGTTCCAGTTACTTTCCGTGACTTGTTTGCCCGTAAAGCTCAGGATCCAGTCGGTGACACGAAGATCGATTTTATCGCCCAGACCAGGGGTTTCTTGGTGGTTTAGGACGCGTGTCCCCAAAATATTGCCCTGATTATCAATCCCAGTAATCACTTTTATCTCACCATTGTAGCCATCTGGCGCGATAGATTCTATTGCGATTGCTGTTGGTTCACCATTCTTCGTGGCGAGGTAGGCTGGCATCGCACGTAATGTCCCCAGATCTGGAGACGTGACCATTGTACAAGCTTGCGTGAGTGCGTTGTCATGCATGTTTTCTGGAATGACTTGATTCAAAACAGAAAGTAATTGTTTTTGCTCTTGTACCTTGATTTGGTCTTTTGTTAGGTACTGAGTAAGGGCGACTAATCCGGTTGTTGCACATGCAAACATCGCGAGTGTCAGACCATTTTTTCTAATAGCGGTTAACATGTTTACCTCAGTGACCGTAAGTTCTAGGTTTGGTGTAGTAATCGATCAGTGGCACACACATATTTGCAAGCAACACTGCAAATGCAACACCATCTGGGAAACCGCCCCAACTGCGAATGATAAAAACCAAAGCACCAATAAGCGCACCGAAGATTAAACGTCCTTTGACGGTGGTAGACGCCGAAACGGGATCGGTTGCAATAAAGAATGCGCCAAGCATGGTTGCACCAGATAACAAGTGTAAAACTGGCGACGCAGTTTCCCCTGGCGTCAGCAACGTGAACACTAGGCTAAACAGAGTCAGACTCGCAAGGAAACCTGCTGGAATATACCATTGGATGATACGCTTTTTGATCATGACTATGCCGCCAAGAAGGTAAGCAAGGTTTACCCATTGCCAACCAATACCACCTAAGCCATCAAATATTGGCTGCGACATTACTTCGCTTGGAGTGGCACCTGTAAGAATGCCAGTCTTAAATGCATCAAGTGGTGTCGCCATTGTCACGCCGTCAACACCTGAGCGAACTTGCTGAAGTGATAAGCCGTCGTAATCATAGCCCGTAAAAATTAAAGAGAGTGTATCTGCAAAATTTACATGATCAGGTATGAGTGATGTCGGTGCACTCCAACTCGTCATTTGTACTGGGAAAGAGATCAACAAGACCACATAAGCGACCATTGCAGGGTTGAATAAGTTTTGTCCAAGGCCACCATAGAGGTGTTTAGCGATTACTATCGCAAAAATAAGCCCGATCACCATAATCCACCACGGAGACCATGGTGGTATAGCAACGGCTAATAACCAAGCGGTAACTATTGCACTGTTATCACGTAGCGCTCTCATTGGTGAGCGTTTACGACAGATCATGACTAAGGCTTCAAGGGATACAGCGACTGCAATGGCAAAAATCAGCTGAATAAGCGTACCCCAGCCAAAGAAGTAGGTTTGAGCTACTAAACCTGGAAGTGCGCAAAGTGCCACCCATTTCATTAAGTCTGGCGTACTACGACGACTGTGGGTATGCGGTGAACTGGCAATAAAAAACGACACTACTCGTTCTCCTCAGTATTATTTTTATTAGCTTCTTGTTGCGCTTTGCGTGCCTTCGCGCGCGCAATTGCTGCGGCAACCGCGGCTTTCTTCGGATCTACTTCTGGTTCTTCGGAGGTTGCTTCTTCAACAGGCTCTGTTTGCGTTTCTTGCTTCGCTTTGCGCGCTTTGGCTCGAGCGATGGCAGCAGCCACGGCGGCTTTTTTCGGATCTTCGGTTTGCTCGGCAGGTGCTTCAGCTTCTTCCGCTTCAGTTGAGTCTGCTTGTTTCGCTTTACGAGCCTTCGCGCGCGCAATTGCTGCGGCAACCGTGGCTTTTTTCGGATCCACTTCTGGTTCTTCAGAAGTTGCGTCTTCAACAGGCTCAGTTTGCGTTTCTTGCTTCGCTTTGCGCGCTTTGGCTCGAGCGATGGCAGCAGCCACGGCGGCTTTCTTCGGATCTTCGGTTTGCTCGGCAGGTGCGTCAGCTTCTTCCGCTTCAGTTGAGTCTGCTTGTTTCGCTTTACGCGCTTTGGCACGAGCAATGGCAGCAGCCACCGCGGCTTTCTTCGGATCGTCGGTTTGCTCAGCAGGTGCTTCAGCTTCTTCCGCTTCAGTTGAGTCTGCTTGTTTCGCTTTACGTGCTTTGGCACGTGCAATCGCGGCAGCCACGGCGGCTTTTTTCGGATCGTCGGTTTGCTCAGTAGGTGCTTCAGCTTCTTCCGCTTCAGTTGAGTCTGCTTGCTTCGCTTTACGTGCTTTGGCACGTGCAATCGCAGCAGCCACGGCGGCTTTTTTCGGATCTTCGGTTTGCTCGGCAGGTGCGTCAGCTTCTTCCGCTTCAATTGAGTCTGCTTGCTTCGCTTTGCGCGCTTTGGCTCGAGCAATTGCAGCGGCAACTGCGGCTTTTTTCGGATCGTCGGTTTGCTCAGCAGGTGCGTCAGCTTCTTCCGCTTCAGTTGAGTCTGCTTGCTTCGCTTTACGTGCTTTGGCACGTGCAATGGCAGCAGCAACCGCGGCTTTCTTCGGATCGCTGTCTTGCTGTGCAGACGTTTCCGATTCTACAGATTCAGTTGAATCTTCTTGTTGTGCTTTTTTCGCTTTAGCTCGGGCGATGGCGGCCGCAACTGCCGACTTTTTATCATCAGCGTTATTGTCTGGCGTTTCGCCTTGTTCTTTTTGCGCTTTCCGTTCGCGAGCAAGACGTTTGCGTTCTTCGCGCAGTTTTGCCATTTCTGAGTTATCAGGTTCACTAGAGCCTGCTTTAGCTGCTGCCGCTTGTTTAGCCTTCGCTTTGGCAATGGCTGCCGCTACGGCTGGTTTTACTGCTGGCTCTGCTTTTTCAGTGGTTTCTGTCTTTTGAGCTTTCACTCGTGCGATTGCTGCTGCTATCGCATCATCGCCGCCAGAAGACTTCATCTCTTTACGGCGCTGATCGGCAGCTTTCTTGAAGCGATTTTCACGTTCTGCTTTTTCGCGTTCCATACGCGCTTTTTTCTCTTCAAAACGCAGTTTTGCTCGCTCTGCAGCTTCCGCTTCTTGTGTTCTAGTTCGAATTTCTGCTTTCGCTTGACGGTAGTACTGTACGAGCGGAATTTCACTTGGACATACAAACGCACAAGCGCCGCACTCGATACAATCCTTTAAGTTTAATTCTTCGAGTTTGTCATACTCTTCAGCTTTTGCATGCCATTGCAGTTGTTGAGGCAGCAGCGAAGCAGGGCACGCTTCGGCACATTGGCTACAGCGAATACATTCCATCTCATACTGGTGCGGAGAGATCTCACGACGAGTCGGAGCAAGGATACAGTTTGCTGTCTTGGTAATCGGCACTTGGGAGTGAGGAAGGGTAAAGCCCATCATTGGCCCACCCATAATTAAACGCTGTAACTTCTTATCTGCTTTATAGCCAAACTCATCCAACAGTGCTTGTACTGGTGTCCCTAACAATGCCCAAACGTTGCGTGGTTGTTTGAAGGTTTTACCAGTGAGAGTCACGATGCGCTTTATCATCGGTTCACCGTCGATGACTGCGCGTTTTATAGCGTAAAGAGAACCAACATTCTGAACCAAAATACCAATATCGGCTGGAATCGCGCCACTTGGTACTTCTTTATTGGTTAAAATTTTGATCAGCTGTTTTTCACCGCCAGAAGGGTATTTAGTTGGGATAACGCGAATAACGATATCTTTGTTTATAGCCGCAGCTTCTAGCGCTTTGATTGCTTCTGGTTTGTTGTCTTCAATGCCAATAATCGTGAGCTTTGGTGTCAGGATATGTTCGACAATTTCGATACCTTGAATAAGCTCTTCGGCATGTTCTTGCATGAGCTTGTCATCAGACGTGATGTATGGCTCGCACTCTGCTGCATTAACGATAAGAATCTCGGTACGAGCAAAACCTGATTGGATTTTTTTTGCAGTAGGGAAGCCTGCGCCACCCATACCAGAAATACCAGCGAGACGAATAATATCAATCAGTGCGTCAGGGGTTTCTTGTTGGTAATCTGCGACGGGGTTTCTTTCACACCATGCATCTTTCCCATCAGGCGTGATGACTGCGCACAACTCACTTAACCCAGAAGGGTGCGCGACAGTTCGTGGCTCAATCGCGGTGAGCGTACCTGATGTTGGAGCATGCACTGGAACCGTAAAGCCGGTCTCCGATTGCGTTAATGGCTGACCTTTTAATACGTAGTCACCTTCGGCAACCAGTAGGTTACCCGCTTTACCAATGTGCTGCTTTAGCGGCAATACAATTTCTGACGGGATAGCCGCATGAGCGAGTTCAGTTTTGTTGGACTGCTTTTTATTGTCTGCCGGATGCACACCACCTGGGAAATCCCAAAGCGCGCCTGTACGAATTTGTTCAATCAAAGACAACATGTGAAACCTTACTTAATTGAATCTTTCACGTTCGCTGCATTGTCGGCAGCATCCGTAATGTTAAGTACCGGAATGGAGTGAAGTTGCCACTTCCAGCTTTCTGTGGTCGTTGCCACAGGAATCATTTCAATACAATCAGTCGGACATGGGGCAACACACAAGTCACAGCCCGTACATTCATCTTTGATTACGGTATGGACCGCCTTTGTTCCGCCTACAATTGCATCCACCGGACACGCCTGAATACACTTAGTGCAGCCAATACACATGTCTTCATGAATAAACGCAACGGTTGGAATTTTGCTGTCGAGATCGTGCGCAGATTCTTCTGGCTCAACACCCATTAAGTCGGCGAGCTTTTCGATTGTTGCCTGACCACCAGGGGGACATTTGTTTATGTGGTCGCCATTTGCAATTGCTTCAGCATAAGGGCGGCAACCAGGGTAGCCACATTGACCGCATTGAGTTTGCGGTAAAATGGCGTCGATTTGATCCACAATAGGGTCCGCTTCAACTTTAAAGCGAATAGAAGCAAAACCAAGTATCGCGCCGAAAATCGCAGCCAGAACCGCTAACGCGATAATCGCAATTAAAATCGTACTCATCGCTTACTTCACCAAACCTGTAAAGCCCATAAAGGCGAGTGACATTAAACCTGCTGTAATCATTGCTATTGATGCACCTTTAAAAGGTACAGGAACGTCGGCGGCGGCTATGCGTTCTCGCATGGATGCAAAAAGTATCAACACCAATGAGAAACCAACAGCGGCGCCGAAGCCGTAGATGATCGATTCAATAAAGTTATGGTTTTCATTAATGTTAAGAAGTGCCACGCCCAATACTGCGCAGTTTGTTGTGATCAGCGGTAAGAAAATGCCAAGCAAGCGATAAAGCGTCGGGCTGGTTTTGTGCACAACCATTTCGGTGAACTGCACCACAACGGCTATCACCAAAATAAAACTCATGGTTCGAAGGTACTCAATACCCAGTGGACGAAGGATGTAGCTTTCCACTAAATACGCACACACTGACGCGAGCGTTAGCACAAAAGTTGTCGCTAAGCCCATACCTATTGCTGTTTCCAGTTTTTTGGACACGCCCATGAAAGGACATAGGCCCAAAAACTTCACCAGTACAAAGTTGTTCACCAGCACAGTGCCGACCAACAACAAAACATATTCGGTCATAGTTATTACGTTCTTAAAATCCGATCTTGATATTATCGTGTTTTGTGACACCAATAACAACCAGTGAACGATGTGGTTTTACATACACGATGGAAAAATAGTCGTCTATTTGATCTATTTTGATGAATCAATAAGAAATTGAATCGTTTGCTGAATGTATTGTTAGCGAGAGGATACTACCTATTAATTTTCATCTAATGTGTGATTTTAAAAAAAGCCCGCCTCTCCCAGGTAGAAAAGAGAGGCGGGCAATGCATATTTACAAGCTAATTATTTAAACTTTCTGAGTGCTTGATGGACTGTGTTTATATCTTATTCGTGAAGGTACGAGTGATGACGTCTTGCTGTTGCTCTGTCGTTAGAGAGTTAAAACGTACCGCATAACCAGACACTCGAATCGTCAACTGAGGGTATTTCTCTGGATGTTCAACCGCATCCAATAACATCTCTCGGTCTAGAACGTTGACGTTAAGGTGTTGACCACCTTCAATCGCAATGCCCTCGTTGCTTGCTTCGTGATGGAAGTAACCATCCATTAGCGCAGCTAGGTTCTTCTTCTGACTCAAGTCATCTTTACCCAATGCGCTCGGCACAATTGAGAAAGTGTAAGAAATACCATCTTTAGCGTAAGCAAACGGTAATTTAGAAACCGATGCCAGAGACGCAACCGCCCCTTTTTCATCACGACCGTGCATTGGGTTTGCACCCGGTCCAAAAGGCATACCTGCGAGACGGCCATCAGGTGTATTACCCGTTTTTTTACCGTAAACCACGTTAGATGTGATTGTTAAAATCGATTGAGTTGGCACTGCTTCGCGGTAGGTGTGCATCTTCTGAATTTTCTTCATGAAGCGCTCAACTAGATCACAAGCGATGTCATCAACACGGGCATCGTTGTTACCAAATTTTGGATAATCACCTTCGATTTCAAAATCAACGGCGATGCCATCTTCATCACGAACAGGTTTCACGGTCGCGTATTTAATTGCCGCCAAAGAGTCAGCGACAACAGACAGACCTGCAATACCACACGCCATCGTGCGGTGCACGTCGCGATCCATCAGTGCCATCAGTGATGCTTCGTAGCTGTAACGGTCATGTGAGTAATGGATGATGTTCAACGCTGTGACGTATTGCGTTGCTAGCCACTCCAACATATTGTCGAAACGAGGCATCAAAGCGTCAAAGTCGAGAATTTCATCTTGAACTTTGTCCACTACCGGACCCACTTGCGCTTTCGATTTTTCATCGATACCACCATTGATGGTGTAAAGCAGTGCTTTTGCAAGGTTGGCACGTGCACCAAAGAATTGCATGTGCTGACCAACAACCTGCGGGCTCACACAACAGGCAATCGCGTAGTCGTCATTGTCGAAATCAGGACGCATTAGATCGTCGTTTTCGTATTGAACCGAAGAGGTATCAATCGACACTTTTGCAGCATATTGTTTGAACGCTTCAGGTAATTGCTCTGACCAAAGAATCGTCATGTTTGGCTCAGGAGCAGGGCCCATAGTATGTAGAGTATGTAAGTACCGGAATGTCGTTTTAGATACTAGCGTACGGCCATCAACGCCCATACCAGCCATGGCTTCGGTTGCCCAGATTGGGTCGCCAGAGAACAATGAATCGTATTCTGGTGTGCGTAGGAAGCGAACCATGCGTAGCTTCATGATGAAGTGGTCAATCATTTCTTGCGCTTGTGATTCATCAATCAAACCGTTTGCTATATCGCGTTCTAGATAGACGTCTAGGAAAGTCGAAGTACGGCCCAGTGACATTGCTGCGCCGTTTTGCGATTTAACCGCCGCTAGGTAGCCAAAGTAGGTAAATTGGATCGCTTCTTGTGCAGTTTTTGCAGGTAGCGACATATCAATGCCGTATTTCAGACCCATTTGACGAATGTCTTCAAGCGCTTGAACTTGATCGGCTATTTCTTCGCGCAGACGAAGTGTTTTCTCAAGATCGTTGCCTTGTTCTAAGAACGTTTGTGTTGAGTTGTATTGCTCTTTTTTGTCTGCTTTTAAGAAGTCGATACCGTATAGGGCGAGACGACGATAGTCACCAATGATACGACCACGGCCATAGGCATCAGGAAGGCCCGTGATGATGCCTGATTTACGACACGCCAGAATTTCTTGGGTGTAAAGGTCGAAACACGCTTTGTTGTGAGTTTTACGGTATTCAGTGAAGATTTTTTCAACCGTTGGATCTAGCTCGCGGCCATAAACTTCGCACGAGTTTTTTACCATGCGAATCCCGCCATTGGCGATGATTGCACGTTTTAGCGGTTGATCAGTTTGTAAGCCAACGATCTTTTCCAGATCTTTGTTGATGTAGCCTGCATCGTGGGAAGTGATTGTTGAGGGCAAGTCTGTGTCAAAATCAATAGGGGCGTGTGTGCGGCTTTCTTGTTTTATGCCTTCAAGCACTTGGTTCCATAATGCTGAAGTGGATTCGCTAACTTCAGCTAAGAAAGTCTCGTCTCCCTCATAGGGTGTATAGTTTTTTTGGATGAAGTCACGAGTGTTGACAGAGTTTTGCCATTCACCAGCAGTAAATCCAGCCCATGCATCTAGCATGTCAGTTGTCGGAATAGTCATAAGTAAATCCCTGAGTTATTGATAATTAGAATGGAGGCGACGAGTAGGACGGAACCATTCTTAACCCTTTTAATCGTATGGATTTATTTGGTATGAGTAAAATGAATGCTTTTCATTTTTTCAATGATTAAATTGCATTAATAATAGATTCAATTGGTTATGATTGTTTTTTGCTAGAAAAGAGACAGAATTAAATGTGTGGTACTGTGAGAACACTATCTATGACAATGTTATGAGTTCTGTAATTTGAACTTATTTCGGTGTGATTTTATGACGCCTAGATTGGCTTAGATTTCATGGCGATTAAGATACAAAAAAAGCCGTGTCTTGCGACACGGCTTTTCTATAATCTGGCTCCTCCTGCTGGGCTCGAACCAGCGACCTGCGGATTAACAGTCCGTCGCTCTACCAACTGAGCTAAGGAGGAATTGCTTTGCTTGAAAGCGGGACGAATCTTACCGAGCACTCAAACTACTGTCAACAGTAAAAAAATACATTTTTAGAAAAAAATATTGAGTTAAGGGCTTTACTTTTCTGTATGGCTTGCCAGTAAAGGCTCGAGGTTAGTTATCCACTAAATTTGTGGATAAGTATGTTGATGAGATCTGGGTAAAGAAAATTGATATGCAACTAAGTTTTTATTTAATGAATCTTTAGTCAGAGTTATGCGTAAAATAAGCAAATAAAACAGAGATTTATCGATGTTAATCAAAAGGTATTCAAAGTGGATAAAAATCAATCTTTTGGGGATAAGAAAGTTTTAAGCTAATTTTTGGGGAAAAGTTGTGGAAACTATAATGTGAAGAATGTGTGTAGCTCTTCAACTAGGGCGAAGTACTATATCAGAGTCACTTTTGTATGGCTATAGCATTCTAGACAAACAAGAAAATTTATTAACAATGATGGTTAAATTCTCGATAGACGTAGATTTCATTAGCTAAGGTGTATATATATACAGCCAAAGCGCAGTAAAATTGAGGAAGGGTATGAGTAAAGTCTATGAATTGGTCTCCGATTATCAGCCGTCGGGCGATCAACCAGGAGCGATCAATCAGTTGCTTGAGGGGCTCGATGCTGGGCTAGCACATCAAACCTTGTTGGGGGTCACAGGCTCAGGTAAAACCTTCACACTAGCGAATGTGATTGCTCAAGCCCAACGACCCGCAATATTACTTGCGCCAAACAAAACGCTTGCTGCTCAGTTATATGGTGAGATGAAGTCATTCTTTCCTAATAATGCGGTTGAGTATTTTGTTTCTTACTACGATTACTACCAACCTGAAGCATACGTTCCCACAACAGATACTTTCATTGAAAAGGACGCTTCGGTTAACGCCCACATTGAGCAAATGCGACTGTCTGCCACTAAAGCTTTATTGGAACGGAAAGACGCTATTATAGTTGCTTCGGTTTCAGCTATCTATGGTTTGGGTGATCCGGAATCCTACTTACAAATGATGCTTCATTTGCGACGTGGAGATGTGATTGATCAGCGTGATATGCTTCGTCGCCTAGCGGAGCTCCAATACTCGCGCAATGATGTTGCTTTTGAGCGAGGGCAGTTCCGTGTCCGTGGCGAGGTGATTGATATATTCCCTGCTGAATCAGACCAAGACGCTGTGCGCGTTGAGATGTTTGACGATGAGGTGGATTGCATCAGTGTGTTCGATCCATTGACAGGCGTGGTGAAACAACGAGACTTGCCGCGCTATACCATCTATCCCAAGACGCACTATGTCACGCCAAGAGATCGCATTCTTGAAGCGATTGAAAATATTAAAGTCGAACTAGAAGTGCGCAAAAAGCAGCTTCTAGATAACAACAAGCTACTGGAAGAGCAGCGAATTAGCCAGCGCACTCAATTCGATATCGAAATGATGAATGAGTTGGGCTTTTGCTCCGGTATCGAAAACTATTCTCGTTATCTCAGTGGACGCTCGGAAGGTGAGCCGCCACCAACCCTGTTTGACTACTTACCTCATGATGGCTTGTTGATCATCGATGAATCTCACGTGACAGTACCGCAGATAGGTGCCATGTATAAAGGCGACCGTTCGCGTAAAGAAACGCTGGTGGAGTTTGGTTTCCGGTTACCTTCAGCTTTGGATAATCGTCCACTGAAGTTTGAGGAGTTTGAAGCACTAGCGCCACAAACGATTTTCGTCTCTGCTACTCCTGGAAATTACGAACTAGAAAAATCGGCGGGTGATGTAGCGGATCAAGTCGTTCGTCCTACAGGCTTGCTTGACCCTGAGTTGGAAGTTCGCCCAGTAGCGACCCAAGTCGACGACCTATTGTCTGAGATCCGTATTCGCGCAGCTAAAGATGAACGAGTTCTGGTTACAACACTGACCAAACGAATGGCTGAAGATCTCACCGAATACCTTCACGAACATGATGTTAAGGTACGTTATTTACACTCAGACATTGATACTGTTGAGCGTGTGGAAATTATCCGTGACCTTCGTCTTGGGGAATTTGACGTGCTGGTGGGAATAAACTTATTGAGAGAGGGCCTGGATATGCCAGAGGTCTCGTTAGTTGCAATTTTGGATGCGGATAAAGAGGGCTTCTTGCGGTCTGAACGCTCACTCATTCAGACCATTGGTCGTGCTGCGCGAAACATCGAAGGTAAGGCGATTCTATACGCTGACCGAATCACCAACTCAATGAAAAAGGCGATGGATGAAACTAACCGTCGTCGCGAGAAGCAGGAAGCGTACAACGAAGAAATGGGTATTTCGCCACAAGCGCTCAAACGAAATATCAAAGACATCATGGAACTTGGCGATATCACTAAGTCTAAACGCCAGCGTAACACTAAACAGGTACCATTATCGAAAGTGGCGGAGCCTTCGCAAACTTACGAGGCACTGTCCCCTCAGCAGCTAGAAAAAGAAATCAGTCGACTGGAGGCAGCGATGTATCAGCATGCGCAAGATTTAGAATTTGAGTTAGCGGCACAAAAGCGTGACGAGATTGAAAAACTACGAGCGCAGTTCATCGCAAATAGTTGAACAAACTTACCGATTTAACTATCCAAGCATTTTAGGTCGCTTGTAAAAAAAAGAAGCCAATAGGCAGTCGGGTCTATTGGCTTGTTTTGTGAACATATCGTTCACTAACAACGTCAGTTGGCTAGGTGACCCGAGGGGTCACTATTGTTACAGCATGGTTTGTGCCACTTTTTAAATAATTGATATTATTTTTGAATTTTTTCCTTTGCCCATAATTTAGCTAATGTTATTTGCAAAATGCAAAGCGTAATGCGATTATTGTTTAAAACACAACAAAATAATAGCTAGGTTATGCAACAAAAACCCGAAGGCCCAAAGTCTCGTTACCTTTTAATGGTCGAGGACACCGCATCTGTTGCGGCTCTGTACCGCTCATACCTGACACCGCTTGGCATAGATATCAATATTGTCGGCACAGGTAGGGATGCCATTGAGAGCCTAAATCATCGAATTCCAGATCTTATTTTACTCGATCTCCGTCTGCCAGATATGACGGGGATGGACGTTTTACATGCCGTTAAAAAGAGTCATCCCGACGTACCTATAATCTTTATGACAGCGCATGGTTCTATCGATACCGCTGTCGAGGCCATGCGTCATGGCTCACAAGACTTTCTAATTAAACCGTGTGAAGCAGACCGTTTACGTGTCACGGTTAACAATGCAATTCGTAAAGCGACCAAGCTAAAAAATGAAGCCGATAATCCAGGCAATCAGAGCTATCAGGGGTTTATCGGCAGTAGCCAAACCATGCAGCAGGTTTACCGTACGATAGATTCAGCGGCGAGCAGTAAAGCGAGTATTTTTATCACAGGTGAAAGTGGTACTGGTAAAGAGGTATGTGCTGAGGCTATTCACGCAGCAAGTAAACGTGGTGACAAACCTTTTATTGCAATTAACTGTGCTGCAATTCCAAAAGATTTGATTGAGAGTGAACTGTTTGGTCACGTAAAAGGGGCCTTTACTGGCGCTGCGAATGATCGTCAAGGGGCAGCTGAGTTAGCGGATGGCGGCACACTTTTTCTAGATGAGCTTTGTGAGATGGACTTGGATTTACAAACCAAGTTGCTACGATTTATTCAAACGGGCACATTCCAAAAAGTGGGTTCCTCAAAAATGAAGAGCGTGGATGTGCGCTTTGTTTGTGCCACTAACCGTGATCCTTGGAAAGAGGTACAAGAAGGTCGATTCCGTGAAGATTTGTACTATCGTTTGTATGTCATTCCTTTGCATTTACCGCCTTTACGCGAACGAGGCGAAGATGTTATTGAAATTGCATACTCACTGTTAGGTTACATGTCACACGAAGAAGGAAAAAGCTTCATACGTTTTGCGCCTGATGTCATCGAGCGATTCAACAGCTATGAGTGGCCGGGTAACGTTCGTCAGTTACAAAACGTGCTACGCAATATCGTTGTTCTAAACAACGGTAAAGAGATTACGTTGGACATGTTACCGCCACCGTTGAATCAACCGCTTGACCGTCCGTCGTCTGTGGCTAAATTAATTGAGCCGAAAGCGATGACCGCATCTGAGATTATGCCATTATGGATGACGGAAAAAATGGCAATCGAGCAAGCGATTGAAGCATGTGATGGCAATATTCCTCGAGCGGCGGGATACCTTGATGTCAGTCCGTCGACGATTTACCGCAAGTTACAGGCATGGAACGGCAAGGAAGAGCGGCAAAAAGTATGAGTGTAAATGTATTAAATCAGCAAAAAATAGATGAACTGTCGATGGAAATTGGCAGTGACAACGTACCTGTACTGTTCGATATCTTCCTAGGAGAAATGGATACCTATATCGAGAACTTATCCCAACTACAGGGGGCAGAGCGATTAGCTTACTCAAAAGAAATCAGCCACGCGTTGAAAAGTAGTGCTGCGAGCTTTGGGGCAGATCGCCTTTGTGAACTGGCGATGTCCATAGACAAAAAAGCGAAAGCCGGTGAGTTAACTGCGGAGTCTGAGGTGTTAGAGGTTATGTTCGATCTTTTGCACGAAACTCGAGATGCTTATCGCTCTTGGCGACAGTAGCTATTTATTCCTATTAACCATTTTTCTTAGTAAACATCTGTTCTTACTGGATGCCTGAACTAAAACCCTTCGATGACAGAAGGGTTTTCATTATCAATAAACAACTTAAAAGAGGGCGCTAGTCAGGTAACGTGCTCCTAGATAGAAAGTTGTAGCTGATTTTCAATCGCTAGTTTGAGCTTGTTTCTATCGTGACGCCAGTCTCGGTTAGAGGAGGCGAGTGACTCCGTCACTACATTCCATTGACTTAAGACGTCTTGCTCGGTTTTCTCTGTTAGAACCACGTCTATTTTTCTTCCTTGGCAGGCACGTTCACACCATTCTAATTTTTGAGCCATCGTCATTCTTCCTGCTGGGCCGTATTCTGGACTCAGGTTAGCAACAAAAATGACGTTTGCTTTTGTGTTTGCTGCAATCGCTTTGCCGAGTTCAGGCAGCAATAAAGGAGGCATGATACTAGTTAAAAAACTGCCAGGGCCAAGAATAATCGCGTCCGCTTCCGCCAAAGCTGTGATGGCTTCTTTGGTAGCAGGCACTTCTGGTGAAAGATCCAAACGTCGCAAGTCTGCTTTCATTTCGTCGACATTTGTTTCTCCCGTAACCCACTTCCCATCTACGGATAACGCGGAAAGATCCGAAGGGTGTTCGGACATAGGAAGGATGTTAACGTCGACTTTTAACATATTGCGAATCAGATTAATGGCATCTAAAGGTCTGACCGATAAGTTATCGAGTGCAGTAAGCATCAAATTACCAAGATTATGACCATCAAGTTCGCCAGTGCCTTTGAAGCGATATTCAAACATCATAGAACTGATCGAAGGCTCTGTAATGAGCTGATTAATACAGTTACGTGTGTCTCCCCAAGCGATTCCTCCTTGGCAGTGACGAATTCTTCCTGTTGAACCACCATTGTCAGTCGTGGCAACAATCCCAGTTGCATTGCTGCCAAAATCTCGTAATGCGGCCAGCATTCGACCTAAGCCATGACCACCGCCAACAGCGACCACTTTTTTATCTGTGTAGATATTCATTATGTTCTTCTAATAATCTAATAAAAAACGGCTACAATTTATCTTAAGGAGTGTCTTAAAGGTACTCACTTAGCGGTAAATTGTGTCTCTAGAGAGTTTTTTATCACTCAAGTCTGGATTCCATTACAAATATTAAGTATTTTACACCGCAAAGCTATCAGAGATTTCATATCTCTGGTTGCCATAACTCCGAGCTCACTATTGCTAAGTCCTTGGATAAGCGTTTTGAGCCAGTGGCATACTGTCACAAGGGCATGATTGGAAATGGCCATGCCTCCCGTGTTTGGAAAGGTGTTCCGTGGCGCAACAATTCGAAGACAAATTTCATCGTAAGTTTTATTACTTGCGTCTGTCTGTGACCGACGTATGTAATTTCAAATGTACCTATTGCCTTCCTGATGGCTATAAGCCTTCGGGCAATAAAAACTCGTCTTTTTTATCTCTCCCTGAAATCAAACGGGTCGTAAAAGCATTCGCTGATTGTGGCACGTCAAAAGTGCGCATCACTGGTGGTGAGCCTAGCTTACGCAAAGATTTTACCGACATTATCCATTCAGTAGCGGCGACGCCTGGCATTCAAAAAGTTGCAACGACAACCAATGGCTATCGCATGGCAAAACAAGTCGCAGATTGGCGTGAAGCGGGTTTAACCCACATTAATGTCAGTGTGGATAGCCTTGACCCGCGTATGTTTCATCAAATCACAGGTGAAAATAAGTTTACTGAAGTCATGAATGGTATCGAACGTGCGTTCGAGGTCGGTTATGAGCAAGTAAAAGTTAATGTGGTGTTGATGAAAGATCTGAACCATCACGAGCTGCCAGCGTTTCTTAACTGGATAAAAGATCGTCCAATCCAACTGCGTTTCATTGAGTTGATGCAAACGGGTGAGATGGATGAGCTATTTAATAAGCACCATGTATCCGGAGTGGCAATTCGTAACCAGCTAATTGCAAATGGTTGGTTGCTGAAAGTACGCTCGCATAATGATGGTCCTGCGCAAGTATTTGTTCATCCTGATTACAAGGGTGAAATAGGTCTTATCATGCCTTATGAAAAAGACTTTTGTGAAAGCTGCAACCGACTGCGCGTTTCTGCGATGGGTAAGCTGCACCTATGTCTGTTTGGAGACTACGGTGTAGAATTGCGTGATCTTTTGGAACGTGATGAGCAAGAGAGTGAGCTTATTGAACGTATCCAGGCGCAGTTACAAACCAAGTCGGTAAGCCATTTCTTGCATGATGGCAATACTGGTATGACGCCACACCTCGCGTCTATCGGCGGCTAACTTCATTCAACTTTTAGAGCGAGCTTAGTGATAAGCTGGCTCTAACTTTTTCCGAATCGATACCAAGCGTATCAAAGCTAATTAAGAGAATAGGTGAACAAATGGGTCACGCTGAAAGCAAATTCCAACCTGCAAATATTGCCGTTCTAACGGTATCTGACACTCGTACTGAAGAAAACGATACCTCTGGTCGTTACCTAGCTGAGCATGCTCAAGAAGCGGGTCACAACGTAGTAGACAAGCAAATTGTTATTGATGACATGTACAAGATCCGCGCGATTGTTTCTCAATGGATTGCTGATGAAAGCGTACAAGCGATCATGATTACTGGCGGTACAGGTTTCACCTCACGTGATAGCACGCCAGAAGCACTTAAGCCTCTATTTGATAAAGAAGTTGAAGGTTTTGGTGAGTTGTTCCGTATGGTGTCGTACGAAGAGATCGGTACGTCTACGATTCAGTCTCGTGCGATGGCTGGTTTTGCTAACCACACCGTGATCTTCGCAATGCCAGGTTCAACTGGTGCGTGCCGCACAGGCTGGACAAAAATTATTAAACAGCAGTTGGATGCAAGTCATCGCCCTTGTAACTTCATGCCACACCTATCTGTATAACCTTTCCTAAAAGCGAAGGAAAAACAATGACCCAATTTACACATATCAATGCTTCTGGCGAAGCAAACATGGTTGACGTGTCAGCAAAAACGGAGACGGTTCGTGAAGCTCGTGCTGAAGCATTTGTTCACATGGCCCCAGAAACACTTCAACTGATGGTCTCTGGCCAGCACCATAAAGGTGATGTATTTGCGACGGCTCGTATTGCTGGTATTCAAGCTGCGAAGAAAACCTGGGATTTGATTCCACTTTGTCATCCGCTACTACTCTCTAAAGTTGAAGTTCAACTGGAAGCTATCGAAGCAGAGAACAAAGTTCGCATCGAATCAGTATGTAAACTTGCGGGTAAAACTGGTGTGGAAATGGAAGCGCTCACGGCAGCTTCCGTTGCTGCTCTAACGATTTACGATATGTGTAAAGCAGTACAAAAAGACATGGTCATTGGTCAAGTTCGTCTATTAGAGAAAACGGGTGGTAAATCTGGTCACTTTAAGGTGGAATCATGATTAAAGTACTTTTCTTTGCTCAAACTCGCGAGCTGATTGGCATCGACAGTGTTGAGTTAGACGGGCCGTTTGAAACGGTTGAATCAATTCGTGCACATCTAGTGGAAGAAGGCACTGAGAAAGATGGCAAGTGGGATTTAGCACTCGAGTCAGGAAAGCTACTTGCTGCAGTGAACCAATCTATCGTCCCTCTGGATACACAAGTAAAAGCAGGTGATGAAGTTGCGTTTTTCCCGCCGGTAACTGGGGGTTAAGATGGATTCTCGTGTTTCTGTACAAATTGAAGACTTTTCGGTTGAGCAAGAATATCAACGTCTATCTGAAGGGACGGCTGCCGGCGCTGTCGTTACATTCGTTGGTAAAGTTCGAGATATGAACCTTGGGGATAATGTCATTGGTTTACATCTAGAGCACTATCCGGGGATGACAGAGAAGAGCTTGAGCGACATTTGCGATCAAGCTGAGTCTCGCTGGCCACTATTAGGTGTACGCGTGATTCATCGTGTCGGAGACATGGATAGCGGTGATCAAATTGTATTTGTGGGCGTTTCCAGTGCGCACCGCGGCGCGGCATTTGATGCGTGCGAGTTCATCATGGATTATCTGAAAACCCAAGCACCATTTTGGAAAAAAGAGCGTACGACGAATGAAGATCGTTGGATTGAGTCGCGCGACACCGATCATCAAGCTGCACAGCGTTGGGAAAAATAGAACTAACCCGCATTCTAGTGAAAAAAGCTAAGTGCTAATGGCACTTAGCTTTTTTTGTATTTATCTTCATTGTATTGCTCACTTTGTTTCAATATTTCCTATCTTTTGTCTGGTGATATTCTTCACAATAAAAGTTTTTTGCCCAATATATAAACAATTATTTGTTAGACTTGATTTGTCATAAATGTTAAATGATGTGTAAATATCTAGCATAAGATGCTAGTAAATGGTTTAAACTCAGATTAATCGAAAGTTTCGCCTGTTAAATGTCGCTTCTGGTCTTTATTTGGCTGGTGAATGCTTTGGGGTTAGAGTTTACTGCTAGATATGTGTGGTTTAGTCAGCATTATTGGTTTTTTTGCTACATTTTTATGGCAAATTACTTCAATGATTGCTAATGTGTGCCGCAGTCTTTGTAAGGTTTTAGACTTTTGTGCTCAGAAAGTGCACTAAAAAAATCTAAAACTCTGACCGTTCCAGGCCCTTACAAAGAAGTCATGGATGCTAACGAAAAAATTTGGAGTTTTACGCATGTATAAGAATAAAATCACGCGCGCTTTATTTATTGGTGCTGGTCTTTCTCTCGCTCTAGCTGGTTGTGGTGAAAAGCCTGCGGAGAAACAAGCTGCTGAGCCTGCTCCGGCTCCAGCTCCTGAAGCTAAATCTGATTCTAAAGAGCCAAAACTTGCTGCTGTTCAAGAATTGGTGCGTGGTAACGGTACAGAAGTTGCGACAATAGACCCTCATAAATCTCAAGGTGTTCCAGAATCCCACGTGATTCGCGATCTTCTTGAAGGCCTTGTAAACCAAGATGCGGACGGTAACACTATCCCTGGTGTTGCAGAATCTTGGGACACTGAAGACAACAAAACATACACTTTCCACTTACGTGAAGACGCAAAATGGTCAAACGGTGATCCTGTCACTGCAGGTGATTTCGTTTACAGCTTCCAACGTGCAGTCGATCCAGCAACCGCCTCTCCATATGCTTGGTACATGGAATACACCAAGATGAAGAACGCAAAAGACATTGTTGCGGGTAAAAAAGATAAGAGCGAGTTAGGTGTTAAAGCGGTTGACGACCACACGTTAGTGGTTGAGTTAGATACTGCAGTACCATATTTTGTAATGATGATGGGCCACACGACAGTGAAACCTGTTCATCAAGCAACTGTTGAAAAGTTCGGCGATCAATGGACGAAGCCAGAGAACTTTGTAGGTAACGGTGCTTATGTTGTTGACAACTGGGTTGTAAACGAGCGTTTGGTTCTAAAACGTAACGAACAGTACTGGGACAACGAAAACACGACGCTTGACCAAGTTACTTTCCTACCAATCGAGAACCAAGTAGCGGAAATGAACCGCTTCCTAGCGGGTGAAATCGACTTCACAAACGAGCTGCCTACAGAGCACTTCAAGCGTCTGAAGAAAGAGCACCCACAAGAAGTGTCTGTAACCGGTAACTTATGTACTTACTACTACATCTTCAATACGAAGAAAAAGCCGTTTGATGATGTTCGCGTGCGTAAAGCGATTTCTTATGCGATTGACCGTAACATTGTGACTGATGCGATTTTAGGTCAAGGTCAAAAGCCAGCTTACTTCCTAACACCTGAAATTACGGCAGGTTTCAACCCAGAAATCCCTGCATACGGCAAAATGACGCAAGAAGAGCGTAACGCAGAAGCTGCGCGTCTATTGGAAGAAGCGGGTTACGGCGCAGACAACCCTCTTGAATTTAACCTTCTATACAATACATCAGAGAACCACAAGAAACTTGCGGTTGCACTGGGTTCAATGTGGAAGAAGACACTTGGTCTTGACGTTACGCTAGAAAACCAAGAGTGGAAAACTTACCTATCTACCAAAGATTCTGGCAACTTTGAGGTTGCTCGTGCAGGTTGGTGTGGCGACTACAACGAAGCTTCATCTTTCCTAACGCTGATGATGAGTAATAACACTACTGGTGGTATTCACTACGACAGCAAAGAGTACGATGCGATCATGAACAAAGCATTTGCTTCAACTTCTGACGAAGAGCGCCAAGCACTTTACCTAGAAGCAGAGAAGTTGATGGCAAAAGATATGCCAATCGCACCTATCTACCAGTACGTGAAATCACGTCTACTATCACCGAAAGTTGGTGGCTTCCCAGTAAATAACGCGGAAGACAAGATTTACTCTAAAGATCTCTACATCACAGAGTAATTCGTAACTCGATAGAACTATAAAAATGAGGCTCTACATGTGAGAAATTGCATGTAGCGCCTATCTTTAGTCCAAAAGAATTGGACGACTTCTTTAATTTAACTGTCACAGACTGAAAGAGTGAGTTTATGCTTAAATTCATCGCAAAAAGGATATTTGAGGCGATCCCAACAATGTTGGTTTTGATCACCGTATCTTTCTTTCTTATGCGCTTTGCACCGGGAAACCCTTTCTCGACAGAGCGTCCATTGCCACCCGAAGTAATGGCAAATATCGAAGCTAAATATGGCTTGGATAAACCTGTATTTGAACAATACACCACGTATCTGACCAATGTTATCCAAGGTGATTTCGGACCGTCATTTAAATACCTTGATTACTCAGTAAATGAGCTGATCGCTGTTGCCTTACCTGTTTCGGCTAAAGTGGGCTTCATCGCCTTTATCTTTACTTTGATAATGGGGGTTACCGTCGGCACCATTGCTGCGCTCAAGCAAAATACTTGGATTGATTACACCATTATGTCGACTGCGATGCTTGGTGTGGTAATGCCATCCTTTGTATTGGCACCTGCGCTTATCTACATATTCTCGCTTCACTGGAATATCTTCCCTGCGGGCGGTTGGCAAGATGGTAGCTGGCAGTATTTAGTGCTTCCTGTTATTGGTATGTCGCTACTGTATGTTGCTACCTTTGCTCGTATCACGCGTGGTTCGATGATCGAAACCCTAAACAGTAACTTTATTCGTACGGCACGTGCTAAAGGTTTAAGTTATCGTTACATCATTATCAAACACGCTCTTAAGCCGGCACTTCTCCCTGTTGTTTCTTACATGGGCCCAGCTTTCGTAGGTATCATCACCGGTTCCGTTGTTATCGAAACCATTTTTGGTCTGCCTGGTATTGGTAAACTATTCGTTAACGCTGCATTTAACCGTGACTACTCGCTAGTAATGGGGGTAACCATTCTGATTGGTTTCCTATTTATTCTATTCAACGCGATTGTAGATATTTTACTTGCAATGATTGACCCGAAAATTCGCTACTAACAGGGACGTTTGGTTATGTTAACGAAAAAAGAAAACCTAGAAGCGATTGAGAAATTCTCCGAAAACTTGGAGATTGAAGGTCGCAGTCTTTGGCAAGATGCTCGTATCCGTTTCATGCGCAACAAAGCGGCGATGGTGAGCTTATTCCTTCTTATTCTAATGACGTTGGCGGTTATTATCCTGCCAATGATCGCACCGTACACATTTGATGATACTGACTGGTACGCGATGCACGTTGCACCGAATGCTGACCATTGGTTTGGTACTGACAGCTTAGGCCGTGATTTATACGTGCGTACGCTAATTGGAGGTCGTATTTCGTTGATGGTAGGTGTTATGGGTGCATTTGTAGCGGTACTGATTGGTACGCTCTACGGCGCAGCATCTGGTTTCATCGGCGGTAAAGTTGACCGCGTAATGATGCGTATTCTAGAAATTTTATACGCGGTACCGTTTATGTTCCTGGTGATTGTACTGGTAACATTCTTCGGTCGTAACATCATGCTGATCTTCGTTGCGATTGGTGCTATCGCATGGCTAGATATGGCGCGTATCGTACGTGGTCAGACTCTTAGTCTACGTAGCAAGGAGTTTATCGAAGCGGCACATGTGTGTGGTGTAAGCAACTGGAAAATCATTACTCGTCATATCGTACCGAACGTACTGGGTATTGTAGCGGTATACTCTACGCTGCTTATCCCAAGTATGATTCTAACGGAATCATTCCTATCATTCCTTGGTCTTGGTGTTCAGGAACCAATGACAAGTTGGGGCGCTCTTCTACAAGAAGGTGCACAGACAATGGAAGTAGCAATCTGGCAGCTGGCATTCCCAGCAGTGTTCATGGTTGTGACGCTATTCTGCTTCAACTACGTTGGTGACGGCCTGCGCGATGCGCTGGATCCAAAAGACAGATAATTAAAAGATAAGATTAAGGAAGCAATGATGAGCTTATTAGATGTCAAAGATCTGCGCGTCGAATTCACCACGCAAGATGGTATCGTAACCGCAGTAAACGATTTGAACTTCTCTCTCAACCAAGGCGAAACCTTAGGTATCGTTGGAGAGTCGGGATCAGGTAAATCTCAAACCGTATTCGCAATCATGGGCCTTTTGGCTAAGAATGGTATTATTTCTGGTAGCGCAAAGTTTGAAGGCAAAGAAATCCTAAACTTACCAGAAAAAGAACTGAACAAAGTGCGTGCGGAACAGATCGCAATGATCTTCCAAGACCCAATGGCATCACTGAACCCTTACATGAAAGTCAGTGATCAGTTGATGGAAGTGCTTATGCTGCACAAAGGCATGGGCAAAGCGGAAGCATTTGAAGAATCAGTACGCATGCTGGAAGCGGTAAAAATCCCTGAAGCGCGTAAGCGTATCACGATGTACCCGCATGAGTTTTCAGGCGGTATGCGTCAGCGTGTAATGATCGCGATGGCGTTGTTATGTCGTCCTAAACTGCTTATAGCCGATGAGCCAACAACAGCACTTGATGTGACGGTACAAGCACAGATCATGGACTTGTTGAATGAGCTGAAATCTGAGTTCAACACAGCGATCATCATGATCACTCACGACCTTGGTGTGGTTGCAGGTTCGTGTGACAAGGTGCTGGTGATGTATGCAGGCCGTACCATGGAGTACGGCAACGTAAACGAAATTTTCTACAATCCAAGCCATCCTTATGCGGAGGGGCTGCTGAAGGCGATTCCTCGCCTCGATACTGAGGGTGAAATTCTGCCGACCATTCCTGGTAATCCACCAAACTTGCTTCGTCTACCGCCGGGCTGCCCTTATCAAGAGCGCTGTCACCGTGTGATGGATCGTTGTAAGCGCGAGGCGCCAATTCTGACACCATTTGGTGATGGTCGTCAGCGTGCATGTTTTTCTGAATGGGAGGCTTGGAACAAATGAACGCAGTAGACAAAAAACTAATTCTGGACATTTCTGAGCTGAAAGTTCACTTCAGCATTGCCTCAAAGTCGGCATGGCCGTGGTCAAAGCCTTCGAGCCTGAAAGCGGTAGATGGCGTGAACGTTCGACTATACGAAGGGGAAACGCTTGGTGTAGTAGGTGAATCAGGTTGTGGTAAATCGACGTTTGCTCGTGCCATCATTGGTCTGGTTGAAGCTACTGACGGCCAAGTAGTCTGGTTGGGTCAAGACCTTACTAAAATGAAAAGCGTTCAGCGCCGTGAGACGCGTAAAGAAATTCAGATGATTTTCCAAGACCCATTGGCATCGCTGAATCCGCGTATGACTGTTGGTGATATCATTGCTGAACCTCTTGAGACATTCTATCCAGAACTGTCTAAGCAGGAAGTGAAAGATCGCGTTAAAGAGATGATGGCGAAAGTTGGCCTATTACCTAACGTGATTAACCGTTACCCACACGAGTTCTCGGGTGGTCAGTGTCAGCGTATCGGGATAGCGCGTGCGCTTATCCTTAAGCCTAAGATGATCATTTGTGACGAGCCAGTATCGGCGCTTGATGTATCTATTCAAGCTCAGGTGGTTAACCTACTTAAAGAGATTCAAAAAGAGTTAGGGCTTTCTCTGGTATTCATTGCGCATGACTTGTCTGTCGTTAAACACATTTCAGATCGCGTTTTAGTTATGTATTTAGGTAATGCCGTGGAACTTGGCGAGGCCGAGGCTCTGTTTGCTGATCCTAAGCACCCATATACGCGTGCGCTGATGTCTGCGGTTCCGATCCCGGACCCGGATATTGAGCGCAATAAGAAAATCCAAATGCTAGAGGGTGATCTTCCTTCACCTATCAACCCACCGTCGGGTTGTGTATTCCGCACTCGTTGCCCACAAGCAACCGAAGAGTGTGCGAAGACAAAGCCAACCATTTTAGGTAATGACGTTCACGCGGTATCTTGTTTACACGTTAGTGTATAAATTCAGCCTGTGACGGGCTTAAGCGCGACACCTTCATCGGGTCGCGCTTTTTTTATGTGTCTGATTTATACATTCGAATTTCTTGAACATGATGTCCTAAGTTCGATGATTCTCTGTTTGATAGGAAACGCTAATATAGACACAAACAGAACGAGAGGAGAGCAATCATGGGTAAGTTGGTTGAAGGTGTTTGGCAAGATGTCTGGTATGACACAAAATCAAATGGTGGCAAATTTGTGCGCGAAGATGCCGGATTCCGTAACTGGGTTAAAAACGACCCTGATGCGGAGTTTACACCAGAGTCCGGTCGATACCATTTGTATGTCTCTCTTGCTTGTCCGTGGGCACATCGAACCCTCATTTTCCGCAAGCTGAAAGGTTTAGAACCACATATTGATGTCACGGTCGTTTGCCCTGATATGCTCAGCCAAGGTTGGCAAATGGGGCTTCCTGAGCCATTGTTTGGTCACACGCGCATGTATCAAATTTACACGCAGGGCAAACCCGATTACACGGGCCGCGTAACCGTGCCTGTACTTTGGGATAAAAAGACCAATACTATTGTGTCAAACGAGTCGTCAGAGATCATTCGCATGTTCAATTCGGAATTCAATGCGTTAACAGGGAATCACGACGACTACTATCCAGATCATCTAAAACACGTTATTGATGAGTGGAACGATTTTGTTTATCCAAATGTCAACAACGGAGTGTATCGTTGTGGCTTCGCGACTACGCAAGAGGCGTATGAAGAAGCGTTTGATTCTTTGTTTAATGCGTTAGATAAAATCGATGCTCACCTAGCGACGCATCGTTACTTAGCAGGGAACACAATTACTGAGGCTGATTGGCGTTTGTTTACGACTCTTATTCGTTTTGATGCGGTGTATGTGGGGCATTTCAAGTGTAACAAGCAGCGCATCGCAGACTACGAAAATATACAAGGCTACTTAAAAGAGTTATATCAAGTCGAAGGCGTCGAAGACACGACGGATTTCTATCACATTAAACGCCACTACTACTTCAGCCACACTGGGATTAATCCGACGCAAGTTGTACCAAAAGGGCCTGATTTAGACCTAAATACTCCTCATGGAAGAGAAAGGATTGGTTAGTTTGCTGCTTCCATCGCAAATGAAAAAGTACTTAACGGTTAGCAATGCCGTTAAGTACTTTTGTGTCATCTAAATACCTGGAGTAGGAAGTTTACTTTTTCATTCATCGCCACCTTACTTAGCGCGTACGATGTCCATCACTAGCTTTCCGTCCACTTTTACAGGGCCGTCCTCTTTAGCGCCGAGCGTATACTCAAACACGCCAGTCTTCATGCCACCTTTCTCTCCGTGGACCATTAACATCAGCATATCGCCTGATTCTACTGGTTCCATCAAAATTGCATTTACGTTTTCATTCTTTCCCATTTTTAACGGAGCGTAGCCGATAACAGGACCAGGCTTCATTGATTCGTCTGTTCGGTGGACAACCATCCACCCATTGTCATCAGCATGAGCCATTTCAGCGGTCACCGTTCCTCCGGACATATCTTGATCGACGCCTTTAATACTCGGGGCGGAAAAGCTGAATGAAGAAAAACTAATCAGAAACGCAGCTAAACCAAACTTTATCAGTGATGTATTGATGAAATCCTTCATATATATTCCTTAGCAGTCAACGAGTTTGTGCATTGCAGTAGTTTTTACGTATTTCCTAGCAAAAAAGTTTAGCTAAAACGTAAATAATGTCGATAAATTGAACAGGGACCGTGCTGCTTTGGAGCCAATACATTTTGAGGAGTGGGTCAATCGGTGTAAGAACAAGCACGAGCAATGTCGATTAGGTATGGGGGGCGATAGGGAGAAAAGCTTTGTGCACCAGTAATTATAGGTTGTGCAGTGATTGGTATAAAAAACAAATAAGTGTTCTGGCCAGCAATAGAAAAGCCCTCGATGAATCGAGGGCTTTGTATCTATATCCAACTAGATGTCAGAAGCGATTATTTAGCTTCTTGGTCTGCTTGGATAGCTGTTAGAGCGATGGTGTACACGATGTCGTCTACTAGCGCGCCACGAGACAAGTCGTTTACAGGCTTACGCATACCTTGCAGCATTGGACCGATAGATACTAGGTCAGCTGAACGTTGTACCGCTTTGTAAGTTGTGTTACCCGTGTTTAGGTCTGGGAATACAAATACTGTCGCTTTACCTGCAACTGGAGAGTTTGGTGCTTTAGAAGCAGCAACGTTTTCCATAATAGCAGCGTCGTACTGTAGAGGACCGTCAATGATAAGATCAGGACGTTTCTCTTGAGCCAGTTTTGTTGCTTCACGTACTTTATCAACGTCTGCACCCTTACCAGATTCACCAGTAGAGTAAGAGATCATTGCAACGCGTGGTTCGATACCAAATGCTGCTGCAGAGTCAGCAGATTGGATAGCGATTTCAGCAAGCTGTTCAGCAGTTGGATCTGGGTTGATTGCACAGTCACCGTAAACCAGTACTTGATCAGGCAGAAGCATGAAGAATACTGAAGATACGATAGACGCATTTGGTGCCGTCTTGATGATTTGGAACGGAGGAACGATAGTGTTCGCCGTAGTGTGAACAGCACCAGAAACTAGGCCGTCAACTTCGTCGTTCTCAAGCATCATTGTGCCTAGGAATACTGAATCTTGTAGCTTCTCACGAGCCACAACTTCAGTCATGCCTTTCGCACCGCGCAACTCAACTAGGCGAGCAACGTAGTTTTCACGAACAGCATCTGCATCAATGATGGTTACACCAGTACCTAGCTCAACGCCTTGTTGAGCCGCTACGCGACGGATTTCATCTGGGTTACCTAGAAGTACACAGTCTGCAATGCCGCGTTCAGCACAGATCGCTGCTGCTTTAACTGTGCGTGGTTCGTCACCTTCTGGAAGAACGATACGCTTACCTGCTTTACGAGCAAGTTCAGTTAGCTGGTAACGGAACGCTGGTGGGCTTAGACGACGAGACTTCTGAGTGCCTTCAGTCATAGACTCGATCCAGTTACCGTCGATGTGGCCAGCAACGTGTTCGTTGATGAACTCGATACGCTCTTTATCGTCTGCAGGTACTTCGATGCTGAAGCTCTGTAGGTTTAGAGACGTTTGCCAAGTGTTACCTTGTGCTTTGAAGATAGGTAGACCAGTGTCGAATGCTGGTTTACATAGGCCTTCGATTTCGCTAGGGATATCGTAACCGCCAGTTAGCAGTACTGCACCAATATCCACACCGTTCATTGCAGCAAGAGAAGCAGCAACGATAACATCAGGACGGTCTGCAGAAGTAACAAGTAGAGAGCCCGGTTTGAAGTGCTCAATCATGTTTGGCAGAGAACGTGCACAGAAAGTGATGCTCTTGATGCGACGAGTGTTGATGTCACCTTCGTTGATGATATCTGCTTTCAGGTGCTTAGCCATGTCGATTGCACGAGTCGCAATCAGATCAATGCTCCATGGCACACAACCTAGTACACGAATTGGAGAAGTGTTGAAAATTTCCATCACTTTCAATTCGTTTTGTTTCGCGCTGTCTGCATCGTCAAAGATTTCAGATAGGTCAGGGCGAGTACGGCCAGCTTCGTCAACAGGAGCGTTTAGCTTGTTGATGATAACACCAGAGATGTTTTTGTTTTTAGTGCCGCCGAAGTTAGAACATGCTACTTCGATACGCTCTTTCAGTTGTGCAGGGTTATCAGTACCTGGAGTCGCAACTAGCACGATTTCTGCACCAAGTGTTGCCGCGATTTCCGCGTTTACTTGGTTTGCAAATGGGTGCTTACGAGTAGGTACAAGACCTTCGATTAGCGTAACGTCTGCGTCTTTGTTGATTTGGTTGTAACGTTCAACAACGGTTTCTAGCAGCTCGTCCATGTTGTCGTTACCGATTAGGCTTTCAGCAACAGACATCGCCATTGGTTCACCGATCTTCATATCGCTGTTACGACCAACGATAGTTGAAGTCAGATCTGGTTGATCACCACCTGAACGTGGCTGACAGATTGGCTTGTAGAAAGAAACTTTAACGCCTTTACGCTCCATAGCGCGAAGAACACCCATGCTAACGCTTGTTAGGCCAACGCCTGCGCTAGTAGGGATAAGCATAATAGTACGAGACATTCGTAGAGTACCTTTAGCTATTTGGGGGATAAAAGCTCAACTCTTATTCCATGAAGCTCGAAGAATAGGAGTTGAGCCCCTAAGAAATTCGTTTGAATGAAAATCTGGCTAGCCGAGTGGCTAGCCAGGAATTCAATTAAAGACCTGTCAGGCGAGCAGTGTCTTCAGCGATGACTAGCTCTTCGTTAGTAGAGATAACCATTGCAGGGATACGGCTGTTTTCAGTCGTGATAACGCCTTCGCCGCCGAAGCGAGCTTTAAGGTTAGCTTCGCTATCTACTTCGATACCGAAGATGCCAAGACGGTTTAGAACCATTTCACGGATAGGGCCAGAGTTCTCGCCGATACCGCCAGTGAAAGTGATTGCGTCTAGACGGCCTTCCATTGAAGCAGTGTAGCCAGCAACGTATTTAGCTAGACGGTGGCAGAACACGTCCATTGCGCGTGTTGCTTCTTCTTTTTGACCGTAGTTGTCTTCAACGAAACGACAGTCAGAAGTCACTTCAGTTAGACCTTGAAGACCAGATTCTTTAGTTAGCATCGTGTTGATTTGATCAACAGAGTAACCTAGAGCGTCGTGTAGGTGGAAGACGATAGCAGGGTCGATGTCGCCACAGCGAGTACCCATTACCAGACCTTCAAGTGGAGTAAGACCCATAGAAGTGTCTACAGATTGACCGTTCTTGATCGCACATACAGATGCGCCGTTACCTAGGTGACAGTTGATGATGTTTACTTCTTCAACTGGTTTGTTTAGTAGGCCTGCAACTTCACGAGTGATGAACAAGTGAGAAGTACCGTGCATGCCGTAACGACGGATACCGTGTTCTTTGTATAGGTTGTATGGAAGAGCGTATAGGTAAGACTCTTCAGGCATAGTTTGGTGGAACGCAGTGTCAAATACAGCAACGTTTTTCAGCTCTGGGAAGTTTTTCTTAGCCGCTTCGATACCGATGATGTGAGCAGGGTTATGAAGAGGTGCAAATGTTGCAGCGTCTTGAATACCTTTTAGAACTTCATCAGTAATTAGTGCAGATTGAGTGAACTGCTCGCCGCCGTGAACGATACGGTGACCGATTGCGCCTAGGTTAGCTTTAAGCTCTGGCTTAGAAGCAAGAATAGTTTCTACCATAAACGCTAGTGCTTCTTCGTGAGCTGCACCATTGCCTAGTTGAGCTTCGTGCTTGCCATCAAGTTTCCACTTGATGCGAGCTTCAGGAAGGTGAAGACACTCAGCAAGACCTGACAAGTGCTCGTCGCCGTTCTCGGCATCAACAACGGCAAATTTAAGAGAAGAACTACCGCAGTTTAAAACTAAAACTAGCTTAGACATGTATGACTACCTGTTATTCGTCTGATAAAAAATCAGTTAAAGAATGAAAAATTAATCACAAGAATAGCCGATACCCAGAAGGCTGCGTACTAATCCTGGTCAAAAATTGTTCTAATTCCATATAAAGAAATAGTGATGAACCCTTCCATCACTATGATGCGATCCGTGCAGATAGATATCTCGGAGTTGCTTAAATTGTAAATAACAGCAACAATGAGATTGAGGGTCTGCAAAGGATAGCGATAATAAGCAATGATAACAAAAAAAATTTGAAAGAATATTAACTTTCATCAATTTTTTGTACCTTCAGTTGAAATGTTCAACTATTTTTTAGTGAGAGAGCGGTATGAGTAATAAAGTCGGATTGATCCATAGCCTGAAAGATGGCCAGAATTACATGGAGATCTGGCCAGTTCGTAAAGAGCTAAGCGCCATATTTCCGGAACAGCGTATCATTAAGGCGACTCGCTTTGGCATTAAAGTCATGCCGGCCGTTGCTGCGATCAGCGTACTCACTCAAATGGCATTCAACAATTACCACGCGTTACCTCAATCCATTGTTGTTGCCTTGTTTGCGATTAGCTTGCCACTTCAAGGCATTTGGTGGCTTGGTGCTCGATCCAACACGAAATTGCCGCCTTCTTTGGCCTCTTGGTATCGGGAGTTGCATCAAAAAATTGTGGAAACAGGTTTTGCATTAGAGCCTGTCAAAGCTCGCCCTCGTTACAAAGAGCTTGCGATAATACTGAACCGAGCGTTTCGCCAGCTCGATAAATCGTCATTAGAGCGTTGGTTCTAATTTAAATTGTTTGAAATGGAGTGTGCACTGGCCGCTCCATTTTTGATCCTGCCTCTATTACCTACTTTGACGGTCGTTGATGAAGCGAGCGAAGCTTTGTTTACCAAAGATTCTTTCCGGATGAAGAAGTCCCCCCGATCACAAATGTTGCTTTAGTGTTAAATCTTTCTTTTCTTTACTAAGACTTAGTAGTAATAATAAAAACAAGATGCGCAAGAAGTGCACAGTTATATGAACACAACAATACCGCCTTCAAACATTTGAATTCACGAGTCGATACACATATTGAAAGCTCGTGAAACAAGGACGAAGTCACATCAAGGAGTTATGATGAAAACGAAACGTTTATTAGCCACTGCCGTTCTATCAGCTACTGCTATTTTCTCTTCTACCAATGTACTGGCCGCCACTGCAACTGTCGCAGTTTCACAGATTGTCGAACACCCGGCGTTAGACGCGACGCGTCAAGGATTGCTTGATGGTTTGAAAGCGAAAGGCTACGAAGAAGGCAAAAATCTAGAATTTGATTATAAGACCGCACAGGGTAATCCAGCGATTGCGGTGCAAATTGCCCGTCAGTACGTCGGCGAAAATCCTGATGTGTTAGTTGGCATCGCGACACCTTCGGCACAAGCCTTGGTGTCGGCTACTCGCTCTATTCCTGTTGTCTTTACTGCGGTAACAGATCCGGTTGGTGCGAAATTGGTTAAGTCGATGGAACAACCAGGCAAAAACGTAACTGGCCTGTCTGATCTTTCACCCGTTGCTCAGCATGTCGATCTCATCCAAGAAATTCTTCCTCAGGTGAAAAGCATCGGGGTTGTATTTAATCCCGGTGAAGCTAATGCCGTGACTTTAGTTGAATTACTAAAAGAAAGCGCAAAAGCAAAAGGCATACAAGTGGTTGAAGCGACCGCACTAAAAAGTGCTGATGTTCAGTCTGCGACTCAAGCGATTGCAGCGAAATCAGACATTCTTTACGCCCCAACAGACAATACAGTTGCAAGTGCGATTGAAGGGATGATTGTTGCAGCGAATCAAGCGAAGAAACCTGTATTTGGTGGCGCGACGTCGTATGTCGAAAAGGGTGCAATTGCAGGCTTAGGTTTTGACTACTATCAGGTTGGTGTACAAACCGCGGATTACGTGGCGGCGATTCTTGATGGTCAAGAACCAGGCAAGCTGGATGTAAAAGTCGCGACGGGCTCTGACCTTGTAATTAATGAAAGCGCAGCATCTAAGCTCGGTATCAAGCTGCCAAGTTCTGTGATTGAACGTGCGACAAGCATGCAATAAGTAACGCTTTTTGGGGTTAAGCCTGTCACGTTGGTTGATAGAGGCTTGCCCCAAAACTGATACTCTCCAGATTTCTCGTGTAAAGCATTCTGCTAGAGAAGAAGGGGAGTATACGTTAGAAGTCTTAAGTTCAGGTTGGTATTAGCCAGCCTGAGCATGCAGAAAGGAGCAGTTATGTCTGCATTTGCTTTTTTTGGTGCACTCGAAATTGGCTTGATTTATGGCCTAGTCGCTCTGGGTGTGTATCTTACGTTCCGTGTTCTCGATTTCCCCGATTTGAGTGTGGATGGCAGCTTTCCAATGGGAGCGGCGGTGGCTGCAACGGCGATTGTCGCAGGTATTAATCCTTGGCTTGCGACAATAATGGCGATGATAGCTGGTAGTATGACGGGGTGGGTAACCGCTTTTCTGGCTGTTCGGTGTGGTATTTTACACCTGTTAGCTTCCATTCTTACCATGATCGCTGCATTTTCAATTAATATTCGTATTATGGGCAAACCTAATATGGCGCTGCTTGGAGAGGATACGATTCTCACTCCGTTTGAAGCATTGGGCGATGCGATGTTTATTCGCCCTCTGGTTGTTGGGGCCTTAGTTCTTCTGTCCGCTTTCTTTGTCATTCGCCTGCTGAACAGCGACTTTGGTCTTGGTTTACGAGCCACGGGTGTGAATGCGCGTATGGTTTCTGCGCAAGGGGCGAGCACTGGCTTTTATACCTACTTTGGCTTGGCTTTATCCAACGGGTTTGTGGGATTCGCAGGCGCGTTGTTTGCACAAACGAACAGCTTTGCGGATGTGACCTCTGGCGTGGGCACCATTGTCGTTGGTTTGGCAGCTGTGATTTTGGGGCAGACCCTTATTCCCGGGCGCAAGATTTGGGTTGCGGTGTTTGCGGTCATCATCGGTTCGGTACTTTATCGCCTTGCAGTAGCTTTCGCTTTGAGTTCTGGCATGTTTGGTTTACAAGCTTCAGACCTCAACCTTGTTACCGCAGTATTGGTGGCTGTGGCGCTTATTGCTCCAAAGCTAAAACAGAGCATGAGAGCGAAACAACGCGTTACTGATGCTAAACAAGCGGCATCAAAAAATGGTTCTGGGGAGGCATTATGATCGAACTAAATAATATTCAGGTCACGTTCAACCCTGGGACGATTTTGGAAAATCGTGCATTGAAAGGCGTCTCTTTAGAGGTTCCAGATCATCAATTTCTTACCGTGATTGGTTCTAATGGCGCAGGAAAATCGACGTTGCTTGGTGCGGTGACAGGTGAGACGCCGATGATAGGTGGTCAGGTTATCATTGACGGCAAAGACGTCACCAAGCAGACGGTTGCCCAACGTGCGACGCAATGCGCCCGAGTGTTTCAAGATCCATTGGCCGGGACTTGTGGTGAACTTACGATAGAAGAGAACATGGCTCTAGCGCACATGCGTGGTAAAAAACGCAGCTGGGGGTTGGCGCTCTCTACTAAACGTCGCAAGCTGTTCCAAGAGCGAATTAGCATCCTCGGTCTTGGTTTAGAAGACCGCTTGGGCGATAGCATTGGGTTGCTGTCTGGTGGACAACGACAAGCCGTTAGCCTTGTGATGGCGACGTTATCGGAGAGTAAGCTGTTATTGCTTGATGAACACACGGCTGCGCTTGATCCTCGTATGGCGGCGTTTGTTATCGACTTAACTAAACGTATTGTCGATGAGTTCGATTTAACAGTGATGATGGTGACGCATTCGATGAAAGACGCATTAGCATGTGGCGATAGGACCGTAATGCTTCACCAAGGTGAAATTGTGCTTGATGTGGCTGGAGAGCAGCGCGCTAACATGCAAGTACCAGACTTGTTGGATATGTTCTCCAAAGTGCGTGGTGAAGAGCTGGCAGATGACAGTCTCTTGTTGAACTAAGCGGTATCCGACAAGTCACTACGCCTACTAAGTGTGATCCTCCTTGGGAAAATTGGCTGATATGTCAACTCGCAAGGAGGATTTCTTGTCTCTAATTCTTCAATAACATAGTGGCATATCCGATGACGAGGAGTGCCCATAATGAACCTGCCATTTATTTTTCATAGTCAAACTATTGATGGTTTAGCTTTTAATGACGAGCAAGTTACAGTCAGACTGAAAACCGAGACATTGGATTTTGATTCCGTCTATGTGCGTATTGAGCCGGACAATGAAGAATATCTGGTCGATATGGCTCAAGTAGGAACAGCTGGTGAATTATTACTATGGGAGGCATCGTTTCGACCAAATCAAGATCGAGATGTCACACATTATGTGTTTAAGCTCCTCAAAGACGGACAACAATACTGGCTCGATGCACGAGGCGTACAAAAGCGTATTCCACCCAAAGAGTTCCACTTTAAGTTGAATGTAGAGCATCAACCACCAAGCTGGGTCCAAGAGCAAGTTTTCTATCAAATCTTTCCTGACCGTTTTTCTGCTAGTAAAAGTGAGTCTGATATTCGCCACGCTTATGCTCAGTATGATTCTGCATCGATCGTCAAGGCGTGGGGAGATGCGGTAGGCTCTCACCAAAATACCGGGGCACGTGAATTCTTTGGCGGCGACCTCAAAGGTGTGGAGCAAAAGTTGGACTATCTTGAACAGCTCGGCGTTACTGCGCTTTATTTTAATCCGATCTTTTCTTCACCAAGTAATCATAAATACGACACCACTGATTACTTCACTGTTGACCCTATGTTCGGCACCAACGATCAGTTTGCTGAACTGTGTGAGAAAATCCGTGGTAAGAATATGAAGATTGTCTTAGACGCGGTGTTTAACCACACGTCAGTGCATCATCCTTGGTTTGATATCCAACAAAAAGGAGAAGGAGCATATGGCAATCCGCAGTCAAAGCTCCGTGATTACTACTTTTTCGAAGGCGAAACCAATCACTACATTGGTTGGAAAGGCATTGGTAACTTACCGGTTCTGAACTTCGAAAATGAACAGGTGCGCGACTACATCTACCAAAGTGAAGATTCTGTCATCAAGTATTGGCTGAAGCCACCGTACTTGGTTGATGGCTGGCGGTTTGATGTAATCCATATGCTTGGCGAAGGGGACGGCGCGAAAAACAATGCTCATTATGTGGCAGCGTTTCGTCATGCAACTAAGTCAGTAAACCCGAATGCTTATGTGTTAGGTGAGCACTTTTTTGAAGCAACGCAGTGGTTGCAAGGTGATCAAGAGGATGGGGCGATGAACTACTACGGTTTTGCTCATCCAGTCCGAGCTTTTATCGCACGACAAGACATTATGTACGATCCAATCAACATTGATGGTTTGGAGTTTAAAGCATGGTTGGACGAAGCCAGAGCAAAAATCCCATTTTCGAATCAGCTATCGCAGCTAAATCAACTCGATAGTCACGATACTGCTCGGTTTATCACATTGGTTGATGGTGATAAGCGTAAAATGAACATCGCGCTAGCAATGCTTATGACTTACGTTGGCACGCCTTGTATTTACTATGGGAGTGAAGTCGGTCTAGAAGGAGGGCTAGACCCGGATAATCGTCGTTGTTTTCCTTGGAATGAAATTGAAAGTTCACAATGGCTATCGCTTTACCAACAATGGATCAAGATACGTAAACAATGTAAGCCTTTACAGTCGGGCTGTATTCAATGGCTGCATTGCACTAACAACCAGTTGGCGTACGCACGTGTACTGGGTCGTGAAGCAGTCGTTGTTATGATTAATCTCAGTGGTAATGAATGTTCAATCGATTTACCTATGTGGCAACTGGGCTTGGAGGTTAGCCAAGTTATATCGTTGTTAGATGACACAGAACAGGTTGATTATAAAGGTCATATCTCTGTCAATATGTCGGCACAGAGCTGCAAATTATGGCGACTAAAGTGACACCACACTCTATATTGATTAAACTCCTTTAATATATAAACGGTCTCAAACAGCGCGCACACATTTGTTTGGTCTCTTGTTATCTGGTGCTGCATTGCATGCGTCACCAGATAACGAGTATCAATTTAATAGCAGTCATAAGAGACTATTGACCTTTCATATGCATGGTACTCAATGGTAAACCAAAGGCGATTTAGCCTCTCATTTGTCATCTTTTTTCCTCTGGCGTTATTTGTAGTGGTTTTACTCGTGACAACGAAAAATTACTATGATGCGGTTAACCGCTATATCGATTCTGAGTATTCGCGTATCGAGCGTGCAATGTCTCGCGGTATTAAAGTACTCACGGCTTTAGATTACAGCTTCACCAACTATACCAATTACGCTAACCCACTGTTTGAAGAACATAATTCTTTAGTCAAAGAAGGGCTTTGTTATCTTTGGCCTATAGATGTGTTATTACTCGAAAGTGTTTATAGTGAAGGGTTACCTGCGGTTGACCTTGATTATATGATCGTAGGGGATGAAAGCTTATGTCAGCAAGGTTCAACGATTAACCAGTTAGCTGAACAAAAGGCGGGTTTTGCGCCGTCATTGTCATTTCTGCACGATATTGAATCGCACATTGTTGGAATCCATTACATTGACAAGCGCGGTTACGTTATCTCCTCACCCGATACCTACGCAAAAAATTTCACTAGAGAGCTTTTGTCAACGCTAAAAGCCCGACCTTTTTGGCAAAAAACCGCGCAAGATAAAGTGAACATTACCTTGGCTGGACCAGGGCCTGTGTTGGACTCGATGGAAGGTCAAGTCATTAGTATGACGGTACCCGTCTATGAGAAAGGAGAACATCAAGGTGTTTTGTCTATTGATTTCGACATCAATACGCTCATGGCTTCGTCGCTAGGTCTTGTTGGTCAGTTTCATTTGGTTTCCAATTTACAATCCATTCCTTCAAACAGTACACGAATCAAACCAGTCGAATTAGAGCGATTGAGTGCGAATCACAGCATGTACTACGAGTACAACCTTTGGGATGAAGCTAAGAACCTAGCGGTTTTTGAAAAATACAGCCTTATTGTCGCACTATTTATTTACGTGCTGAGTACCGTCGTCTTGTTCTATGTGAATATGCATAGCGAGCGACGTTACTTTAAAGAACTGGCAGCAAGAGACCCAATGACCAGCTTATTGAATCGTCGAGGTATGCAAACCGTGTGGCGTAATAAGATGACAAAAAAACAGGTTGCTTTAGCAGTGTTCGATATTGATAACTTCAAGAAGATCAACGACACCTATGGTCATGATGTCGGTGATTCTGCAATTCAGCTTGTTGCAAAATGTATACGTGAAAATATTCGCCATACCGATGTTGCCTCAAGGTTTGGTGGCGAAGAGTTCGTTTTAGCTATTTATGACGAAGATTCAGAAGGCATTAAACTCATTTTAGACAGAGTAAAAAAAGCCATAGATGAGCGCTCGATACGCGTAACGAAAGAAGGCTTTACGATCTCTGGCGGTGTGGTGTTTAGTAAAGAGAGCCGAGTAGAAAACTTTGATGAATTGTTTAAAGCGGCGGATGAAAAGTTATATCAAGCCAAAAGTACCGGCAAAAATAAGATCTGTTACTAGGATTTAGGTACAAAAAAGGACGAGATATTCGTCCTTTTTGTGTTCGGGAATTATGCAACCTGAGAGTTTAAGTCATCGCGGTAGCGTTGAATATGCTCAACAATTGGTGCGGCTTTGTTGAACGTTCTGATTTCTCTAAATAGGTCTTTTGCTTCAGGATAAGCTTGACGTAAGTAAGAGAACCATTGTTTTACGCGGTTTGGGTAATACAAGCCTTTATCGCCTTTCATCTCAAACTTGGAGTAATAGATGAGCAACTCAACCACCTCGGGCCATGACATTGGCTGGTGGTTATGTTTTACCATATTGCCTAAGTTAGGGATATTGAAAGCGCCTCGGCACACCATCAAAGAGCTAACGCCAGTCGTTTCAATGCAACGTTGACCGTCTTCATAATTCCAAATTTCGCCATTCGCAATCAGTGGGATATCAAAACGTTCACGAATTTGGTTGATGTAATCCCATTTTATCTCAGAAGCTTTATAACCACCTTGTTTAGTACGTGCGTGTACGGTCAGTTCATTTGCGCCAGCAGACTGAATGGCATCGACAATTTCAAAGCAATCTTCAGGGTTCTCCCAGCCAAGACGAATTTTTGCAGTTACGGGAATGGCTTCTGGAACGGCTTCTCGACAAGCTTTAACCACACGGTGAATGAGCTCTGGATGTTGGAGTAGCGCTGCTCCACCTTTACTTTTGTTGACCATTTTGGCTGGGCAACCAAAGTTTATATCAATACCTCTGGCGCCAAGGTTTGCCGCTTTAATTGCGTTCTCAGCCATCCAGTTCGGTTCTTGTCCCAACAATTGCACATGTACTGGCACACCAGATGCAGTCTGAGAACCTTGCAACAGCTCTGGGCATAAACGGTGAAACACATGATCGGGTAATAGCTGGTCGATTACGCGAACAAACTCCGTAACACACAGGTCATAGTCGTTTATCTCGGTCAGGATTTGGCGCATCAAATGATCTAAAACGCCTTCCATTGGGCCTAGTACAACTTGCATAGCTTGCCTAATACAGTTTGGTGGTAAAAAGGAGGGCGATTGTAGCGATGTAAGTTAAGTTTGTCATTAAAAGAGTCGAAGCGCCCAATGCAGTCAAACACACAACGTTAGGTTACGTGCTTTTGAGCTCTGAGGTATAATGCCGCCAAATTTATGGGAAACCAGATGTCATGCAATACACATTGATTGAAAAAGGTGAAGTTCACGTCGATGAATCTTGCCTATTTATCGAAGGCGCAGTGTTAGCTGCGAATCTGACGACAAAACCACTCGCTCCTGAAAAGTGGTTAGAGCCGCTATTAGGTGAGGGATTCAAAGCGATTCAACCAGCTGTGGAAGAGCAAATTCACAAGCAGCATAACCGAATTCAACGAAACGAATATTCCGTGCTAGAGCTAACAGGCAAAGAACCTGAACAACTTGCTGATTTTGCCGAAGGCTTTATGTCTGTTTGGCCAATGATTGAAGAACAGTGGCAAGACGTTGAGCTCAATGATGGATTACAGCGTATGCTGCAAGCATTACTGACCACTTTGATGCTGGCGATCGATGAGCCAGCAACGCAGCAACAGATGCGTGACGCAGGTATTGAAACGCCACCGGCCCTGACAGATTTAGTCGACCAGCTTGATTTAATGGTCGGTGAAGTCGCGCTGGGCGCGGATGAGTTGATGGTAGGCAATAAAGCTCAAAGCCTAAACCCATTCAAAGGTATCGGGCGCAATGATCCCTGTCCTTGTGAGAGCGGAAAAAAATTCAAGCAGTGCTGTGGTCAATCACGCGGCTAAGTCGAATCGCCGCGCTATCCACTTAACAAAAAGCCGACCAGATGGTCGGCTTTTTGTTAATTTTTACGCGTCAGTAGGATTAACGAATTGGATTAACGCGTTTTGCAGGGAAGAATTGTGCAATTACAATTAATGCCAAAGCGATTAAATTGCCTGCAAAAATTACGACTAACCATTGTGGCATTGATAAATCAAGGAACTGCCATACAACCTTAGAGCAATCACCATATGCTTCAAACATCCAAGGAACCCACTGATTGAGCTGAGCCCAGCTAGGGAATGTGACGAATAAATCGCAAGTCGCGAATGGTGATGGATTAAACTGGTAGTCAACGTGCTGCATTGCAAGTAACAAACCCTTGTAAGCACTTAATCCCCAGCCTATCAAACCTAGCCAGCGGAAAATTGGGTTCTTGGGTGCCAATATACCAACCATTGCAGCGACGCCCACTCCCATCATCGCGACTCTTTCATAAATACACATGACACATGGTGCAAGCATCATGACGTGCTGAAAATAGAGGGCACATGCTTCAAAGAAAACGACGAATAGCAGAAGCAGTAGCCACGATAAACGTCCCTTTGAAAACTGGTTAAGTGAATTTAAAATAGTCACGTTTTTGTTCCTGTCTGAAATAGAAAAAGCTCTGAATACTCAGAGCTTTTTATCGTGGATAAGTTTCCTAATCAACTCAAATTTTAGTGACCACCGGATACTACGGGAGTCAGATCACCACTATGAGGTAAAATCCAACCAGCTTCGTAGAAAGAAGCTGTTGCAGGCTCTAGGAAGAACATGATTCCCATCAGACCGACAATCGCAAGAACGACGGTGTAAGGCAGCGCCATGATAACCATTCGACCGTAAGACAGACGAATTAATGGAGCGAGAGCCGATGTGAGTAAGAATAGGAATGCCGCTTGACCGTTTGGCGTTGCAACAGAAGGCAGGTTAGTACCAGTATTGATTGCCACCGCCAGTAAGTCGAACTGATCACGAGTAATGAGGCCCTCAATGAGTGCAGTTTTTACTTCATTGATGTAAACCGTACCAACGAACACGTTATCCGACACCATAGATAATAAGCCATTCGCCACATAGAACAGAGCTAGCTGAGTACCTTTATCTTCAACGGCAAGCACCGCATCGATGACTGGTTTAAACAGCTCTTGATCAATGATTACAGCAACGATCGAGAAAAATACAGCAAGCAGTGCAGTGAAGGGCAGGGCCTCTTCAAACGCTTTCCCCATGGAGTGCTCTTCAATGACACCAGTAAATGCGGTCGCTAAAATGATCACAGAAAGGCCAATTAAGCCGACAGCCGCTAAGTGCAAAGCGAGTGCAACGATCAACCAAACCGCAATAAGACCTTGAACCCAGAGTTTTGCGACATCTTGATTTGTTCGCGTTTTACGCTCTTCACGGTCAAAATCGACGAGGATCTGACGAACGTTATTAGGAAGCTTCGCGCCGTAGCCAAACACTTTAAGCTTTTCAACTAAAGCACAAGTGATGAGACCACAGAAAAATACAGGTAGTGTCACTGGAGACATACGGATTAGGAATTCACCAAATAACCAACCCGCTTGGTCTGCAATAATTAAGTTTTGAGGTTCACCAACCATCGTGGTTACGCCACCTAAGGCAGTACCTACACCAGCATGCATCAACAAAGAGCGCAAAAAGGCACGATAGTTTTCTAGGTCATCACGCGTTAGTTCAGTGATCGTGTCATCTTGTGTATGGTCATGGTCACCGATAGGGTTACCAGACGCTACTTTGTGATAGATAGAGTAAAAGCCGATCGCCACGCTGATAACAACGGCGATAACCGTCAAGGCATCCAAAAATGCAGATAAAAATGCCGCAGCAAAGCAGAACGCGAGTGATAGAAGGGTTTTAGAGCGAATGCCAAGTAAAATTTTGGTAAAAATGAACAGCAACAGCTGCTTCATGAAGTAGATGCCCGCAACCATAAATACCAGAAGTAGCAGTACTTCGATATTTGCTACTAATTCGTGCTTAACTTGCGCAGGGCTAGTCATGCCGATAGCAATGGCTTCAATAGCAAGTAAACCGCCAGGTTGTAATGGGTAGCATTTTAATGCCATTGCTAGCGTGAAAATAAATTCAGCGACCAACAACCATCCAGCTACAAATGGGTTTATTAGGAAGAATACAATCGGGTTAATTATTAAGAAGGCTATAATGGCAACTTTGTACCAATCAGGCGCTTTACCAAGGAAGTTCTTGATAAAAGCGTTTCCGAGCGATATCGGCATGATAATTCTCTTTATAACAAAATTATGAATAGACACTACAATAGTGCTTAAGTATCTGTTTGTTAGACTTATTAACTAGTCTTTAAAAACAATAACTTAGTAAAACAACAATCCTTTGTTTATTGTAGTCTTGCCAAGTTACTTCCCCTGAACTCAAGCACCGCTCACTTTCGACCGCAAACTCTACACTCAGGCATTTATTAGTCAATAACAAAACGTGATGCTACCGACTAAAATGACTTTTTAAATGTAATAACGCGATCAAAACGGCGTTACTATACCATGAAAGTATTAAAAAAATCCTCTTGGATTTTAAATGACGGTCAGTGACGAGAAAAGGCAAATTAAGAAAGAATATTAACTGTGATATACAAAGTAATTTTTCATATTTTGAATATAAAAATGTGACACGGTTGTCTTTATTTCTCCGAGATTTGTGAGCTGTTTAATTAAATGAAAATTCATATTTTACTGCTTTCGCTCGCATGTTAGAGCCTCTTAAATTGACACAACATATAGAGTATTAACTCTATGTTATGGAGTCGTTTTCACTATTGATCGTAAATTTTCTCAAACCGCTAAGTAGTGGTATGATGAGTAGTATCGACCCTCAGAAATCAATATTGGATAAAAAGTAGAATGGTCATAAAGGCGAAAAGCCCTGCGGGATTCGCAGAAAAATATATTATCGAGAGCATTTGGAACGGCCGTTTTCCTCCAGGCTCAATTTTACCTGCTGAGCGCGAGCTGTCCGAACTGATTGGTGTTACTCGAACGACTTTAAGAGAGGTTCTTCAACGACTAGCCCGTGATGGATGGCTGACTATCCAGCACGGCAAACCTACGAAAGTTAACCAATTTATGGAGACCTCTGGTCTGCATATTTTGGATACTTTAATGACGCTAGACGTTGATAATGCGACAAACATTGTAGAAGATCTGCTTGCGGCACGTACTAACATCAGTCCTATCTTTATGCGCTATGCATTTAAAGCGAACAAAGAGAGCTCTGAGCGTACAATTAAGAACGTAATCGAATCTTGTGAAGCTTTAATGAATGCGGCTTCCTGGGACGAATTCATCGCTTCCTCGCCGTATGCCGAAAAAGTTCTGCAGAATGTGAAAGAAGATAACGAGAAAGATGAAGCGAAGCGTCAAGAAATCTTGATTGCTAAAACGTTCAACTTTTACGATTATATGCTTTTCCAGCGCCTAGCATTCCATTCAGGAAATCAAATTTACGGTTTGATCTTTAATGGTTTGAAGAAGCTCTACGATCGTGTCGGTAGCTACTACTTCTCAAATCCAGCTTCTCGTGAGCTAGCTCTGAAGTTTTACCATCAATTGCTCGAAACTTGTGAAAGTGGCCAGCGTGAGCAACTACCAGTAGTGATTCGTCATTATGGTATGGAAAGTGCGTTGATCTGGAACGAAATGAAAAAGCAATTACCAACGAACTTCACGGAAGACGACAGCTAAGCGCTGACAAGTTGAATAAACGAAAACCGCAGTGCCTTAGGCCTGCGGTTTTTTTGTTTTTATTTATAAGTCGGCGACGGACCTAGCACCAATAATAAGGCATGGAACGTTTATCCTGCTAGCGAGAGTCTGGGTAACGGTAGATATAATGACTCTACGACATCTGAAAGGACATGGTCGTAAGTATTGAAGATGGTCAATGACAAGTCCGATGTGACGCCATAAAGCTCTGCTTCTGTTAAGTCGACATGACTCCCTGTCACGTATTCATTTAGCGTCTGTATTGAGCGCGTGGAAGCAGGAGAGGTAATGCTAAGTGGAGCGATAACCGCTAGTTGGTTTAGCTTACGCATCATGACCGATGCATAGTTTTTGAAACGCTCATTTCCGCCTTGTTCTCCTAAATCTTGAATGCTGATTCGTAACTGAGTCAGGGTCTCCAAGCTATCCATAATGTTTTGCCAGTTCATGTGATACTCATTATGCAAGTCATCTCTTTGCTCAACCGCTAGCCATGCGATGGTTACTTCATCCATCAAGAACAAGCAATGACGAATCAACTTACCATGCTCCATCTGGTTTCTTGCAACACTATGGTCATCCCATTGTTCAAGTAGTTTCCCTACTTTAATCTGTAATACGCGATACATGGGTTTGTTTTCAAACCGTGAGGTTTCGACTAAAAGATGAAGCTTGTTGGTGAGATCGTTATGAAGGACTTCTAATTCTTGTTCGTTATTTTGTTGAAATTGAAGTGAGTAGTGCGTCGCAGCTCGATGGCGTCTCAGCAGATGAACAACATCTCGCAATAATGTTAACAGCTGATATTTACGCGCGTGTTGCTGCTCTCGTTTAGAAGATAAGTGATATATTCCGGCTAAAATAGCGATAGATAATAATGTGGAAATCAAAACAAACATAACCAACTCCTTGTTAGTGTTTGGACCTAGCAAGGAAGATGGCAGTTTTGATGCCACTAATTAAATTCTATTAAAACAGTAATTTAGGATTGTGATGGGAGAGGTGCTGTACAAGTTTGGTGCACAAATTCCCCAAAAGTGTGAATTCAGTCAAAAAAGTCCCCGCTGAACTGGCGAGGACTTTTTAAATTTGATTGTAAAGCTACAACTTACATTACACGCATCCCTGGTTGAGCGCCTTCGTGTGGCTCAAGGATCCACAGGTCGCTACCACCAGGGCCTGCCGCTAGGATCATACCTTCAGACATACCAAACTTCATCTTACGAGGTTTTAGGTTTGCTACCATTACTGTTAGCTTGCCTTCTAGCTCTTCAGGTTTGTAAGCTGACTTGATGCCAGAGAATACCTGACGAGTTTCACCACCGATGTCCAATTGGAACTTAAGCAGTTTGTTGGCTTTTGGTACTTCTTCACAAGAGATGATGCGAGCGATACGCATATCTACTGCGGCAAAAGCATCGAACTCAATCTCTTCAGCGATTGGTTCTTTGTCTAGCTCGGTTTGGCTAGCCTTGTTCTTTTCCGCTTCAGCTTTCTCTTTCGCCGCCATTTCTGCCGCCGCATCTTCTTTAGACGCTTCGATCATCGCTTCAACATTCTTCGGATCGATACGGTTGAACAGTGCTTTGAACTTAGTGATCTCGTGGCCTGTTAGTGGAGCAGCGATGTTTTCCCAAGTTAGCTCTTGGTTTAGAAACGCTTCAGTACGCGCAGCTAGCGATGGCATTACTGGTTTCAGGTAAGTCATCAGTACGCGGAACAGGTTGATACCGACAGAACAGATGTCTTGTAGTTCCTGATCTTTGCCTTCTTCTTTTGCTACAACCCACGGTGCTTTTTCATCAACGTATTGGTTAGCTTTGTCTGCCAATGCCGTGATTTCACGGATTGCACGACCAAACTCACGCGTTTCGTAAAGCTCAGCGATACGGTCAGCAGCAGCAACAAATTCGTTGTAAAGTTCAGGCTCTGCAAAGTTGTCAGACAGTTTGCCTTCAAAACGTTTCGCGATGAAACCTGCGTTACGAGATGCCAGGTTAACGATCTTGTTAACAACGTCAGCGTTTACGCGCTGAGTGAAGTCTTCAAGGTTAAGATCTAGATCGTCGATACGGCTGTTTAGCTTCGCAGCGTAGTAGTAACGTAGACACTCAGGGTCTAGGTGCTCTAGGTAAGTGCTTGCTTTTACGAACGTACCTTTAGACTTCGACATTTTCGCGCCGTTTACGGTTACGTAACCGTGTACGAATACGTTGTTAGGCTTGCGGAAGCCAGAACCTTCTAGCATTGCTGGCCAAAATAGGCTGTGGAAGTAAACGATGTCTTTACCGATGAAGTGGTACAGCTCTGCTGAGCTATCTTTTTTCCAATACTCGTCGAAATCTAGGTCGTCGCGCTTGTCACATAGATTTTTGAAAGAACCCATGTAGCCGATAGGCGCGTCTAGCCATACGTAGAAGAATTTGTTCTTCTCACCAGGGATCTCGAAGCCAAAGTATGGTGCATCACGTGAGATATCCCATTGCTGCAAACCAGACTCGAACCATTCTTGCATTTTGTTCGCTGTTTCAGCTTGTAGCGAGCCAGAGCGAGTCCACTCTTTTAGCATGCTTTCAAACTGAGGCAGGTCGAAGAAGAAGTGCTCTGAATCTTTCATTACTGGCGTCGCACCAGAAACCGCAGATTTAGGATTGATCAGTTCTGTTGGGCTGTAAGTCTCACCACAGTTGTCACAGTTGTCACCGTACTGGTCTTCAGACTTACATTTTGGACAGGTACCTTTTACGAAACGGTCCGGTAAGAACATCTCTTTTTCTGGATCGAACAGCTGAGAGATAGTGCGGCTAGAGATAAAGCCATTTTTCTTCAACTCAAGATAAATGTGTGACGCTAGCTCACGGTTCTCATCTGAGTGTGTGCTGTGGTAGTTATCAAAGCTGATATCAAATCCAGCGAAGTCTTTTTGGTGCTCTTCGCTAACTGCGGCAATCATTTCTTCAGGAGTAATACCCATCTGTTGCGCTTTAAGCATGATTGGCGTGCCGTGAGCATCGTCAGCACAGATGAAGTTTACAGTGTTGCCGCGTAGGCGTTGGTAACGAACCCAAATGTCCGCTTGGATATGCTCAAGCATATGACCAAGGTGGATCGAACCGTTAGCGTACGGAAGGGCACAAGTTACCAGCATTTTCCTTGACGGAAAGTTTTTTGGATCGTTTGCCATACTTAATATTCGCTTTTCTTGATAGGTATAAATAAATTTTGATGGATAATACTACCCCATGAACTGACTAACTCCAAGGTGTCAAACTGCGGAATGCCTTAGTTTTTTTGGGGTTCTGGTTGAGCCTGGACGGTGGTAGCATGACATCTAAAAGGAGGGCTTATGCATCAGTTCACTTCAAAACAAGATTTTTGTCACTGGTTTAACCAATTCCAACATCCACAGTTGGTGGAAAACTGGGCAGATATTCATGGCGCAATTTCGATTACGACACAGGGTTCTATTGATATAACGTTGCCATTCGCAAGTAATGAGCTTCAAACCGTACTGCATGACTGGATCAAACAGCAGCAAGCCTCGGGTAAAGTGGCTGAATTCCCATTTAATATTCGCCTTGGAGTTAAAGCTTTAGAAACTCAAGTGGCTAACTCGGTTAAGGGTGTTAAGAACATCGTTGCCGTCAGTTCTGCGAAAGGTGGCGTTGGTAAATCTACTACCGCAGTTAACTTAGCGTTGGCGATTGCTCAATCTGGGGCGAAAGTGGGATTGTTGGATGCAGATATCTATGGTCCGTCTGTACCTATGATGTTGGGGCAAGAAGATTCTAAACCAGAAGTTCGTGATGGCAAGTGGATGGAACCCATTTTTGCTCACGGCATCTATACTCATTCTATCGGTTATTTGGTGGATAAATCAGAAGCGGCGATATGGCGCGGTCCAATGGCTTCAAAAGCGTTGTCGCAGTTATTAACTGAAACAGATTGGCCAGATTTGGATTATTTGGTGATTGATATGCCGCCAGGTACGGGGGATATTCAATTGACTCTGTCACAACAAATTCCGGTAACAGGTAGCGTGCTAGTCACAACACCGCAAGATTTAGCCCTTGCCGATGCAAGGAAGGGAGCGGCAATGTTTAACAAAGTCCATGTCCCGGTTATTGGTGTTGTGGAAAACATGAGTTATCACATTTGTAGTCAATGTGGCGCGAAAGAGCATATTTTTGGTATGGGCGGAGCTGAAAAAATGTCGCAAGAATTTGGCTTAGCATTGTTAGGACAAATTCCGCTTCATATCTCTATGCGAGAAGATATTGACGCTGGCGTGCCAACGGTAGCAAGACGCCCAGAAAGTGAGCATGCAGGGTATTATAAGCAACTTGCCGATCGCGTATGTAGCACGATGTTTTGGCAAGGCAAAGCAAAACCAGATGCGATTAGCTTTACAATGGTGAACTAAGTTTACTATGCCTGTTGGTTGATAATTGCACATTTTAACGTTTGCTCGGAGGTTAATCCTCTGAGCAGGCAGAAACTTATGACTAAACCCTAATTCCAACTAGTAACTATGGGGTGAACTCCCTATAATCAGACAGTTTATCTTTTTATGTGACTAGAAATCATCATCGGGTGCAAACTAATGTCTGATAATAATCAATGCGTCATCGTAGGTATTGCTGGCGCTTCTGCTTCTGGAAAAAGTCTGATCGCGAGCACTATTTATAATGAGCTTCGCGCGAAAGTAGGCGATCATCAAATCGGTGTCATCACGGAAGATTGCTACTACAACGACCAAAGCCACCTAAGCATGGAAGAGCGAGTAAAGACGAACTACGATCACCCGAGTGCGTTGGACCACGACCTACTGTGTGAGCACCTAGAAAAACTGGTACGTGGTGAAGCAGTAGAAGTGCCTGAGTACAGCTACACTGAGCACACAAGAACAATTAACACCACCACAATGACACCTAAAAAGGTGATCATTCTAGAAGGTATCCTTCTTCTTACAGACCCTCGTCTTCGTGATTTGATGCATGCGACAGTATTTATGGACACACCGTTAGATATTTGCTTGCTTCGCCGTGTTAAGCGTGATGTGGAAGAACGAGGCCGAACTATGGAGTCTGTTCTTAAGCAATACCAACAAACAGTACGTCCGATGTTCATGCAGTTTATCGAACCTTCTAAGCAATATGCGGACATTATTGTTCCTCGCGGTGGTAAAAACCGTATCGCAATTGATGTATTAAAAGCTCACATTGCAAGACTTTTGAAAGCTTAAGCCTATAGACGGCTATATCGCTTTATTTTTAGGAGAAGAAGTGGCACCTTAAGTGCCACTTCTTTTTTTGTTTTTAAATTAGTCAGTTGCAGGTTAAAACCAGACACTTTTCACGCTTTTGTGGAACTGTCAGCGGTAAATGGAGTCTGCGCTTATAATTGTAAAAACACTCGAGCAAGGAAAAACAAATGAAGAAACTGCTCTTAATTCTAGCAATACCGATTGTGGTCATTTTGGTCGCAATTTTAGCGTTAACCATCTTCGTCAATCCGAATCAGTTTAAACCCCTTATTGTTGAGCAAGCACAAAAGCAAACGGGATTAGAGTTGGTGATTGAAGGGGATATCAGTTGGCAATTTTTCCCATCGATTGGCTTTGAGTTGGGACATACAGAATTGCGAAACCCACAAGGCTTTAGTAAACCCAATTTATTCAAAGTTGATACCGTTGGTGTAGACATCTCTGTTATGCCACTTTTTAGTCAACAGCTTGAAATTGGAAACGTCACGCTTGATGGTGCTGAGTTCTACATTGAAACCAAGAAAGATGGCAGCAAGAATATTGATGCATTGACGAAAGCCCAAACACAACAAGCAGAACAAGAGAGCAATGCTGCGTCTACGCAAAATGGTGAAACGCAAACTTCTGGTTCTGAGTGGAGTATTAATCTTGCTGGCGTTACGGTTTCTAACGGTTCATTAGAAATGCAGGATAAGCAAGCCGGTAGTTACACCAAACTTTATGATATTTCATTAAACCTTTCCGAATTCGCTTTTGACAACTGGACAACGGCTGATTTTGGCGTGAAGGGCGAAATGAACGACCAAAAGTTCACCGCGAAAGGTCAGGCAGACTTTAAGCTAGAAAAAGGTTTGGCAAACTACGCGCTAAAGAACATCAACTTTGATGCGACATACTCTGACCCTGCCAATAAAATTGAATCGGCAACGATCGGTTTAGACACGTTTGAATTCGATAAAGTAAATAACCTGACTTATGCCATTAAGGGTGACGCTGGTGGTATGAAGTTAGATATGCAGGGTGCTGGTCAACTTAGCGTGGACAAGGCTATCAGCAAAGTACAGTTGGATAAGTTAACTCTTAAATCGACTTTTGAGGGTGATGCCTTACCTCAGTCCCCGATGAAAGTCGACATGGTGTCTGATCTGTCTTTCGACCTAACGAAAAACCATCTGAGTTTTGTTCTAGAGAAGTTAACAGCGAATGCTATCGCCTTAGATGGTAAGGCTGATGTGGCACTCGGTGATATTCCTAAAGTACGCTTTGCTCTCCATAGCCCCAATATCGATCTTGATGAGTTCTTAGGGTTAGATAAGCAAGCTGCCGAAGGTAATAAGCCTGCTTCTGGTGGCGAGAGTGCTCCTGCCGGACCTGAGGTTGAGCCTGATTTGTCTGCGTTGAAAACGTTAGATGTAAAGGGTGACATTACCATCGACAAATTCAAAGCGGCAAATGCGAAGATGGAAGCGGTAAAAACGAGCTTCACTGTAAATCGTGGCGTGTTTGAGCTTACATCTTTTAGTTCGAAGTTGTACCAAGGCTCAATCTCAGCGACAGCGAAGTTAGATGCACGCCAATCACCAGCGACTTACAGTGTTAAAAAGTCAATCAAAGGCGTGAAAGTTCAACCGCTACTTATAGACGTTGCTGAAAACGACAAACTTGAAGGGACAGGTAACATTGATGTGAATGTTACAGGTAAGAGTCTCACGCCTACCGGTATCAAGAAGAATCTATCTGGTACGGTTGTTATCAATTTTGCTGACGGTGCGGTGAATGGCATCAACGTTGCTCAGTTGATTCGTGAAAACTATGCGAAATTTAAAGGGCAAAAAGTTGAAGGCACCAATGTAGCTAAGAAAACAGACTTCAGTGCGATGACGGCGACATTGAAACTCAACAAAGGTGTTGTATCAACGGATAATATGCAAGCTCAGTCTCCATTGTTACGTGTTCGTGGTAAAGGTACCGCAAACTACATCAATGAAACAGTCGACTTTACTATCAGCACGTCAGTTGTAGGCAGCCTAGAAGGCCAGGGCGGTAAAGATATAGATGAGCTGAAAGACATCACGATTCCAATCAATGTGTCTGGTAAGTGGGCAGATCCTAAATTCAAGCTCGTATTCGATGATGTTCTGAAGCAGAAAGCTCAAAAAGAAATCGATCGTGGCGTGGAGAAGCTAACGGACAAAATCAAAGACGAGAAAACCAAAGATGCGGTCGATGGTTTATTGAAGAATCTTTTCAACTAACCGTGCGTGAAAATCAAAAGGGTTGGCATTTTGCCAACCCTTTTTAAATTACTCTGCGAGTGTTACCAATCGACGCCTTTGAGGGCTTTTACGCCAGATTCAAATGCGTGCTTTACATTTTTCACTTCAGAAACGGTATCGGCCATTTCAATCAGGGTTCGATGTGCGCCACGCCCAGTAATAATAACCGACTGCATTTTAGGTCTGTTGCTCAGTGCTTCGACCACTTCGTCTAAGTCGATGTAGCCGTAGCTCACCATATAAGTTAGCTCGTCAAACAAGATGACATCGATAGAGTCGTCTTGCAGCATGCGCTTACATTCTTGCCATACGCCTTGCGCTGCTTCGGTATCAGCGGCTTTGTTTTGAGTTTCCCACGTAAAGCCGGTTGCCATTACTTGGAATTCAACGCCGAGTTTCTCAAGTAGGTTGCGCTCACCGTTGTCCCAAGTACCTTTAATAAACTGCGCGACAGCACAATTCAAACCATGACCCACTGCGCGTGCGATCGTACCGAATCCTGATGTCGATTTACCTTTACCATTTCCGGTAATGATCAGTAGCAGACCTTTTTCCTCTTGAGCAGCAGCGATTTTTGCGTCTACCTGTTCTTTGACTTTTTGTTGGCGAGCTTTATGGCGTGCTTCTTTATTTTCTTCGATAGACATAATACTTCCTCAATTCCTTTTCGTGCTGTGCCCAAGCTAATTTGGGTTCATTGATTTATCTCGCTATGATAGACCAACATATCGTGAAGAAAAACCACCGATAATTCAGGGAATAAAATGAAGAAAATACTTGTTGTTTGTATGGGAAACATTTGTCGGTCACCAACTGGAGAGGCAGTGTTAAGAGCGAAAGCTCAAAAGCTAGGCGTTGAAGTAGAGGTTGATTCGGCAGGTACAATTGGCTACCACGCAGGAAACCGACCGGATTCAAGAGCGATGGCAGCAGGAAAGCAGCGAGGTTATTCTTTTAAAGGAATGCAAGCGCGCCAAGTCACCATTGATGACTTTGAAAAGTTTGACCTTATATTAGCCGCAGATAAAGCAAATTTGGCCGATTTATTGGATATTTGTCCGTTGAAGTATCGACACAAAGTATCGTTATTTTTAAGTCATTCTGAGTCAGGTTACGACGAAGTCCCGGACCCATATTATGGTGGGGAAGATGGCTTTGAACTGGTGCTTGATTTAATCGAAGAGGCATCAGACGCAATTTTGAAGAAGCTATAATCGCCGTGCTTGAAGACAATAGAAAAAGGGATGAGCTCAGCTCATCCCTTTTTATTCGTGTTAACCCGCTAGTATGTCGGTTGCGACTTTGTAGCTTGGGTCTTCCTTCACGTTAATTTCAACCAAGCTGCCAGCTTTGTCCAAAAGTTTACGACAATCTGGGCTTAGGTGACGAAGGTGCAGCGTTTTACCTTGAGCATTGTAACGCTCAGCCAGTGTTTCAATGGCTTCAATTGCAGAGTGATCTGTCACGCGAGAGTCTGCAAAATCGACAATCACATCTTTTGGATCTTCAGGCGCGTTAAACAACTCCAGGAAGTTAGCCGCAGAGCCAAAGAAAATAGGGCCGTGAATCTTGTACTCTTTTGAACCTTCCTCGTTTAAGCACGTGTCGGCATAGATGTGCTTAGCGTGTTGCCATGCAAACATTAATGCAGAAACGATAACACCAACCGCTACGGCAACAGCAAGGTCAGTAAGAACAGTAACAACGGTCACAAGAACAATAACGAAGAAGTCTTGCTTCGGTACGCGGCGTGCTAGCTTAAATGTTGCCCATTCGAATGTACCAATGACAACCATGAACATCACACCAACCAGAGCAGCGAGTGGGATCATTTCAATTAGCGAAGAAGCGAATAAGATAAACATCAATAGAGCGATAGCCGCAACGATACCAGATAGACGGCCGCGACCACCTGAGTTTACGTTGATCATCGACTGACCAATCATCGCACAACCACCCATTGCGCCAAACACAGAACACGTCATGTTTGCCATACCTTGACCGATACATTCGCGGTTAGATTGACCACGAGTATTCGTCATCTCATCTAAAACTGTCAGTGTTAGTAGAGATTCAATTAGACCAATGGCCGCTAGAATGATCGCGTATGGAAGAATGATTTGTAGAGTTTCTAGCGTAAATGGCACCGCCGGAATAGAGAAGGTCGGCAGTGAACCTGCGAGTGTTGCCGCTTCATCACCAGACATTGTACGCAGGAAGTCAACAACAGTACGAGTTTCCAGATCCAAACCAACCACTAAAGCAGTCACCGTTACGATTGCAACAAGTGAAGAGGGTACAGCCGTTGTGATTTTTGGTAGAAAGTGAATGATTGCCATAGTTAGCGCAACCAAACCAAGCATTAGTAGCATTTGGTCTTGTGGTAGCCAAGTAAGCATGCCGTTGATATCTGGCGCTTTAAACTGACCCAACTGAGCTAGGAAGATAACAATAGCCAGACCGTTCACAAAACCAATCATCACAGGGTGAGGCACGATACGGATGAACTTACCCAATTTAAACATACCAGCGGCAATTTGAAGTATACCAGCGAGCATGATGGCTGCGAATAGGTACTGGACACCGTGATTCGCGACAAGCGAAACCATTACGACTGCCATGGCACCTGTTGCACCAGAGATCATGCCGGGACGACCACCGAAAATGGAAGTAATAAGACCAACGATGAATGCAGCGTAAAGACCGACCATCGGATCTACGCCTGCGACGAACGCAAATGCGACAGCTTCAGGAACCAATGCTAGCGCAACGGTTAAGCCTGATAGCACATCATTTTTTACGGAGTGCTTAGAAAATTGGGGAAATTCGAACATGTTTGTTTTTAAGTTCTCTTTGCAATGAGTTAAACCCGACACATATTCGTATTTGCACAAGCCACTGAGTGGTTGATTTCCAATCAAACATTGCAGTGTAAACCGTAGTATTAAAAGAGCAGCATCAGAATGGTGTCGAAAACTTGAGTCGGCGCATGCTACCGAAAAGTGTGATTAAGTTCAAGAATGATACGAATAATGGCGTACAAATGTGATCACGAATTGGTATTTATATGAACAATTTATTGGGCAAATATGAAGATAAAAAAGGCTACCAGATGGTAGCCTTTAATTTATTTATGCCGTTAAGCAGTTGAACGTAATGATTTAGCCTAGTTAAAGTTAGGCTTTGTCATCTCTGCTGATGCGCGGTTTTTAGCCACTTGGCTACCCGCACCTTTAGCTTGGTAACGTTCGGTTTTGAACGGTGCTGCTGCAACCGTGATTTCGCGTAGCTCTTGAGGGCCAGGTGCTTTCGTCATCGGTGCGCTAGCGTTTAGCTTAGCAGCAACTTTAATGGCTTCGACTTTAGGCTCTGGTTTATCTACTGGCGCTTCGGCTACAATCTCTTTTGCTGCTTCAACGATAGGCTCTTCAGTAGGTGCCGTTTCTACAATGGCATCAACCGGTTCAGCATGTTCAGTTACAGGAGTTTCAACGATAGGCTCTACCGATGCTGTTTCTACTACTGCCGATTCAGCTTTTTCTGCGATTACTGTTTCAACAACAGGTGCTTCTACTACTGGAGCTTCCACTTTCGCTTCAACGGTTTCTTGAACCTTGTGTTCAACAACTGGCGCATCTGTTACGACAGGTTGCTCGCGACGAATAATCACTTTACCCATTGCCATTTCTGGACACGCAAAGCCACCTTGGATTGTAGGTACTGCTGCTACAGCTTCTTCCTTAACTCGCTCTTCCTTCTTAGGTGCTGGTTTCGGAATGTAACGTGGCATTACTTTACCCATAGCCATTTCAGGAGAAGCGACACCTCCCTTACGTAGGCGGAACGGGTTAGGGCGGCGATCACGGCCACGGCGACGACGCTGGCCGCTTGCACGCAGGTGACGTGGCGAACGACGATTACGACGTTGCTTAGACTCTGCTTGCTTGTTGTCTTGCTGTGCCTCTACCGCTGCTTCTGTTGGCTTTTCAACTTTAGCTTCAACCGTTTCTTGAGTCTTAACCGTTGTTTCTTCGGCTTTCTTCTCAATAGCTTCTTGGTCCTTAACGCGTACAGACTTGTTCAATTTGCGACGTTGGCGGCGCTCTTTCACTTTTTCTGCTTTCGCATTTTGCTGCTTCGGTTTGCTCTCTTCTGGTTTTGTTTCAGTACGAGCTTCCGCTGCTAGCTGCAGACCTTTTTCCGCTACTTTTGCGTTTGCTTTCTGCTCTTGGGCTTTATCTGCCTGTTGAGCTTTAGGTTTACGCTTTTGGTTACGGTTTTGCGGTTTATTTGTTTGTTGTTGAGCTTCGTTTTGCTCATTCGCTTGCTCATCACGAGGCTTACGACGACGTCGGTTATCGCGATTATCACGATTATCGCGCTGGTTGTTATTGCGACGACGATCGTTGCGATCACGCTTGTTACGTCGATTATCGCGATTTGGTTTTTTCTCTTCCTGAGGTTTCTGTTCTTCTTTTGTTTCTTCAGAACCACCGAATAGGAAGCTACCAAGTGCTTTAAACAGACGGCTGAACAATCCAGGTTTCTCTTCTTGTTCAACGTTTTGTTCTTTCTTCTTCGCCTCAGGAGCTGGTTTAGCTGCTGGTGCAGGTGCGGTTTGAGACGGAGCAGCAAAGCCTTTAAGAACTGGCTCTTCAATTCGTTTTGGTTTTACGTCAACTTCCGCTGGCTCTTTACCTTCTGCTTCTTTCATTGCTTCCAGTTTCTTAGGAAGTAAGTAAGAAATCAGATCGAACTCTTCGCCTTCACGAACACGGATAACTTCAAAGTGCGGTGTTTCCATATCAGAGTTAGGAACAACCGTAATTTTCACTTCTTGAATGCGTTCGATATGGTTTACTGAACGACGTTTTTCGTTCAATAAGTAAGAGGCGATTGGCACAGGTACGACTGCAAGTACTTGTGCTGTGTTGTCTTTTAGCGCTTCCTCTTCAATTAAACGAAGTACAGAAAGTGCTAGAGATTCGTTGTCGCGAACGACACCAGTTCCGCTACAGCGAGGACAGATGTGGTGGCTTGCTTCTGCTAGAGAAGGGCTCAAGCGCTGGCGTGACATCTCCAACAAACCAAAGCGAGAAATACGACCGATTTGTACACGAGCGCGGTCAAGGCGAACGGCTTCACGTAGACGGTTTTCTACTTCTCGTTGGTGACGAACTGGGGTCATATCGATAAAGTCGATAACCACTAAGCCACCTAAGTCACGTAGACGTAATTGGCGAGCAATTTCGTCGGCTGCTTCTAGGTTCGTGTTTAGAGCTGTTTCTTCAATATCGCCGCCCTTGGTTGCACGAGCAGAGTTGATATCGATAGACGTTAGTGCTTCAGTCGGGTCAATAACAATAGAACCACCAGATGGCAGACGCACTTCACGTTGGAAAGCCGATTCAATTTGGCTTTCGATTTGGTAGTGGCTGAATAGTGGAACTTCGCCTTCATATTTCTTAACGCGGTTAAGGAAATCAGGGCGCACCAATTGAATGTGCTCTTTTGCACGTTCGTAGATGGTGTTGCTATCAATTAAGATTTCGCCAATATCACGACGCAAATAGTCACGGATTGCACGAACGATAACGTTACTTTCTTGGTGGATTAAGAATGGAGCAGGGTTAGAGTCCGCTGCACCTTTGATTGCACCCCAGTGGTTAAGTAGTACATTCAAATCCCACTCAAGTTCTTCAGCACTCTTGCCAACGCCAGCAGTACGTACGATTAGGCCCATGCCCTGAGGCAGTTCCAAAGTACTTAATGCGGCTTTTAGTTGAGTACGCTCGTCACCTTCGATTCGACGAGAAATACCGCCAGCACGAGGGTTGTTAGGCATCAGAACAAGGTAACTACCGGCAAGAGAAATGAAAGTAGTAAGAGCTGCGCCCTTGCTTCCACGTTCTTCTTTTTCCACTTGAACGATAACTTCTTGGCCTTCCGTTAGCACTTCTTTGATGCTTGGACGACCTTGGTAGGTGTAACCTTCAGGGAAATATTCGCGGGCAATTTCTTTGAGAGGGAGGAAACCGTGACGCTCGGCGCCGTAATCAACAAATGCGGCTTCTAAGCTTGGTTCGATACGTGTGATACGTCCTTTGTAGATATTCGCTTTTTTAGATTCATGCCCTGGACTCTCGATATCAAGATCGAAAAGTCGCTGGCCATCAACCAGAGCGACACGCAACTCTTCTTTTTGAGTTGCGTTAATTAACATTCTTTTCATTGAAAATTCTCGTTGTCTTTTCTTTTATATCTTTCTTGTCGACTTGCCACTGTTTTTTCGCTCTTTCACGGTGCCTGATCCCATGGCTTGTATTTTGCAGCCTCCCGGCTGGAAGGGGATGCTCTCGGGCACTTCAGTCATCACAAGCCTCTTGTGGTTTCTGTTGGAAACGTAGACTTGTGACCCGCTATTTGGGCGGTAGGTACTCAACGTGAATATGCGAGGAGTAGGGTGGCAAGAGTGTTGAATTCGATGTGTCTCACGCCAATGCTGCACTCGACCTTCAACGATCTACTCACATTGCTTGAGGATAAATGATTGGTAATGAATAAAATGTAACCAAACCTTCCTTAGCAGCTGTGAACTATAGCAGTGCGCGTGGCTATCAGCAATCTGCTTTCACGCAAACGATAGAAAATTTGCCGCTAAACTCAAAATTTCTATTTTATAACTGGCTGTTTCATAAGCAATTGAGATGTGCAAACTGTTCAAGACAGAAAACAAATTGAGAACTTGATTGAGAGTTTTAATAATTTAAACAAAAGCTTGGCGAAATTTAGACCAGTATGTGCCACCGAGTGTTTCTTTTACGACAAGAATAATGTGAAGTCGCACGAAATTGAGTTTACAATACCGCCCATGAACGAAATAAGAACAAAAGTCCAGTTCGTCGACATCGACGAAGATATGGCGGGTCAGCGCATTGATAATTTTTTGCGCAACCAATTAAAAGACATTCCTAAAAGCATGATTTACCGAATTGTGCGTAAGGGCGAAGTGCGCGTAAATAAAAAGCGTATAAAAGCAGAGTACAAGTTAAAAGCAGGCGATCTCGTTCGTATTCCACCGGTGACCGTCGAGAAAAAAGATGACGATGTCGCACCAAGTACGAAACTTAACAAAGTCGCTGAGTTGGAAAATATGATTATCTTCGAAGATGACCATATGTTGATTCTAAACAAACCATCTGGCACCGCTGTGCATGGTGGCAGTGGTTTAAAGTTTGGTGCGATTGAAGCGCTTAGGGCTCTGCGTCCTCAAGCTCGCTTTCTTGAACTTGTGCATCGTATTGACCGTGATACTTCAGGGATTTTGCTGGTTGCTAAAAAGCGTTCTGCACTTCGTCACTTGCAAGCCCAGTTTCGTGAAAAGACAGTAAAGAAGTTTTACTTAGCTCTTGTCATGGGGCAATGGAAAAGCAGTTGTAAGGTTGTGAACGCGCCACTGCTCAAAAACGAAGTGAACAGTATTGTTCGTGTTAACCCTAATGGTAAGCCGTCAGAAACGCGTTTTAAGATTTTGGAAAAGTTCGAACAAGCTACATTGATTCAGGCGAGTCCGATTACTGGTCGAACTCACCAAATACGAGTTCATACGCAATACACTGGTCACCCAATCGCTTGGGATGATCGCTACGGTGATCGTCGCTTTGATGCTTACACAGGTCAAGTTGGTTTAGATCGTTTGTTCCTACACGCGGCAAACATCAAGTTCCAACACCCATCAAATGATGAGTGGATGGAAATCAACGCACCGATGGAACCGAAACTAGAAAAAGTGTTGGCGGGTTTAAGAAACGCGTAACCATGTTTTCCTCGCGGATGCAAAAGGGAGCCTGTAGCTCCCTTTTATCGCATTTGGGTTAAAGGACATCGAGTCCTTGAACATGCAACATATCAATCAAATCAATCAATGGTAGTCCGACAAGTGTGTTCGGGTCTTTACCGACTAATTTCGTAAACAAGCAAATTCCCATGCCTTCGCTTTTAAAGCTGCCTGCGCAGTAAAAAGGTTCTTCCCTGTCGACGTAGCGTTCGATTTGTTCAAGCGTTAAATCTCTAAAGTGCACCTCGAAAGAATCAAAGCCGACTTCTGTATGGTTTGTCACGGTGTTATGTACCGCAAGACCAGTATAGAAAGTGATGACTTTTCCACTTTGAGCCAAAAGTTGATTTATCGCGTTATCTCTATTTAAAGGCTTGCCAACGATTTCACCATTAATGACACAAACTTGGTCACTGCCGATAACTAAACTTGCTTTATCCGTCTGGCAAGATATTGCTTTCTCTTGGGCCAGTCTCTGCACAAGTTCAGTTGGCGTTTCTTGGTCAAAAGGTGTTTCATCGCAATCAGGTGGTAAACAAACGAATGGTAGTGAGAGCTTTTCAAGCAGTTGTTTACGAAAAGGGGAAGTTGAGGCTAAAACCAGTTGGTAATTTTTCATTTTGAATTACAATTCGTGGGAGCATTTCCAATAGGATAATCGATCAAAAATGATTCTGGCTAATGCTCTGTATGTTAAGCGTAAAAAAGTACAACTTTTTTGCCTTTTTCTTTGACTAATTTTGATTTGGAAG
>NZ_JAWPOL010000169.1:0-1443 GCF_033391095.1 Vibrio sp. Vb0667 | reverse complement strand
GGCAACAATGACATTAAATCAGCTTAACTGGCTTAGTGTGGGTGTAGTGTTGACCATGTTCATCCTATTTTGATACCACACCTTGCACGATGCCATGCTCTGCTATCTAACGTGCGAGAACTACCAATTTAATTGCACTTTCGCTTGCAAATAGGATAACGCTGCTTCGGCAGCGTTTTTCCTAATATGCTCGACCCGCTTGATTTTCCATTCAATTAGCTCCATATCTACAGACATCGACCTGAATTAAAAGCAAGGACACTCAGATGCAATCCCCATTTATCGTTGAGTTAACAGAACAGAATTTTAGAGAAGTGCTTGAAGGATCAATGAACACGCCCGTTCTGATTCATTTTTGGGCCAACGCTCAACCAGAAAGCGCACAAGTGCTACCTGAGTTGCAAGCTCTCACTCAACAGTACAATGGTGCTTTTACATTGGCTCTGCTGAACTGTGAAGATCAACCAGCGCTTGCTTCCCAATTTGGTGTGCAAGTACTGCCAACAATCGCGTTGTTTGTTAATGGACAAGCGGTCGATGGCTTAGGCGGGCCTCAACCAATTGAAGCGATTGGCACAATGCTACAAAAACATTTGCCAAGCCCTGACGAGCAACTATTGAAGCAAGTAAGCGAACTGCTTCAACAAGGCGAACATGCACAAGCTCTGAACGTCATTCAAACACTGTCAGATGAACTGCAATCACGCGGTGATGTAAAATTAGCGAAAGCCGATTGTTTGCTAGAAACCAAACAATTCGAATTAGCACAAGAGTTGTTAGCAACCATCCCACTTGAGTATCAAGACAACTCTTACAAAAGCTTAATCGCGAAACTGGAACTGCATCAGCAAGCGGCTGAAAGTCCAGAATTAAAGCGCTTGGAACAAGAGTTGGCAGCTAACCCAAACAATTTCGAATTGGCATGTGAGCTAGCAGTACAATACAACCAAGTGGGTCGTGATGAAGAAGCGCTAGAGCTACTTTGGAACATTTTAAAAGTAAACCTAGGCGCGCAAGATGGCGAAGTGAAGAAGACCTTTATGGATATCCTAAGCGCCTTAGGACAAGGCAACGCTATTGCAAGTAAATATCGTCGCCAGCTGTACTCCATCTTGTACTAAGCGCAGAACACATCTAAAAACAAGACACTAAAGGCCGGAATTTCCGGCCTTTGTTTTGCCTAAAATCGCACCGCTATCGTTTCTCCTCAACATCTTCGATTGTCTACAACCCAAAAATGCGTGAAAATGAATCAGTTATTATGCACTCAAGGGAATAAATCATGCCTATCGATTCACTGATCACTATCGGTATTTTCGTCGTCCTCGCTGTCGTTATCTTGTCTTCAGCCATCAAAACGGTTCCACAAGGAAACAACTGGACAGTTGAACGCTTCGGACGCTACACCCACACATTAAAGCCGGGTTTAAACTTGATCATTCC
>NZ_JAWPOL010000168.1:0-1444 GCF_033391095.1 Vibrio sp. Vb0667 | reverse complement strand
GAGAAGGGACGAATGTAGCCTTTTTGTACGGCGCGGTAGACCTCATCTTGGTCTTCATCAAATTCGATACGAGTGCCGGGCTTTTCGACATCTTGCACGATGGCGTGGCCATTTTGCGTGGTGTAAATATCATTTTGCTGCGCGAAGCTTGGTGCAGAAAGCAGCATCGGGGCGAGGCTGAAAAACAACGCAAGATTTTGAGAAGTCACTGGTTTATACATAGCAAAACCTTTTCTGAAGAGTTGGCAAAATTATATCTAGCTGTACATGAACAGAAAGTGAATCATCGTGTGAACTGTCGGTTCAGTCACATTCACTTTGCTCTTGGCAAACTCACTGGTGCGAATCGAGCGTTATTTAAGTTCATCTTCAAAAATCTTGTCGCGCAACTTCCAAAAGCGCCCAGACTTTCTGGCAATGACAAACTGCGGTAAACGGAAACGGTGTTGATTGGCGACGACTCGTGTAGGCGATGCTTCTTCAAACGGGCGATGTTTATCTGCAAGGTGAGGGCGCACAAACTGGTCTTTAAAAGTTTGCTTCTGTTTCTTGGTGTTTAATGACCAAAACTCATGAACTAACGCATGACCTTCGCCTTGGTATGGTTCCCCTGAATACGTGACTTTGAGCTGTGATTTGCCGTCATTTGATTTGAACACGGACAAGTCCATTTCTGTGCACTCGAAGATCAGTGCGTCTTTCAAATTCAGTGCTTCTTTTAGTTTCTTATCTGGGTCGACCAATGTTGCATCACATTCATGGCATATACGAGCGGCAATATCATTATCTGCGCCACATTCGCCGCAATATTTGGCACGAAAACGGTAGCCACAATGCTCGCGTTCGCCCGTGTCTTCATCTTCAAAGTAACCTTGGCAGCGTCGCCCAAAGTGTTCGAGTAAAAAGCCATTGCTGTCCAATTTACCCCAGAAGTTGTTGTTAAATCCGCAAGCAGGGCAAGGAATAGTAATGATCTCGCTGGTGGAGTCGGGTTTTGGATCTCCCACTTCTGGCTGATACAAATCGTAGCTGTTACCCGCGTAATCGAGTACCAGACATTCATTTTTACCTTCCGATAAACGCAAACCTCGTCCAACAATTTGTTGATATAAGCTGACCGACTCAGTGGGGCGCAAGATGGCAATCAAATCCACATGAGGCGCGTCAAATCCGGTGGTTAACACAGAGACATTCACCAAGTATTTGATTTCACGATTTTTGAAAGCTTGAATGATCGCATCGCGCTCTGGCGTTGGAGTGTCACCAATGACGATGGCGGTTTCGCCTTCTGGCAGCAGGCCGTGAATTTCTTGAGCATGTCGAACTGTTGCAGCAAAGATCATCACGCCTTTACGCTCTCTCGCGTATTGAATGATTTGTTCCACAATCTGAGGAGTGGCGCGTTTGGCTTTGTCGATAACCATGTCCATTTCCGCTTCTTTGT
>NZ_JAWPOL010000167.1:0-1450 GCF_033391095.1 Vibrio sp. Vb0667 | reverse complement strand
AAAAATGCCATCGAATAAGAAACACCACATGGATGTCAACGGCATCACCACCAGCCAAGGTAGATAGATCGCTGCTTGCTGCTGCACAATCGCAATAGAAGTGATCATGGCGATCAAATTCGATCCCGCTAAGCCAAATACCACAGTAAGCCCTAAGCAGATGATCAGACTCCAAAAGAATGTCCCGATCAGAGAATCACTAAGCTGAGCTCGGTCTTTCGCGCCAATCGCTTTCCCCACCATCGCTTCCATCGCGTAGGCAAAACCATCCATGCCGTAGGAAATCATCATCAAGAAGCTCATCAACACAGCGTTTGCCGCGACAACATCATCACCAAAGCTCGCGCCCTGAAACGTCATAAAGCTAAACGCAGCTTGCAAACATAATGAACGAAGAAAGATATCGCGATTGAGTTTCACAAATCGCCCTAGCCCATGCTGAGTGTCAGCAAGTAATTGCTTGGGTGACGGCAACTGACGTGCTTGCCATGTCTTCCACACGCAGACCAAACCAAACGCCATGCCTGAGTAATCAGCAATCACGGATGCAAGCGCAGCACCTTCAACTTTCCAACCTAAGCCCATCACAAATAACAAATCGAGAGCGATGTTGGTGACATTGGTGATGATCACCATCCACATAGGCGCTTTGGAGTTTTGCGTGCCGAGCAACCAGCCCAACAACACAAAATTCATCAGTGCCGCCGGCGCACTCCACACTCGGATAGAGAAATATTGCATGCCGTAGTGCTTCACTTCAGCACTGGCATCACTCCAGCCAAAAATCAGATCAGCAAGTGGGTTATGGGCTATGAGGAACACCAAAGCAAACAGCAAAGCCATGAATGAGCCCTGTATGAACACCAATGCGAGCTGTTTTTTGTCTTCACCACCGTAAGACTGCGCCGCTAGGCCAGTCGTCGACATGCGTAAGAAGCCAAGCAGCCAGAACGTTACGCTGATCATAGTGCTGCCCAACGCAACGCCGCCCAAATACCACGCGTGCTCTAGGTGCCCAATCACCGCCGCATCGACTAAGCCTAATAGTGGAACGGTAATATTCGACAACACCATCGGGATCGCGAGCGCTAACACCTGACGATGCACTTGAGGATTCGATAAAGGAGAGAAAATAGAGTTTGTCACAGGCACCTCGTTGTTTAGATCGACGAGTGTACCTGAGTGCTTAATGACTAGCCAATTACCACTTGATGTGAACAAGCACTGGCGTGAGACGGTGCTTTAGCATTGGAATTTTATTGAGCCAGCGTTGCCAAGCTTTCCATCGTGAACAGAATCGGTCGAATGGCGAGAACGCTTTCACCCATTGTGCCCACGGCAGCCATCTCAGAACTTGTTCCGCCGGTGCCTCAAATCCATGGGCATAGTAATCCGAACCAAGCTTTTGCCCCCACTTGCTTTCTGTTAAGTCTCCAGCGAGTACCATACA
>NZ_JAWPOL010000166.1:0-1454 GCF_033391095.1 Vibrio sp. Vb0667 | reverse complement strand
GAGAGTCTCGTCACGGTGAATGGTTTCCGTAATAAATTGGCTCAACGCCGAGACGTAATGAAACTGCTCTACGACCTCATTTGGCCATGATTGAAGGTAACCCGCTTCTTGGGCATTTTGAACGGCAGATTCGGCGACAGAGACCAGTGACGAAGGCAGCTGCATGTTTCTTCCTTGTGTGAAAAGCACGGTGATTCATTCTTTATACCAGACTGAAAGCAAATAAAAACGCCCACAAAAGGTTTGTGGGCGTTTTATCAAATCCAATTCGCTTTATACGCTAAATGACTTAATCTTCTTATCTAGCTCTTCGGCGTTACTTTGCATCATTTCAGAGGTTTCCAGTAACTCTGTGACCACCACGACCGATGCTTCAACCAGCTCACGAACGTTCGTTAAGTTCTGGCTCATTTCTTCCGCTACACTGCTTTGTTGTCCTGAAGCGGTAGCAATTTGGAAGTTCATATCGTTGATTTGTGTTACTTGAGCAACGATGCCATCAAGCTCACTACCCGCGTTAGAAACCAGTTCCACGCCTTCAGCCGCTTCGACAACACTTTTCTCCATCAAATCAACCGCAGAAGTCGCGCTGGCCTGTAGCTGAGTGATCATTTCTTGAATTTCCACCGTCGCTTGTTGCGTGCGCTGCGCAAGGTTACGAACTTCGTCCGCCACCACAGCAAAGCCACGCCCAGCTTCACCAGCACGCGCCGCTTCAATCGCCGCATTCAAAGCAAGCAAGTTGGTTTGTTCAGAGATACCTTGAATCGTACCCACTACGCTACCAATCGACTCCACACGCTCTTCGACTTGGTTTACGGCTTGTGCAGAAGACGCAATATCTGAAGATAGCTCGCTCATTTTCGCCACTGTGCTTTGTAAGAACTGTTGACCCGTTACGGCTTGCGTGGAAGCCTGTTCCGTCAAAGAAGAAGCCGTTTGAGCATGATCAGCCACCGTTTGTACGGTCGATGACATCTCGCTCATGGCCGTCGCCAGCTGGTCAATCTCGTTGAACTCTTCTTGCGGCGACTCTTTAGTTTCTGACATGCTCAGCGTCATCACTTCCGTCAGTGTCGCTAGCTCGTCGGATGCGTTGATTTGCATTTGAATCACGTCATGCAGTTGGCGACGCGTTTTCTCTAGCTCTCGTGCCACATCTCCGTATTCATCTTTACAGTCCATACCAAACGGTACCGACAAGTTTTTGCTCGCCATTAATTTGATGGCTTCATTGAGATACTGAGTTTGGCGCAGCATTACGCGTGCGGCGGCCAACAGTAAAGCCACAAAAACGACGATAAGTAGCGCGGTCTGCCACACTACTTGAGTCAAATACGCTTCGTAATGTTGTTGAGCAACTTGCGCATTTTGAGTGGCTGCTAAAAGTGAATCGTAAAATGTGTTTGCGTCCCAAAGTTGTTTTGCCACGATCAGAACGGTACTGAATACCA
>NZ_JAWPOL010000165.1:0-1459 GCF_033391095.1 Vibrio sp. Vb0667 | reverse complement strand
TTGGTCGAATTCTATTTGCTCTGCCATTCGTTCCTCCCAATTCCTGATATTTACAATGCTTTGAATAATAACTTAATTCTAGGCACCTTTTAATAACAACTTGTGAAACAGGACAAAATTATTTGCTGAGTGACCAGAGCAGTCGCAAAGATTTGGGAGAGATATCGCTGTACTTTTTAGCTAGGAAAGGGGATTGCGCTCTATTCAGTTTGGAGGCTAGAGATTGGAACTAAAAAGCGAGTAAATTACTCGCCTTCGTCAAACTTGTCTTCAATCAGATGACATACAGCGTCGAGTGCCAACTCTGCTTGATCGCCTGTGGCATGAATCGTTACGTATTGTCCTTGAGCCGATTCCAACATCAACAGCCCCATCACGCTGTCTGCGGTGGCGGTTTTGTCTTCTTCGTTGTCGATGGTTACTACAGCATCAAAGCTTTGCGCAAGTTCTACCAACTTAACTGCGGCGCGCGCGTGTAACCCAAGACGATTTTGAATCAATACTTTACGACTTAACTCCACTGCTACTCCTTAGCATTTTTCTCGAGCGAGGTGTGACGAATCTGAACTTGATGCCCTTTATCCGCAAAGTACTCGCCAATCTGTTGGGTTAAATACACTGAGCGGTGCTTGCCGCCAGTACAGCCAATGGCTACGGTGAGATAGCTGCGATTATTTTTTTCGAGCAAAGGTAGCCAAGTTTCAATAAAACTTTCTATCTGGTACTTGAGGCTCAATACCGACTGGTGCTGCTCCAAAAACGCAGCGATAGGAGCATCTAAACCCGTCATTGGGCGCAGTGCAGGTTCCCAGTGTGGGTTCGGTAGGAATCGAACATCAAATACGTAATCTGCATCAGACGGAAGGCCGTATTTAAAGCCGAATGATTCAAAGACCATCACCAAGCCTTTGCGATCACGTCCTTCTACTCGCATGCGAACTGTTTCACTCAGTTCATGCAAAGACTGACCGCTACTGTTGAGGATTAAATCCGCATGCGCTTTTAGTGGTGTCAGGATCTCTTTTTCTCTCTCGATAGCTTGATCGAGCGATAGCGACTGACCGCCTAATGATAGCGGGTGGATGCGACGAGTTTCGCTGTAGCGTTTGAGCAAGGTTTCCTTATTGGCGTCTAAGAAAAGTACGGTTACATCGAGTTCAGTTTTTAGCTGCTCTAACGTGCCAGTCAGTTCTTTGAGCTTTTTTGGGATGTTTCGGATATCAATGCTCACCGCAACATTTTGCTTGCTGTCAGCGATGGAATGTACAAACGCATCCAATAGGTTTACTGGTAGGTTGTCGACACAGTAGTACCCTAAGTCCTCTAGCACGCGCAACGCAATACTTTTGCCTGCACCAGAGTGCCCGCTAACAACAATTAATCGCATGGTGATCGTCCTGCTTATTGGTGAATCATGATGTCGTAAAGTTCTTCATCACTCTGAGCATTGCGTAGCAAT
>NZ_JAWPOL010000164.1:0-1468 GCF_033391095.1 Vibrio sp. Vb0667 | reverse complement strand
CTCAGTTCCCGTCTTACCAGCTGATTTACGGCGCTTTAGCCGCAATTCCTATCTTGTTTGTCTGGGTTTACTTGTGCTGGATGATCGTCTTGCTGGGGGCAGAAGTCACCGCAGCATTGGGTGAGCAAGAGCACTGGAGTGAAGATCTAGACATGATACACTCGTCGGCTGAATCTCAGTTAGCAAATGAAGGAAGCGAGAGTAGTGATAGCGCTAATTCAACGAGTCAGTGAAGCGGCCGTTCGTGTAGACGGTGAAGTGGTTGGGGAAATCGATACAGGTCTTCTTGTCCTACTTGGTGTTGAGAAGGACGACGATGAAGCCAAAGCAAAACGTTTGATGGAACGTGTGACCACCTACCGAGTCTTTGAAGACAACGAAGGAAAAATGAACCTCAACGTCAAACAAGTGAACGGTAAGGTTTTGGTGGTGTCTCAATTTACGTTACCGGCAGATACCAAGAAAGGCACACGTGCAGGCTTTTCTCGTGGTGCGCATCCAGCCGACGCTGAACGTCTGTATGACTACTTTTCTGACTTGTGTGAGCAGGAATTGCCAACCGAGCGTGGTCGCTTCGCGGCCGATATGAAAGTGTCATTAATTAATGACGGCCCAGTGACTTTTTGGCTACAGGTCTAATCTGGCGTGGATACACCCATGGTCTAAGCTATATACCCAAGTGGTTTGATTTTACTTGGGTATTTTCTCCCCAAGATTCTTACTGATTTGCACTTTCAAAGGATTGATATGTTCAAACTCATAACTCCAACAACCGAAAATCAGCTTAACAAGTACTATCAATTTCGTTGGCAAATGCTTCGAGAGCCATGGCGCATGCCAGTAGGCTCTGAACGTGATGAATATGACGTGGTGAGCCACCACCGCATGATTGTGGATAGCCGTGGTCGTCCAATGGCGATCGGACGTTTGTACATTACTCCGGATAACGATGGCCAAATCCGCTATATGGCGGTGAAAGGCAATCGTCGCAGCAAAGGCATGGGCTCACTGGTGTTGGTCGCGTTGGCATCGCTTGCGCGCCAAGAAGGTGCGAAACGTTTGGTATGTAATGCTCGTGAAGACGCGATTGCGTTTTATGAAAAAAACGGTTTTGAACGTCGTGGTGAGTTGACCGATGAACGCGGTCCGGTGCGTCACCAACAAATGGTGAAGCCGCTTGATCCGATGGCGAATGTGTTACGTCGCCCAGAATGGTGCACGGAATTGCAGCAGCGCTGGGAAGCGCAGATCCCAATTGCGGACAAAATGGGCATCAAAATCAACCAATACACCGGTTATCAGTTCGAATGCAGTGCCCAGCTCAATCCGAATTTGAACCCGCACAATACGATGTTTGCTGGTTCGGCATTTACGTTGGCAACGCTGACGGGATGGGGAATGACGTGGTTACTGCTCAAAGAGCGCGGTTTGCATGGCGATATTGTTCTGGCAGACAGCTCGATTCGTT
>NZ_JAWPOL010000163.1:0-1470 GCF_033391095.1 Vibrio sp. Vb0667 | reverse complement strand
TGGCGACAGCCCTCGGTAAGCTCTATCGTGGATTGGAACAGGCGGTAGACGAGAAAACTCGCAAGTTGCAACATGCGAATCAGTCTTTAGAAGTGCTTTATGATTCCTCAAAAGAGCTCACTGCATCGCGCATTAATCAGGATAATTTCCAGGCGATTTTGAAGCACATTGCGAGCTTAGAAGGCATTAAAGCGGTGAAGCTTGAAATCGAACAGTTGGGAGAGCCTAATTGGATCCTTACGGAAGGGGAAGAGTGCTGCCATGATTGTGATGATGAATGTCATGCAGAACCTTTAACGTTAGATGGCGAACATCTCGGTTCTCTATATTGGAAAGCAGGCTTACCGTGCCCGAACGAGACGCTAATTGACAACTTTGTACAAATTCTCTCGCGAGCGGTGTACTACAATCGCGCACAGCGTCAAGCAGAACAAATTTTGTTGATGGAAGAGCGCGCGACCATTGCTCGCGAACTTCACGACTCTTTGGCTCAAGCGTTATCCTATTTGAAAATTCAGGTCGCTTTATTAAAGAGAAGCGTGAAAAATCTTCCTGACGAAAAGGCCATTGCTCAAGCCAATCAAGTGATTGCAGAGCTGGATACGGGCTTGTCGGCTGCTTATACCCAGTTACGTGAGCTGTTAACGACATTCCGTCTGACGATCAAAGAAGGCAGTTTTGGCCAAGCGCTGCAAGAGATGGTTGAAACGCTTAATGAGCAAACAACGGCAGAAATTACGTTGAAAAATAGACTTTCATCGACGGAATTAGATGCGCATCAACAAGTCCATTTACTACAGTTGATCAGAGAGGCGGCACTGAATGCGATTAAGCATGCGCAAGCTGACCATATACATATTCAATGTCTTGATTGTGATGGGAAAGTCACAGTAACCGTCTCCGATGACGGGGTAGGCTTTGAACATCAGGACGAAAAAATTAATCATTACGGTATGACGATCATGCAAGAGCGAGCAGCGAGACTGCACGCCGATCTACAGATTGAGGCATCAATAAACAAAGGATGCACCGTAAAACTCGAATTCCAACACAGTAAGGAAGTAAACTTTGACAGTGTGTAAAGTAATGCTGGTGGATGATCATCCACTGATGCGACGTGGTATCCATCAACTCCTGAGCTTTGAGCCAGAGTTTGAAGTCGTTGCAGAAGCAAGCAATGGCGCAGATGCAGTCGCAAAAGCGCATGAGCTTGAGCTCGATTTGGTGCTGCTAGACCTCAACATGAAAGGCATGTCTGGGCTGGATACGTTAAAAGCGCTGCGAGCAGATGGCTGTGAGGCGAGGATTGTTATTCTGACCGTTTCAGACAGCCCTGCGGATATTGAAGCGATTGTACGCAGTGGCGCGGATGGCTACTTGTTAAAAGATACAGAGCCGGATGAGCTTGTTGAGCTACTCAAACAGGCCCATCAGGGTGACAAGGCATACAGTCAAGAGGTTGCCAAGTAT
>NZ_JAWPOL010000162.1:0-1471 GCF_033391095.1 Vibrio sp. Vb0667 | reverse complement strand
CGCGCTTGACCCGCGTATGGCGGCTTTTGTCATCGATTTAACCAAGCGTATCGTCAATGAGTTTGATCTGACGGTGATGATGGTAACGCACTCGATGAAAGACGCGCTCGCTTGTGGTGATAGAACCGTCATGCTCCACCAAGGGGAAATCGTTCTGGATGTCGCTGGAGAGCAACGCGCCAATATGCAAGTGCCTGATTTACTAGACATGTTTTCTAAAGTTCGAGGCGAAGAACTTTCGGATGACAGTTTATTGCTCAATTAAATAGCATGTCTGATTCGTTACGCGTTTCTTCGACATAGTCAGAGCCGCGACTACGCCTACCAAGTGTGATCCTCCTTGAGAAAATAGGTAAAACACCGAATTTCCAAGGAGGATTTTTTATCTCTCATTCTTTAATAAAATAGTGGCATATCCACCTATTAAAGAGTGCTTATTATGTCTTTGCCATTTCTCTTTCATAGCCAGACGGTTGATGGTTTAGCCTTCGATGGTAAACGCGTGAAGGTCTGTCTAAAAACAGAAGCGTTAACATTTGATGCTGTTTATGTGCGTATTGAGCCAGACAACGAAGAATACCTTGTCGCCATGGTGCAATGCGGCAGAGCTGGAGAGTTACTGCTGTGGGAAGTATCGTTCGAGCCGAATAGAGATCGAGACATCACCCACTATGTATTTAAAGTCGTTAGAAACGGTCAGCAATATTGGCTAGACGCACGTGGCGTGCAAAAACGTATTCCGCCCAAAGAATTTCATTTCAAATTGAATGTAAACCATCAACCGCCAAAGTGGGTTCAAGAACAAGTTTTCTATCAGATTTTTCCTGATCGTTTTGCCGCGAGTCAAAGTGAGTCTGCGATTCGTGAAGCGTACTGCGAGTACGATCCTGATGCTGTGATTAAAACGTGGGGAGAACCAGTAGGGAATCACCAAAACTCTGGGGCACGTGAGTTCTTCGGTGGTGATTTAAAAGGCGTTGAGCAAAAGCTTGAGTACCTTGAACAATTGGGTGTAACTGCATTGTACTTCAATCCGATTTTTTCCTCGCCAAGTAACCATAAGTACGACACCACGGATTATTTCACGATTGATCCTATGTTCGGCACCAACGAGCATTTTGCGTCATTGTGCGAAAAAATCCGCAGCAAAAACATGAAGATCGTATTGGATGCGGTCTTTAACCATACTTCTGTGCAGCACCCTTGGTTTGATATTCAGCAGAAAGGGAAAGGCGCGTACGGGAATCCTCAATCCGATTTTCGCGACTATTACTTTTTTGATGGGGAGAGTAATCACTATATTGGCTGGAAAGGTATCGACAATCTGCCGGTATTGAATTTTGAGAATCACGAAGTCAGAGAATATATCTACCAAGGTGAGGCGTCGGTTATCAAACATTGGCTGAAGCCGCCATATTCCGTGGATGGCTGGCGTTTTGATGTCATTCATATGCTAGGTGAAGGGGAGGGG
>NZ_JAWPOL010000161.1:0-1473 GCF_033391095.1 Vibrio sp. Vb0667 | reverse complement strand
TCCCAGTACGTAGAAGGTGGCTCGTATAATAAAGCGGTCGAGATCGCGAATACCGGTGATGCCGCAGTCACGCTAACAGGTTATGAGCTAGCGAAATCATCTAATGGTGGTGGCACTTGGGGCAGCAAGATCGATTTGAGCCAAGTAACGTTGCAAGCGAAGCAGGTGTTTGTTCTTGCCCATGGTGATGCCAGCGATGCGATTAAAGCAGTGGCTGACCAGACCGATAAAAACGTCGCGAACTTTAATGGTGACGATCCTCTCGCACTACTAAAAGATGGTGAAGTTCACGACATGGTCGGCGTGATGGGTGGTGTAGCATTTGGCAAAGACGCCACTTTGGTACGTAACGGTGACGCACTGACGCCTTCTGCGACTTTCCAATCTTCTCAATGGACAACGTTAGCAAAAGACAACATTGATGGCTTGGGCGAGCTGAATGCAGCTGAGCCACCTGCAGCATTTGTGTGTGAAGTGGATGGACACGCGCCAACGTTCACATCCATTCAAGACATTCAAGGTGAAGGTGCTTCTTCGCCATTTATCGATGGTTACCCATACATTACGACAGAAGAGCATTTTGTTACTGGTGTCGTGAGCGCTGTTACTAGCGGTTTGACGAAAGGCTTCTACCTGCAAGCTATCGAGAACGATAACAACGATAAGACGTCAGAAGGTCTATTTATTCATACGAACGCCGCAGATACCGAGCTAAAGCCTGGTGACGTAGTTTGTGTGAAAGGTAAGGTTCAGGAGTACTACAGCAATACTCAGCTTTCTTCTGACGCAACCAGCTATGTAAAAACTGGCACGTCAGACATTCCATTGGTGACGCCGCTTGTGATCAAAGAAGGCGAAACTCTGCGTGATGCGTTAGAGCGCCATGAAGGGATGCAAGTGACGCTGAACTCAGCCAGTGATTTGTTTGTTACTCGTAACTTCTCTTACGATTACGATTCAAAACGTAACAACATGATGTTGTCGCACCAAGCTCCGCTCTTTAAGCCAACTCAGCTTCACGCAGCAGACAGTGCAGAAGCGGTCGCGCTAGCAAAACAAAATGCAGAGAATCGAGTTTTCCTAGAATCTGATGCCAAAGCACCGAACGGCGAAATTCCTTACTACCCTGAGTTTGGTCAAGATTTGGATCAAGACGGTTCATCTGAACAGCACATTCGCTTAGGTTCGCGCGTTGAAGGCTTACAGGGCGTAGTGAACTACAGCTACAATGAATACCGTCTGATCGCGACGAACGATGTAAATAACACTAGCTTTGTGGCAGCGGGTGATGGCTTTGATGTAGAACGTAAAGCGGCGCCAGCTATCGCAGAGTCGGATTTACGCGTTGCAAGCTTTAATGTGCTTAACTACTTCACTTCGGTTGCAGACAGCGGAAACAACAACCCGACAGGCCAAAACCGTGGCGCGACGAATCACGATGAGTTCTTGATCCAACAAGCGAAGATCGTGTCT
>NZ_JAWPOL010000160.1:0-1476 GCF_033391095.1 Vibrio sp. Vb0667 | reverse complement strand
CCGGGTTTTCTAATCCGCGACGCAGTGCGCGTTGCGTTGAGTAGAATAGCTCGGCAAGTAGCGTGCGTTTCCAAGCGTTCCACAACTCTGGGTTGGTTGCGCAAATATCCGCAACCGTGAGACACACCAAATACTCAAGAGATTCTTCGTCACGAACTTGCTTGGCAAACTCGGTAATGACGTCAGGATCGTAAATAGCGCGTCGTTGTGCGGTGACTGACATGAGAAGGTGATGCCTCACCAGCCAGCCCACTAACTTAGCTTCTGGCTTCGACAGCCCGTGTTCAATACAGAAATCGTACGCTTCACCTTCACCAATCACTGAGTGATCACCACCGCGACCTTTACCAATATCATGGAAGATTGCTGCGATGATCAGCAGTTCTTTCTTTTGCATGCGAGGGTATATGTCGCAACAAATCGGATGCTTCGCATGGTTGTCTGGATTGTTAAAGGTATTGATGTGTTTCAGCAAGCGGATGCTGTGCTCGTCAACCGTGTAGGCATGGAACAGGTCGAACTGCATCTGACCAACAATCTGGCTCCATTGTGGTAAATACGCGGCCATGACCCCAAGTCTGTGCATCAAACTGAATGCTTTATGAAGTGCATTTGGGTGTCGACATAACGCTAAGAATTTTTCACGAGCCGCTGGAATCGTGTGTAAAAACTTGTTTAAGCGGCGACGTGCAGTACGCAGTTGTCGCAGGGTTGGAGGACTTACCCCCTCAATGGTTGAGTCGTTCGCGATATGCAAAAACATATCAAGAATAGTTTCAGGTCTGGCTTGGAATAGCGCGGGTTTTCTGGCTTCGATTAACGATCCACGGCGTTGAAAATCTGCATCCAAAATTTCTGCGTTTTCAGTTGCACCACCATTGATGATGGCTTGATCAAACAGTTTGAGCAGCATTTTGTTTAATTCTGCGACGCGACGAAGTGTGCGATAAAACTCTTTCATCATCATCTCGACGCCGCGATTGCCTTCACCAACATAACCGAGGTTTTCGGCCACTTGTGCTTGATGTGCGAAGGTCAAACGGTTGTCGTATCGGCGAAGTTCAATGTGCAGCGCAAAGCGGACACGCCACAAGAAGTCCTGACACTCCACCAGTTCGCGGTACTCCGCATCGGTAAGAAAGCCGTAACGGCTCATCTCTAGCAGAGATGTGGCGCCAAAGTGACGACGCGCTACCCAGCTCAAAGTGTGAATATCGCGAAGACCTCCTGGGGTCGATTTGATATCGGGCTCTAAGTTATAGGTCGTATCGTGGTAGCGAGCATGACGTTCGCGTTGTTCTTGGATTTTTGCGCGGTAGAAGGTTTCGCTCGGCCAGAAAGAGTCGGATAGCACGACCTTTTTTAGAGCTTGGAATGTGTCTTCGCTGCCACAAAGCAGACGTGCTTCTTGTAGGTTAGTGGCAACCGTTAGATCGTCACGACCGATTTGTGCACATTCATTGACAGTGCGAACCG
>NZ_JAWPOL010000015.1:0-97423 GCF_033391095.1 Vibrio sp. Vb0667 | reverse complement strand
TTTCTTAAATGCCTCTTTCTGGCTGTCAGATAGTGCAGCCAGTGTCGCGTCGAACTGTGCGCGTTTCTCCGGCTGACCAATCACTAATGAATCAAAGGCATCGGCTAAAACAAGATGGTTTGCTTTCATCCATTCGCCATCGATGTTTCTTTCCTCAAACCAGTCTCCCCAACCCAAAAGGATCGGTGAACGTTCTTCGGGATTATCGACTGAAACCGCGCCGTAGTGGCTTGATAGCGAGTAAGCGACGACCGCCGCCACTTCAAGGTTCGGGGCGTAGAAAGTGAGTGGGTCGCTAGGGTTAATAAGTTCAAATAAAGTCATATTCAACATGCTCTATATCTCTTGATGTTTATTTCGTTGCTGGTGGAACTAGAACAATTGCTGTTGTTCACTGCCGCTTTTCTTGCCATACCAGAGGGTGTAATTGTTTCTATCACCGCTGGCATGAACTCCGTTGGCGTTCATCTTGTAAACCGTGTTTAAGACAACGCCATGTATCCTGGCAAACTCCGAATTGCTTCGGAAATTAGCCTTAATAAATTCGTCCAATGGGTAGATCGTCAGCATCGTTAAAACTGTTCTGCGTACTGCTTTGTCATCTTCAAAAGGTGGCTAATGTTGCGTAGCTGTTGATCGTGGGTTTCTTGCGTTTGGTCATCGTCCAAAATCAATGACTGGATGGTGACATCCCAATCAATGCCCTTTTTTTCAATCAAGTAAACTGCATCAGCTAGATAGGTTAAAAATTGATATTGAGAATCAATCTCTGTGTAGCTTTCTTTGGCTTTGTAAGTAATCTCATCAAAATAAGCAGAGAGTGAATCCCAAAACTTAACACTGCTACTTGCTGTCGTTTTCATCTCATAAAGATGGCCAACACGTAGTTTGCTGTCAGTGAAAAGTCGTTTTAGCTGGTGGGCGTATGTACCTCTCTGCATTAGCACCATATCAGGGTTAATTAGTGGGTTAGTGCTGCAAAATCCGTGAATTAGATTCATTTCTTAAACGGCTCCGACTGTTTGCTTGTGGCGTAATCTAATCCCATTTTTGGATTATGGCAACAACTTTTTATTCCGAACACACAACTTAATATCAATATATATTTTTTTGATATTAAGGGGCAAATTAGCTATTGCATATCTTAATTTTGATGTGGTAGTCTCATTCCGCATTCCGAACACGCTCAATCATTTGCAGAAAATGACCATAAAAACGTTCAATACCAGCAAAGGCACTATTGTCCTGTCTAACCACGGAGCAACAGTATCGATGGCCATTAGCCGCAACGCTGGCGCGGTAGCGAACGTGTGTGTGAGTTGGGTGTTAGGAAGTGCAGATGAGGCGAAAGCCTTTATTGAGGGCGCAGACGAAAAAGCGATACGAAATGAAATGCCTCGCTTTTCCATGTGTGCAGATGTGGTTAAACAACTAGACAAGGCACTGGCCAATGGCAATTCCAAAAAACCAGTTGAGCCTACTCATAGAGCTTATGGAAGCTCTACCGCTAGATGGAACGGTCTACGAAATGCCACTACAAGTAGAGTTTATCCCGCACGATGAAATCTACATCGGCTATTTCGATACGACCGTCATTGACCGCATGCAAGGGCTAGGAATTATCACGTTACTTGGGGTGCATGATGATGAGCGACAAGCTATCAAACTCAATGAGCGTGACGATTTTCTAGCAAGCTGGTCGGCGGGAGTGAGTGAGGCTCGCAACGGCTCAGATCTGCATTATGCAGACTACAACAACAACCAATATGCGTTTACTGCCGGATACGAGCACTGGCACAACCGCAACAAAAAGGCGTTAAAGGGAAGACTTACGCATTACTCAACAAGTAGAGAGTATCTCTGTCATGGATTTATTGACGAGGATACGGGTGAAATTTGGCATCAATAACAAAAGGTAACTAACTATGACTTTGGGTAATCTACTTCTAGCAATTCTTGAACAGAGAACACAAACAGGCTATGACCTAACAAACCGAACTATGCCTGAATCTGGCGCATGGCAAGCTAGCCACCAGCAAGTGTACCGCGAACTCGGTCGCATGACCGAAAAGGGTTTAGTGTCACACGAAATTGAAGCGCAAGACGGTAAGCCAGACCGCAAGAATTACAGCTTAACTCAAGATGGCGAGCGTGTTCTTAACCTTTTACGCAACGAATCTACATGCGATGACCTGTCTATCATTCGTAGTCCTGCATCGGTGATGCTGGAAATCGGCAGCGAGACTTACTTCAAGTCGTACATTGAAAAGCTCAATCAAGAAATCACTCAACTTAAAGAGAAGCTGAACGCGCACCAGAAAGAGAAAGGCGTGTTCTGTGACAACTTCACACTGCATGTAGAGCGCGACATTGATATGCGCAAAGCAGAGCTTAAGTTTGCCGAACGTTCACTGTCTATGATCACTTCCTCAAACATTGCTACGGAGAATGCTGCGTGAAACCTCGCAAAGCCGTTTATCTTTTAGTTGGCTCGCCAGCGCTTAAACGAGCCAAAGAGTGTTTAACTCGAAATCAGCCTTGGGACTACGAGGGCAAGCTCATGAAGATCGTCAGTTTGGGGCAACGGATGCGTAACGATGACGGCAAGCCATGCCATCGGGTTTTGATTGAGAGTTACTTTTGATAGGTACAAAAAAACCGCGAATAAACGCGGTTTTTTTGCGGCTGGCCTTAGCAAACAGTTCGAATCAGCAAATTCGAGTTACCAGCCTTTTCATGTTCCACCAGCAAATGTGAAACAAGAGCAAACAAATAGTAGGTGTTTTTAATGGCTTTGACAATAGCAGAGAAACTTCAAAGACGACGAGAGAAGCAAAAACAATCAATGGAACGGGCGCGCGCAAAGCAAATCGCCAAGATGAATGACCCCGAGGAACGGGAGAAGCGCTTCAAAAAGCAATTACAGCAACAAGAACGTCAGCGCCAGCGACAAATCGAGCGCTTAAATGATCCCGAATACCAGAAAAAGCAGCGTGACAAACAACAACAGCGTATCGAGCGCCAAAAAGCGAAGCCGGTAGCGAAGAAACCGACCAAAAAGATCGCCAGTAAGGGATTGAAAGGTCGAACGCCTACGGCAGAGGAAAAGCGCATTATGGATGCCATTGGTCGCTTACCGTGTATTGCGTGTTGGCTGCATGGCCGAGAGAATCCGGTGATTTCCTTGCATCATGTGTTTGGTCGTGTTGGAGAACGGGCGCATGCGTATGTATTACCCTTGTGTTGTTATCACCACGACACGCTACTGGAAGCGGATAAGCGCGCTCAGTATCCCGATATGATACCTATCCACGCAAAAGGGAAATACGGCGGCAAAGCGCAATGGAAGATCCACAACGGTACAGAGACAGAGCTGTTATTTAAGGTCTATAAGCTGGCGGGATTGCCACTTGAACTGCTCGAAAACATTTACCCACAACATTCCGAACATTAATTAATATAAACACCATTAACAGGGCTAAAAAGCCTAGTTAATGGTGTTAAACTGACCAAGACTCCCCATCTTAAAAAGCGCGCTTAGAGGTCACAACATGGCACGAACGCGCATAGCTGTACTTACTCTATCATCTGGCCAGCCACGACTTATGCTTGCTGGTGTAGATGATGGTCAACTCCATATCATCGAATGCCAACAATTAGAGCGCTCATTGATGAGCCTTAAGCTGACTTTGCCCGAGAAGTTAGAAAAGCTCAAAAAAGGCGGTTTTATTGTGCTGGTGGACGAGGTTACGCCCTACTTTTCGAAGTATGGGCGCGCCGTTCGCCTGTCCGAACTGGACGCAAAAGGCAGACCGATCATTGTGTCGGCAATGGAAGCCTATAACTATCTCACATCCCTAAACGCTATCACTTACCCGCCTAACGCTGGTGGCCGCTTCGAAGTGTCGCCATCCATCGTAGAAGAAGTACGGGGAACCGATGGTAAGCCAACGTACAACATCGACTGGTCAGAACTGCGCCCTGACACCTACGCGCTCATGTTTGTGGTCTATGCAGCCACACAAGACAGTATTGGCGACACGGTAACGCTTAAGAGTTTGTTTGACCTGTTACGGAAACCTAAGAAAGAGCCAGAAATGGCCTCGCGCGCAATGGGACTGTTTAAGGCTAAAACGGGGCTAATCGCAGACGGTAAGTATCGAATGGGAGGCGATGATGAGTAAGTTATCCCGCCTCTCAGCAGAGAACATCGAGGACGATATTCTACGGGCGCATTTCTTTGCCATCGTCATGGAATACGTCAACCGTTCGGGCAATACCGATCTCTTTGAGTACACCATTCGACTTGATGAGGTTTATCGTGCGGATCTCGTCTCTTACAGAGCTTACGCCACGGTTGAGCTTGATTGGTTGGTTAGTCTGGTCTGTGACGTAGACGACCCAATTAATCCGCTACCTGTTGGCGAAACCATCAAACTGCCACCAGCATCTTGGGTGCGTCGTTCCATGCGTCAATTCATGGACGAAATGGGGCTGTAACTTATGCCGAAGAAGTTTGAAGCGGAGAAACGGGATAACGGCTCATTTGCCAGCCTTGGCCTCAATGAGAGACAGTTCAACCAGCTATTCAACAAGATTGAACGGGCACAAAAGAAAAACCGCCGCAATGCCAAGCGAACACTGACCGCCTCAACGCTGGCCAAGCCAACTAATAAGGCATTAAAAGCGCTAGGCGAAAAGGCTAAAGGGCAACGGTTTACCAAAGAAGACCTGATCAAGTTCGACAAGGCTCGTCAGCGACACAAAGAGGTCTATGACAGCAAGACAGCGGGTATCACCTACGCCTTTTTGGTGAAGAACTCGCGTCAAATCGACGTAGACCGTGCAAACAACCGTGTCGATGACGGTACAGGCATTCACAAGGCCACGTTGATCGGTATTAAGAACAATATCGCGCTTATTCGTGTCCGAGCATCAAGCGTGTCGAAGCACGAAGAACACCGAGTAAAGGTGCGTTTTGAGCAGTGGGATGAGCTACTACACGAACCGCCTAATGGGGATTACAACCAAGCGGTGCAATTGGCGTGTGCTGGCCGTATTTCCTTTGATTGCGACTGTGGCCGTCACCAGTATTGGTATCGATACTTGGCCACTATGGGTAACTACTGCATAGCGCCGCCTAAAGAGTTTGCTTTCCCGAAAATCCGAAACCCTGAATTGTCCGGTGTGGCATGTAAACACGTTCTCAAGGCAACAACCATGCTGCAATCGCTGGCATGGCAACGCATCTTGGCCAACCAAATGAAACAGCAAGCGCGCCGTGTTGGTTTTGGCTCAGATAACAAAACGTACTTGCTCAACGAGAACGAGAAGAAAGCTGCCGCACGTAACCGTAAAACGGTGGTGGATAAGGCCGCCGCTACGCGCGAACACGCGAAGTATCTACGCGCTCAGAAAGCAATGGAAAAACAGATCGCCAAACAGAAACGGGAAAGCGAAACCATCAAGCGCCAAGCGCGCAAACTGCGTAAGGAGTCCAACGAGAAGAAAGGTTATATCGATATGATTAAGGTCGGCTTCCAGAACTTCCATGACGGCTACAAGCTGCAAGGGAAAACTAAGAGTGAAGCACTGACCGATTTCGCAAAATTGATGAACGTAACACCAAGCAGATTAGAGAGAATCATCAAGTGAGTGACGTAGTTAAACCTGTAGTAAGAAAGGTTCGATACCAAGGCCATGAGCCCTTTAATCGCGTTTTAAGGGAAGATTGGATTAAGGCTATCAAACTATCACCTGATCACTTTGAAGCGTCCCTGTATCGCCCTATTGAGCCAGAATCGGCACCAACGGATGATAATTACCAAAGCGAGTCAGTATTAGAGCTAGAAACCAACCAAGATACGCTCACTTATAGCGATCCAGAGCTGGTGGCTTTGTTGGATTGTCCAGATGAGCAAGAGAACTTTTTCATGATGGATGATGGCGACGAAAACCTTGGCGAGTCCTTAGAGCCGCTAATGCTGCGTATTGCTTCGCACCATGTTCCTATCGGTAGTGTACTGGAATGGGATGAAGAAACCGCCGAGGGATTACGAACCGTGTGGTGGTACGTACATAAGGCCGTTGGCTATGGTACGGCGAACGTGGGCGTGATTTATGTCTGCATACCAATGCGTGACTTTAACCAGCCACCAGCGAACTTACCGGAATTACCGGATAGTTCGATTGAACCAGAACCTAAGCCAGAACCGGAGGAAGATTTCTTACCAGAACCGGAAGAAAACTTACAAGACGGTGAAGTGATCGAGCTTTAACGTTAATATCAGCCCTATTCCAACCCATCCTTAAAGCGCCGCTCCAATTATGGAGTGGGCATGACATTACAGACTAGCCGAAAGCAAGTGCCAGCCAGTGCCAAGCGCCTTAGTAGACTTGCACCTAACTGGTCATACGCGAACAACATTCTTAACTTTGGTTGCGGTAAGTTTCCCGACCTAACAGAAGAATACCTTACTAACTACCACAAGCAGATCATGACGGTCACTCACTATGACCCGAACTCGAAAGCGAAAGGCGTAGTAAACAATATTGCCGAAATTGACAGCTCAAAACGCCGTTTTTGCGTCATGTTATGCGCGAACGTACTTAACGTGTGCAAAGACCTAGACGCAGCGATCGCAGATATGGCCAAGATTGATTTTGATTGCGCGGTCATTCAAATCTATGAGGGCAACCGATCCGGTAAAGGCCGCAAAACGCGAGACGGCTACCAGCGCAATGAGCCAGTATCGGCTTACCTCCCTATCCTAACGAGCAACTTCCACAAGTTCGATGTGACCTTACACCGAAGCGATAAGTGCATCACTATCGTGAAAGGCCGTAAGTATTACGAGCTGGACGATTTGGAGGACTAATCATGCAACTGGACGATGCGTTCTTTGAAATCCCATGCGATGTAGTGACATTCGATGGCAAGGTGGAACACACAGAGCTAACCGACATTGATCGTGCGGTGGCTGCCTTTTTCCAGAACGTGCTTGATTCCTTAGTTGTGACTGACACTAAACGGCGAGAGAACAGTGAGTTTTCTCGCTTTGTTGGCCGTGATAAGTCGAGAAAGATTTACTACGGCAACTTTAACGATCCAGTGTCATTCCTATCTAAGTTAACGGCAAAATTGGGCGACAAGGTGAAAGCAAACCGTAATGAGCTTTTACCTGTTTGCTACATCACGCGCGATCCGGTGATTGGGTTTGTTGATGGCGGGGAGTACGTCGATATTGCTGACTATGGCGAACTGGCCAATGAACAAGGCCAGCCTTATGCCGTGATTAATAAGTCCTTTGTCGCGCTTACCTACCGCATTAATGCCCTAGCTTGGAACCAGTCTACCCTTAGCCGCCTAGCGCTAGGTTTAATGGTTTGGCTACGTCATACCAAGGGCAAGCGTAAACATGTATTCAGAGCGAAAACCATGCTCGCGGGTACTGAAATGGAAATCAACATCGAGATACGTGGCCGTAAAGATGCGATGACCGAACCCGCCGAAGTAGACCATGAAAATACTCGCCTGTTTGCTTCCTCAATCTCTTTTGAAGTGATTGCAGAGGTTTATGAGGCCGAGTCGATCGCTGTCCGTCAGGGTGCGATTGGTGTGGGAGGCCGAGTCATTGAGTAACAAAGAATACTTTCTCGCCCAAAAAGTTGTCACCAACGAAAATGACATCCCTATCGAGCACATTCATTCGTTTACCTACATTGAGTGTGCTTCGATGGACGGCAACAAGCTGGTTATGGAAATCATGGATCAGGCTGCCGTTTATCGGGATGACTACGGGATTAAGCGCGGTTCAGAGATCGAGGTCACGATGGCCGATGTGAACGAGCGAGGCGATCAGGTTTGGATTGAAAAATTCATTGTGGCCAAGTCCACCAGCGCTGACGGTATGCTTACCGTTCAAGCATTCCAAAAGGATGCGCACCTACTTAAAGAGCCAGTCACAACGCCTCGATTCTTTGTTGAAATGCAGCCTAAAGACATTCTGGCCGAGCTATTACCCGATCTAAAAATCGAATGTGACAGCTTTGAACGTGGCGCTACGTACCATTTAAATGCTGGTGGTACTAAGTCTCGCTTAATTCGAACAATGGCCAGAGATTACGGCTCAGTGGCGTTTATCTGCCGTGGTGTTATGCACTTTAAGTCGCTCAAGAACATGGATATGAGCGAGCAATTCAAGATGGAACAGTCGAATCCAGAGGAAGCAGAGCACAGCATTGCGAACTACTCCATTATCGGAGAGGAAGCCCTGTTTGAGCGCGTTCTTAACCGTAACTATGCCTCTTGGGATACCGTCGAGGGCTTCCAAGGTGGCCAACGTTCGGGCGCGATGGTCATGGTCAGCGTTCCACAAGCCAAGGCGCTGAATAATCAACACATGGCCATCATCCCTATTTTGGATGTGGAACTTACCGGAAATACTGCCTTTACGCCTCTTTCGGTGTGCTCAGTGCTATTCCATAAACGGCTACCCGCTACCGAGCTGGATGAGTCCATGCCAGAGAAACAAATCATGAACCGTGTCGCCCATTGTCAACGTGGGAACCGGTATCAGTGTCGTATCGAGTTGGGAGTCAGAAACCTATGAGCGATTCGTCAGAGAACAGAACACGCACCAACGTCACTAACCGCTTGTTTGGTAGCTATCAGGCCGAAGTGGTAAATACCGTCCATCCGAAAGGCTTGTACATGGTATCCGTTCGCTTGCTTGGTTATTGGGATGCAATCCCCGATAAGGATTTACCTTTTGCCGAGTTTCTACTGCCATTGGGCGCAAAACCGAGTGGTGGCCATGCAGTGCCAGTGGAAAAAGGGGATCTGGTTTGGGTGGATTTTCCTCGTAATGGCGATACCCGTTATCCCCGTATTACCGGATCGCTTTACTACGCGCCTAACTATGAGTCGTACCTACCAAGCGAGGTGAACGGCGAAGCCTATCAGCCTAAACGAGCCGATGGAGAACCCGAGCCACCAGCCTATGACCGCAAAGATGCGCTCTTTGTGCGATTTGGTTTGCGTGAGCTCATCACGCATCAAGGCGGCTACTCAGTAACGCATACCCAAAGCGGTACGGCCATTGAAATTACGCCAGATGGCCAATGTGTTATTCACGTCGAGGGCAATGCGTTTCGCAGCTCAACAGGGAACACATTCGAGCAAATCGGAGGCGCACTAACTATCAAAGTGAAAGGCGATGCGAACATCGAAGCGGGTGGTGATGCAACCGTAAAAGCCTCCGGTAAAGCCAACCTAGAGGGCAATGAAGTGACCATTAAAGCAAGTGGTAACGTCAATATCGATGCTGGTGGCCAGTTCGCTGTTAAGGCTGCCGCAGCTCCATTTACATTAGGGTAATGCACTATGCCAGCCGTAGGAATTGTAGGGAGTGTGGATAGTGGTCATGGTGGCTTTAGTCCAGGTGTTTTTGTTTCTGGCCAGCCACTACTGACCGTGAATGGAATCAATGTATTAGGTACGGGTGATATATCCGTCATGCACGTAAAACCAGATAACCCGCCGCACGTAGGCGTTATAACTGGTAGTTCAAAACTTACTGTTAATGGCGTTCCGGTCGCCGTGGTAGGCGATGCCCTTGGGTGTGGCGCTACGCTGGTAAACGGTAACGACTTGATGACGATTGATTGAGGCAATTTGATGTTAGACACACAAGAGCAAATCGAACAGTTTCGCCAGTTTTTAGACGTAGGCGGCCTTAAGGAAGCGGAGAACCTTACCCGAGGCAAATCCCTTAAGGTGAAGTGTGAAAGCTTGTCAGGGAAGCTATCAGGCTGCGTGAGCGAGGATATTGAGGACTACCAAGGCGCATCGCAGTTAGTGGTAACGCTTAAGGGTTTGAATGACTCAGTGAGCGCAACGGTGGCCACGTTAACGCAATGGAATGAGCACCTAGTGTTGATCACCGACCCAACCGACCTCGAACAAGTGTCTATTGGTGTGAACATCAAACACAAGGTTGATGGTACAGAGGACAACGTACCCGCTCCGAGTATCTTGCCAATTACCAGCAAGGAAGAACTGAAAGCGCTTGAGGCAGTGATCAATGGTCTTTCTGGCCATGTGGATGCAGCCGTATCTCTTATGGCGCAAATCAATACTGCATTAACGCCGCCAACAAGCGGCAGTGAGTCAGATAACGGTGCAACCTTACCGCCACCAGACTTGCCGCCAGAACTAGAAAGCCAAGCGAATGCGCTAAACGAGATCATGGCTCCCCTTGCTGGTGGCGTGACCAGCTCAAGCACGGTGATTGACGCAATGATCATTGCGTCGAAAGAGGAACGCACCTTAGCGTTAGGCTACTTCACTAAGGCGATTTCATTTACCATTTGTAGCAACCAGACGAAAAAAACGAGCATCAAATACGCGACAGCAGAGGTATTTAGACTGTAGAATGTTTTTTGTTGCTAAACCCTTTCCTATTCGCACTAGAAAAAAGACAAAATGAGTTATTCAGTTTATTTAAACGCATATGAACTATGCGGATTAATGTCGCTTATCATCGTACTAGCAATTAACCTATTTAGAGCTCGAAACGAGCTTAAATCCACCAAGGCGCGACTATCCTTTGTGATACGCAAAAGCCTCAGTGTTGAGGGAGAATACATGTACGATGGGTGCAGAATGAACGTGATATTTGATGCGGTGCGATACAGCGGAAATCAGTTTTACTTGATGCGTAAAGATCAGGTGATGGCCAGCTTCCACGTAGAACCCTATCGAGTTAATCCTGTTCTTGATTACTTCAAATCAAACAAGATAGAGCCCGTTCAAAACCGACCATAATCCAAGCAAAGCCAGCGTTCGCGCTGGTTTTTTTCTAAATTGCAGGCAAAAAAAAGCCGCGAGGTAAGTGTTCGCGGCACAAGAAGCTATTACAAAGGTTAAAAATGAAGTTTCAACGTTAGTTGACACCAGTCGATTGGGATGCCGATCTGGTAAAGCAAATACACTTCCTATTCCGAACATAGTCAATACCTAAGTACATATTAGTTAAGCTAAGTTTGGGAATTTATAAAATGAAAAAAGTCTGTATTGTTGTTGGCCATAGTTTTAAAGATGGCGGCGCTTACAACGAAACATTCGGAATGAATGAGTATGGCTATAATCATCCCCTAGCCAGCTTATTGGCCGCCGAGCTACATAAGCGAGACATTCTTCCAGTGATCATGTATCGAGACACCTACTCACGGATGATCAGTGATGTGAACGAATCGGGCGCTGACTATGCCATCGAGTTACATTGTAACAGCGTGGCCAATAAGTCAGTTCAAGGTTCAGAGACATTGCATTGGCATAAGTCGGACAAGAGTCAAGCACTTGCTCAGCGCCTACAAAAAGCGGTGGCTGGACTTATCGGACAGCGTGATCGTGGCCTTAAGCCTATCTCGAACACTGGTACTGATACTCGCGGTTGGCGTTTCTTGATGAAAACCAAAATGCCAGCCGTGATTTTGGAGCCGTTCTTTTTGTCTAACGACGAGTCGTTACAAAAGGGATTGGAACTGCGCGAAAAGCTAGCCGTAGCACTGGCAGAAGCGTTCGCAGAACACATTAAAGAGAGCAACTAATGATGGGACTAGCAAAAGTGTTTACAAGTAGTCTATTTAAGAGCGCCACCAGCGAGAAAGTAGGTGGCATTATCCACGAACTGACCGAGTTTGGTGATCGTGTGTTTACCAGTGACGAAGAACGCAAAGAGTTTGCCTACAAACTGGCAGAGCTTGAAGCGGCCAGCTCTAACACATTGGTACGTACTGGACGCGCCGCTATGATGTGGAGCATCGCGCTGGTGGTCATTTATCAACTCATTGTTCGTGACTTTTTGGCCGTTTTCTATGGGGTTGAGCTTCCAAGCTTAGAGACTGACACACAAGAGCTACTAAGCAACGTGTTCGGCTTTTTGGCAGGAACCCTATAACAACTGAAAATTTTTTAAATTTTTTTTAGATGCCCTTTCCTATCCCCTTTTCTCTCAACAAAAACACACGATCAACGACATAGAAATCCCCTGTCGTTACCATTCCCACAAAAGCGCACAAAAAGACACAAATTCATTATATAACAATAAGTTAAACGAAAATTTACCCCTGTTTTTTTCACAATAAATCTTAATTACTATCCGAAATTGAGCGAATTTTTACCGCTTTTCTGCGGCTTAACGATTCCGAACACACTCATTTAATAACTAAGGTTTATTTACATGGCAGATAAACGTTCTAACTTCAACAAACGCATTGAGGCGATTCATTTAGGCGCTCAAGCAATGCGTAATCTGTGTATCGAATCCCAATTCGATTCACAAACAGGCATGTTTCTAACTGACGACAATTCTCGTGGCGCGGCTATTTTGTCAGCCATTGCGAATGAGCCTATGTTCGAGTCAGTGTCTCAAGAAACAGCGGTTGGCATCGTATCAGGCATGCAGTCTGCGGTACGTGAATACGAAAAGACTTACGGCCACCTACCTAGCGATGAGCTAATGGCATCAGCTCACGCAACTATGCGTAACATGATGACGCTAGAGGGCGCTAAGCGCGATGGCTCAACAGGCGCAATGATGCTTGAGTCTATCAACCAGTCTCTATCAACATCAGAGGGTGTTGAAATCCGCGCGAAAATGGTTGGCCTAGTGCTGCCTGTTCTTCTAGAAACAGCAACACTTGACGCTGTAACCATGATCCCAGCGGGTGCGAACGAAGTTGAGATCTTCAAAGTGTACCGCCGCACTGGCTCAAACTTTGGTGACTTCGCTGCGGGTACTGAAATCGACCAAGCAACGGTTGGCCAATACTCGTCTATGCGTCAGCGCTACAAGTTTGTCGCTGAACAGCAACCAGACGGCACTAAGACAACTCACGTCTTTGACTCTAAGACTGACCTACAACACACCAAGTTTGAAATCCCATTCACTAAGACTTCCGTTTCTCTGTTCGTAAACCACAAGCGAGTGGCGCGCGATCTAGACAGCAACGGCGGTGCAATCATGACTGGTACTCACAACGGTGTAGTGATCAACTGTCAGATTGACCATGCCAAAGGCAAAGTGACTGTTACTCCAACATCGGCACTTCCAGAAGAAACCGTTCTACACATCGAGTTCGAGGTAGACATTGAGAAACGTCCAGATCTGATCCCAACTATCGATCACGACATGGACTCTCGCACGCTACGCCCACGTCAAAACGCAATCGCAGCAGACGCGACTATCCAAGCGATGTTCACAATGCAACGCGAGTTTGGCCAAGATCTGAAATCTCTACAGATGAGCCACATGCGCAACACATTGGCATCGGAAAAAGCGACTCGCCATCTAGTAGATATGGACTTTGCTTGTACGCGCGAAGAAACATTCAATATCTACGTAGCGGCTGGTGAAGATTGGCGTCTACATCGTGAACGTCTAAACGAAGTTCTTCTAAACGTTTCTACGAAGATCCTACAAGCGACTCGCACAACTGGCATGACAGGTATCTTTGCTGGTACTGGCGCGTCAACAATCCTTAAGTCTCTTGGTGCTCCGTATTTCGTTGCTCCGGCTAACTACCAACAGAAAAACGCTATCCACTACGCGGGTAAATTGTTCGGTATGTGGAAAGTGTTCGAGTGTCCGGTAGTGATCGGTACGAACGACATGCTTTGTTACGGTCGCGGTTCTTCTCACTCAGAAGCGGGCTACGTAGCAGGTGATGCAATCGCAGCAACCATGTACACGCATCCAATCGGTAAAGGTCTAGTAGCGTCTAACACGCTATACGAACTGGCCTACGGCGAAATCCATCCATTCGACGGAGAAGACTACTTCTACCGCGTGAAACTTATCGATGAAGCTCCTTTAGCAGCAGCGGCATAAGGCAAGTAAGCGGCAGTCTTACGGGCTGCCGCTCTTGGGGGATTCGATGAAAGAAACGATCGTTTTAATCACCAACCACACACCAAAGGAAATCACGGTTCAGGGTCGCGCTATGCCGCCACTGGCCAAAGATTTCCCTCTCTCAGTTTTCAACGTGAACCGCTTCAAACACGAAGTGGAAGCGGCCTATCCAAACGGCCTCGTTTCGGTTCGCCTTGAGCCAACGGTTTTACCAGAAGTTCAAAAGCAACCAGACACAGCCACCAGCGATAACGGCACAGCGCTATCCGCGCTTGAGCTTAGTGCAAGCGTTGAAAAAGCACTGATTAACCACGGTGTGACAACGGTTGAGCAACTAACCGAAATGACGAAAGACAACGTGATTGCGGTGAAAGGTATTGCTCAAGCGGGTTTGCAAGAAATTGTAGACCAGCTTGCAGCACAGGATCTAACGCTGAAAGAGACAGAGAATGAGTAAGATTGAATTTTCAATGGATAACGTCTCACAAGTTGCGGTTTCGCCAATTAACGCTGACTCGACAACTAAGCAAGGCACTGGCTCTAACCAGCTAGTGTTTGGCGGTGTGATTGTGTCTCAAAAAGGTAAGCCGTTCGAAGTGATTCCGGTAACGGCGGCTAACTTCCTAGACAAGCTAGGTAAGCCTTACCACTCAAGCCTTGGCAAATTGGCTGACGGCATGCGCGTTCTTGATGAAGCCTTGCGCGGCGGTAATGGCCTTGTGGTTCGTGTCGTACCAAAAACGGCAACCTATCCAGCTATCAAGCTAACCAAACCAGCAGACGAAGTGACGATCACTAACGAAGCGATCAACTACTCGGCTGACCTGTCACTTGAAGATGGCGAATTTTTAGCGATCGCTATCAAAGACGGTGCGCAATCCGATAACCGCTCTATCACGCTTGCGAAAGCAGACGAAGCGACTTACGGCGCTGGCATGTTCACTCTTACCCTAGAGGAAGAACAGGCGGCTGGTGGCTCTGTAGTGCTAGAAGAATGGGTTGTATCCCTAGAGCCTACAGCAGTAGACCAAATGGGTAGCGCTGCGTTTATCGAGACTGTTCTTGAAGAACGTTCGCAGTACCTAACTTGTCGCATCGATGCAGAAACAGCGAAACGCGAAGTTACTGCAATTGCGAAAACCAAATTCACTGGCGCGACCAACGGCAATATTAGCGACATTACGGCTGACGACTACCAGAAAGCAGTGAAAGCACTACGCACTACCGTTTACAGCTACAACTACGTTTGTGGTTTGGGCTGCTACGACACTGCGGTAATCACTGACCTTGCGCAAATCTGTAAAGACAAACGCATTTCTGGCTACTTCGATATTGATCCTCGCCTAACGCACGAAGCGGCATTGGAGTTCAAAAAAGGTCTGAACTTCAACAACCATCGCGCTTCATTCGTGCATATCCCTTACCAAGCTAAGTGTCGTTTCTACGGCAACATGGCGGTATGGGGCGGCTCGGGTATCGGCTTTGCAGCTAAAGCGCTTGGCGTTGCTAAGACCTCTCCGGTCGGCGGTTGGCACTACACACCAGCAGGTGTTGAACGTGCTGTTATTCAGCGTACTGGCCTAAAACCAATCCAAGGTGCTGGCGAGCCTAACTACCAAGAAATGTACAAGGCACGTCTAAACAAACTAGGCACAGACGAAAACGGCAACCTGTTCATTGATGACTCTCTAACGTCATCTGCGGCTGAAAACTACCTACGTTTTGAGCAAGTCGTGTCTATTGCTGACGCTATCTCACGCGACTTCTACGCACTAGGTAATCGCCTAAAACACCAACCTGACGGTGCAACGCTTGAGGGTCTAACTGACGGTGTGGCCAGCATCCTAGAGGGCTATGAAGCCGTTGGTGCGCTAGTGACACCTCGTAATCCAGATCAAGACGGCGAAAGCGCTTGGACACTGGAAATCAAGCAAGTCGAAATCGACTACTGGAGAGTCACTTGGTCGTTCTGTCCAACTGGCTCTGCGCGTCGAATCCTTGGTGAACCTGTACTAATCCGTTAATCAACATAAGAGCAAGAATAGAATGAAATCAATGTTTTCTGAGGGTTCTGTTCTTGCTCGCCCATTTGTGATGCCACAAGTGGCCGAGCAGGAACAAACTGAAACTGCATTTTTTGAGTCTGTAACAGAAGACCAACTTCTTGAATCCATCAATCGTGCATCAACCATCATGGCTCGCCAAGACGCAGCAGCGGCTTGTGTTCAGTGGGTTAACGGTGGTGACAGCTCAATCGACAACCTAGACGCAATGCTATTTGGCATGGCTGGTGGCGATGACGATACCGAGCTAACCGATGGCCAAGCAGCACTATACGAATCGCTACAGGAAGCGGCTAGCGAGTTCATTGCTCAAGTTGGCCAGCCAAAAGAGGGCGACATGCTAGAAGCACTGGAAGATCCAGAAGCAGCAGATCGCATCTTTGAATCCCTAGAGCGTGGCCTAGACAACGTGGACTCAGACGAAGCGATTGCAGAGTTCGCCGTTCGTGAATCCATGATGCTTGAAGCGCTTAAGAAAGTGATCCGTGATGGCAAGGTAACTTACATCAAAACGAATCGCCGTAAGCGCCGTATGAGTGCAGCACAAAAAGCAGCACTTAAGAAAGCGCGCGCGAAAGCTCACAGCTCAGCGGCTAAAGCAGCTCGCAAAAAGTCTAACCGCATGCGCGATTCTCGCGGTATGGACAAGTAAGGGTAAGCAATGGCTGTAATTGTCGGCGTACCTAATGATGATGGCGTGTCTATCCACAATAAATGCGCCATTACACAAGTCATAGGCGGTCAAGAGGTTACGGTCATTGGTTACATGACTGATGAGTGTCAGCTTGCCTTTAGAGCGATATGGGAAGCGCCGTTTGAGGGCGATTCCGTGGGTAACATCAATGCCCTAGATAAAACGTCCTCAGTCGCGCAAACCGTGTCGGATAAGACGAGTAAAACACTATGGAACAGTCAGCAAGTTTGGCAAGGAAACGAACCACCAGAAATCACAGCAACGCTGAAATTTGTCGCGTTCACCAATGCCAAATCAGAGGTCAATGATCCCATTAAATACCTGGCTCAGATGATAAGTCCCGAGCTCCAAAATACTGTTCCAGTCAGTTCCGATGGCCTTGGTGGCCGTGTTCCAAGTGATGCGCGATTCAAGATTGGCAAAGCGCTCAATCTACCCATGCGTATTAGCGAGGTGAGTTATGACATTAACGCACCTAAGACGCGAGACGGGAATTTCGCTTACAACACGGTAACTATTACCGCCGCTCCTAAGCAAATGATTAATCAGTCACAGATTCCAAACCACTTCCAATAGAATAGGTGTAATTATGGCCGGAGCATTTAACGCAAAAGGCGATATGAATTTCTTAAAACAGAGATTCACTAAGAACGTCCAAGCTGGCGAAAAGATGATGGGTACAGAGTTCGAGATGAAAATCGAAGAATACCCTAATCTTAGCGTTTTGGTGCGTTCGACTCAGTTTCCAGCAATGGGTCGTGCAGATGTAGAAGATTTTGGCCAAATGGGCTTGGGCTACATCCAAAATGGTGCCCTTGAGAACAAAGGCGAAATCGCGGTGACGTGCGTAGAAACGATCACAGGTACCGTGCTAGAAATGCTACGTGAGATCGTTCGTGAAAAGAAAATGGTCACTGTCGTTATCGAGTCTACGCCTGAATCAACTAAGGGTAAGGGTGCAACCTCGCATCGATTCCGTTTGGAGCACGTAAAAGTACGTTCAGACGTGATCGACCTATCGACAGAAGATTCAGCAGCACTTGTTAAGCCAGCTATCACACTGCAATACAACTGGGTAGATTTCTAATCGCCAAACCAGCCTATTCTATTCCCCACAAAAAGGCCGCCAGTTAGGCGGCTTTTTTGATGTTCTTAAGCTTTGGTTAGCCTATCTTTCAAGTCGGCTGGTGCAATGTAGGTATTCTCGTTGCCATCCCTTGATTTGAACAGCAATTTCAGCTCCACCAGCTTCTCAAGATACTTGCGCGCAGAGGTATGAGACACGTCAAAATCAGACTGAATTTCCTTAACTGAAAAGACACGTCCGGCGGTTTCTAATCCCTTGGCCAGAATCACAATGTGCGGCAGTTTCAACACGCCCTTAAGCTTGGAGTCGTCTAGCAGTTCGCGCACCTCTCTCGTATCTTCAATCTTAGACTTGATGTACTCGTTAAAGCGCTCAATCGCATTGATGATGACCGTTAGCTGGTAGTCCACAAAGTGCGTTAAGTCATTGTCGTCCGTTTCGGTGTAAACGTAGCTTCTAACGTACTTGGTTGGCGCGCTCTTAAGTGGCGCAGAGATCGAGACGTACTTAAAGTTCTCATAACCATGCTTAAGGATGAACCAGTAGAAAAGCGCCCTAGCCGTTCTCCCGTTGCCGTCCATGAATGGGTGAATGTAGCCAATCATGAAGTGCAGAATACAAGCCTTAACGATTGGGTTAATAAAATTGGTGCTGGTGGTATGGTCGGTGTTGGCGAAGTCACATAGTTGCTCGATGAGCTTCAAAACGTGCTCATGCTCTGGCGCTTCATGAATAATATCGCCAGTGGCCACGTCTCTAACCATGACTGCATCCGTTCTGTATTGGCCAGCAACGTGCTCATTCTCTAACACTCCATCGGTGGCGATGCCATTAAACCCGCTAATCAATTCTGGTGTGAGCTCTACATCCTTAAGTTCATCGGCCATCATGATCAAACGCCAGTTATTGATAATCATCCGTTCGGAGTCATCTTTAGGCTCACGTTCTGTTTCAAGCATTTCCTTGGCCACCTTGCGCGTTGTGGCCGCTCCCTCCAATTGAGCGCTGCTAATGGCTTCTTCCATAATCACGCTTTTCACTAGGTGTGCCTTTTTGTCTTGAGCAGATAGCGGCAAATCTTCTAGTTTAAGCTGTTTATCGATGCGGAATAGCTTAGCGTCGAGACTGGCGGCACTAAGCTGGAACGGATTGCCATTTTCATCAACAAGCGAAATGTCGTTAAGGCCACGTCTAATTTTTAGGGCATGCCAAGCGTAACCCTTTTGGTCGCCTTTAAACTCTTTTGAACGGTACTGGAAGTCATTCCAGTGCAAGTAATTACCGCTACTATCAAAACCGTATTTAATTGGGTCTAGCTTGTCGATTAGCTCTACTACTTTAATAAAATCAGTAGGTTTTGCTGGTGGGAGGCTAACCCCCGCAATCTTTTTGCTCATACCGTGAAACTTTTTAAAAATGTTTAATGCATCCAGTATTGCACACAGGCAGTGGGAGTCAATCGCTTATCTATCTGGTAGTTACAAGGGGTGTAATGCTTTGCTGAATAATTTCAATAGCACGGTGACTTTGCCGAACATCAACAGCGTGTTGGATGTTCAACCAAAAATCGGGCGCAGTACCGAACGCAATGATAAGCTTAGCCAAAATGGTCTGATGGTAATGTCTCCACTTATTGGGCCATCTATAGAGCTTCTATCGATACCAAGCGCACCAAAAAGTTTACTATTCATTAATAGATAACGGGTCGAGAAATTCTAGTTTTAAGATGGGGCCAACCCTTACAGGCTCGTATTTCTCATTTCAGTAGCTCCCTTAACGACTACCTAAAGAACTAACAAGATTTTATACCAGTGACCAATGCCTGTCGGTAGAAATTAAAGTTCAAAACCTTTCGAATAGTTAACTTTTCAGTAGGCCGATATGAAACTCAACTCGAAGCATTCATTTGCTCATAAGTGCGCCAAAACAATTAAGAACAAAGGAACTTGCTTACTCCGAGTCTTGTAATTTCCACTCATTCCTCCAAGAGAAGGGGCAGCCTTTTGGGAGAATGGTCACCCTAGGAATTTAGCGGTAGGTTGCCAGAAGCTCTACGGCTCCAACAATAAGTGGAAAAAGCGGAACGGCTATCATCAACGCTCACTATCAGAGACAGCAATGTATCGAGTGAAGCAGTTGCTAGATGGGTGGTTAAGCCTGAGAAACTACAATGCTCAGGTTGGTGAGACTTACGCCATTATTAAAGCGCTAAACACATAAAAACTATTCAAGAACTTTAAAGGGACGTTATGCGATAGGATCAAAAAAGGGCACGAATAATGCCCCAAAGGACTTGTTCAATACATTAAGTGAGAATATCGGCTAGTTTTTACAACCATTTTTATCACACGTAATACGTTCATGTGAATTTTGCCAATGATCTGAATGTTTCTTGGTATCAGTACCACACCCAGTATTTCCGCCTTTAACGCCTTTATGTACGACTCCTGTTGGTGTGTGTTTCACAGCCATGTATTTTTCTCCTAATTGATTTAAGTTGCTTCCTAGTCATAAATGACTGAATTAACAGATAGTAAGCAAGGTTCCACATGTCAATGTAAGTAATAACTAAAGTTAATTATCGTGATCCAATCGCATGACAAAGCGTTCAAGATTGAGTCGCAACACGTGGCATTTTTACTATGCGTGCTTTGTGTGTTTAAGGTAGCATACGTCGTCTTCAGTATTACGCTGTTAACCCCTTAGCAGAGCGTTATACAAATATTTAAGCACAGAAAACATACAACATGGAAAGCTTACCTCAAATATAGGAGTAATACTTTGAATAAACATCTAATGCTTGCCTCGTTATTATTTTGTAGCAACGTATTTGCCTCTGGTCCATACGTTGAATATGGAGTTCAACAACTAGAATTCGACCAAATATCAACATCAGCTCAAGGCGTAACGATTGGATATGCATGGAAGGAAGACAAAACTATATACCTAGAATTAGATATGATGAATAGCTCTGATGATCTAAGCTATTTTGATCTTTCTGGGGCTTATAACTTTAAATTAATCGATGGTGAAAAATTAGACTTACTATTCAACATGGGTGTTGGCATATCATACATCGATTATGAACGGTTCCAGAACACTAATGCACTTCTTTCATTTCCCGTAGGTTTCACAGGGAGCTACTCAATCTCTGAGCACTGGAACGCAGAATTATCAGTAGGCTATCGCTATCACATTGATCTGACCTCACCAACTGAGTGTAATGACGGTACTGAATCCGATAGCGTCGGTTCTGGTACCTGCTCATATCATGGCGGTATTAAAAGGTATCAAGATCAAATTGGCGATGGTGGTGGGATCAATGCTAGTCTCGGTTTTAGATACAGTTACTAAATTTGTATAACAATACGTTTAAGACTGATTCCCAACGTTTGGTATGTCCCATACCAAACGTTGGGATTTGTGTTTACGGTGCTATGGTTATTTTTTGTGATAGCGTTGCTCAATGGCTTAGCAGCAAAATTCTAAAAAAGAAGAGTTAGTTATTCCTCTTTATGTAATACACACGATTTTTCAAATCTATGAAGCTAGGGGCTATGGGTTGCAGCCGCGTAAGATTGGTCCGTGTAACTACATGAGAAATGCCTAGCAAAGCGTTTAAAGCTAGGTTCGCAACGCTCGGTATTTCACTTAAGTTGAGTGTTTATGTCACAATGATTTAGGTAATTCCAATACGCGCCTCAGGAGACAATGTAGATTCTCCGCTCTATGCTCTCATACATGCTTTGCTGTGCGGCAACTGAAACACTAAAAGCCTATGTAGATAATCAATCGACCTCAGATTAAACAGCTATCGCACTTCCCGCTCCTCTAATCAGATGCGAGTTTACAGAGAAATTGCCGAAAAGCCGGAATAGCTTAAAGCGATCATGTACGATTGATCCCCAATTTAACAGATACCCCCAACAAGTTTGCCAATGCAATAAACGATGACAACGATGGATTATCAGGTGGGTGTAAAGTGTTCTCGATACCTTTTTGCTTTGCTACAGCCGCCAAAGCGTCTGCAATGATTGCAGGCTCACCAGTGTTTGCCGCTTCATCGATGTAGGCTTGTATAGACTGTTTTTTATCTAAGCAAGCCGACGGCTCAAACTCTTCAAGTTGAGTTGCCATATATACCCTCTAATTACAAAAAATTATTTCTAATGCTCAAAACGTCACCAAGTAACAAATGGCAACGAACAGATACACCATGTGTGCTAAGTTTTATATTTTTCTGATTTTAGCTTCGCCGTTGATTGTAAGAAGCCCACTATGCTAGTGGCTTAACAAATGAGTCCGCTACTGCTTACCACAATTATTTATTTTGCAAGGGTGTTTTACAATTGTAAACAAGAAGTATCTTCTACCCAGGGTGCCAACAACTCAGGCAGCATCACTATTCATACGCTTGTACTATGTTTGATTCCACCTTTAATGGCTAGGGTGCTCCCTGCGAAAGAGCAGGGAGGGGAATAGCCAAAGGTGCGATAGCGCCTTAATGCGGTCTATCCTGTTGCTCGATGTACTGACGAATAACAGTTAGTGGCGCACCTCCACATGTTCCAGCAAAGTAAGACCGACTCCAAAGCACATTCTTACCAAACGCTCCTGCTACATCATTAAATTCCCTGCGAATCCTGCGTGAACTGGTTGCTTTTAACGAGTTCACCAATTTTGCAACGCTAGGTGTATTCGGAGATGTTGATATTAGCAAATGAACATGGTCAGGCTCTCCGTTAAATTCCTTTAGCTCCGCATCAAAGCCCAAACAAAGCTCCCTGAAAGTCGCCTCAAGACTTTGTAGATGAAAATCTCCAAACACTTTCTTTCTGTATTTTGTCACGAAAACGATATGTAAATGCAGTGAATAACAACTATGCCTACCCTTATTAAAATCATTACACACTGATATTGCCTTTTGGATGTAAGTTGATAATATAAATACATTATCAAGATTCACACTGATTGTCATGTTAATACGCAAAGCATACAAATTTCGGTTAGAGCCTACCGCTACCCAAGCGGCTAGACTTGCTGTGCTTTGCGGTCATGCTCGATTTGTGTGGAATCAAGGCTTGCGCCACTGCTTAAACAAGTTGGACTCTGGCGAGAAGATCCCGAACTACGCTGAACTGTGTAAGCAACTCACGCAATGGAAGAAAGAAGACGATCTTGCTTGGCTCAAAGAGGCATACACTGACAATCTACAGCAAAAGCTCAAAGACCTTCATACGGCTTGGATGCGATGCTTCGACAAGTCATTAGCTGCTGATAAGCCTAGATTTAAAAAGAAAGGCAAAAACCAAGATTCAGTGCGCTTTGTTAACTTCAACAAATACTGCGAACTAGATGGTAAGCGTGTAAAGCTACCGAGCAAGCTTGGCTGGCTGAAGTTTCGCAAATCACAAGAAGTACAAGGCAACATTAAGAACTGTACTGTTAGTTTTCAGTCTGGTCACTGGTATATCTCGTTCCAAGTTGAGCAAGAAATTGATGAACCTAAGCATACCTCTAGCTCTGCCGTTGGTATTGATATGGGTGTTGCCAAGTTAGTCACATTGTCAGACGGCTCATATCTAAAACCGCTTAACGCATTCCGTAAGCATGAAAAGCGCTTAGCTGTCGAACAGCGCAAGCTATCAAGAAAGGTTAAGTTTTCTGCTAACTGGCAGAAACAGAAAGCCAAAATTCAAAAGCTACACACTCTCATTGCGAATTGTCGCAAGGACTACTTACATAAAGCCTCACATCAAATCAGCAAGAACCACGCGATGATAGTGATTGAGGACTTACGTGTATCAAATATGTCTAAGTCAGCAAAAGGTAATGCAGAAAAGCACGGTAAAAACGTGAAAGCTAAGTCAGGGCTGAACAAATCAATACTTGATCAGGGTTGGTATGAGTTCAGAAGACAACTAGAGTACAAGCAATTATGGAATGGTGGTTTAGTTGTCGCTGTGCCAGCGCAATACACAAGCCAAACCTGCCCTTGTTGCAGTCATGTATCGAAAGATAACCGTAAAACTCAATCTCATTTTGCGTGTATTAAGTGTGGTTACACCAACAATGCAGATATTGTTGGCGCATTAAATATTTTAGAGCGGGGACACCGCTTGTTAGCCTGTGGAGAGTCGGCGTTAGCCGCTTGATGAATCAGGAACTTGCACCTAAAGCAATTTAGCGTGCGCCCATGTAATGGGAATCCCCTAGCGAATCAGCTAGGGGAGGATGTCAAACTCACATCATTTCCTCTATAAGTCTTGATAACAATCAAACCCCTTAATATTAAATCCTCCCCTTATAAAATCACCAAGAAAAATAATATATATTTTTACTTTACATATGAATAATAAGTAAAAATCAATTTAAAAACATTAGAACATCGGACCAGTTAAGTTTTTTATCTAATTTTTCTCATTCTGAGAATCACAATGACAAATATCAACAAATAAATATTAAATAATTTCTCATAATAAAAGCTACAAACGTATCCTCCTGATATTTAAGGACTTAAAAAGCTGGCATGCTAAGTGCTTAAGTACAGTAAAAGGGAGATTTAATATGAAGAACTCGATATCTACTTTAATTCTATCTTTACTAGCCACTGGATGCTCAAACGGACTTAAATATGAATCCGACATAGTAGAACCTTATTTTAGTAGTCCAGTACTTACAAATGAAACTCCATATTCAAAGTGCTTATCGAGTCTATCTAATATTAAAGCCGATAAGTTACCAGTTTTCACAGTTGGTCAAGTAGTTGATAAAACAGGCCAGCTATCTTATTCAACATTCAACGACAGCACCGCCTTATCTCAAGGCGTATCAGAAATGATAATAAGTGCCTTATACAAAACAAAGCGCGTTGTTTTAACAGAAAGATTAGACATTAGAGTCCCTATAGCGGAACAGCAGCTATACGAAAATGGGGCCTTCAAGGGTGAAACCAAAAAGTTATCCGCTATCCCCGCTAACTTTGTGGTTCTAGGCGCTCTGACTGAACTGAATTATAACATTCTTTCAGATGGAGCAAGGTTATATATTGGATTAATCGGAGGTGGAGTAAGAAGAGCAGTCATTAATGTAGGCATTGATCTGAGGTTGGTTGATGTAAGGACGTTACAAACAATTTATGTCAGTAGCCTACAGAAGCAAGTTATTGGATTTGAGGTAGAAACTGGGGTCTATCGTTTCTTCGACAACCAGTTGGTCGAGTTTGACGCTGGCAGCGTTAAAAATGAACCACTTCAGCTAGGCGTACGTTCGGTCATAGAGATTGCCGTGTACAACATGCTTGTGGAAGGCCTCAAGTTTCCACTAACGGACGAGAGCAACAATTGTAAAGTGATTAATCAGTCATTTAAGGAAATATTATGAAAACTGTAAAAATCAACAAAGTAGCACTATCTTTAGGTCTTTTTGGTCTTGTTAGCTTTGGAGCGAACGCGTTTGATGTCGTATATTGGGAGTGGAATGCTTCCGTTGACACAACCGTAACTCAAACAATTAGTGCTAACACTGATGTGACACCGACAGGACTTACAATGGTAGAAAACGAGCAGGATATGGTCGGTAGTGTATTAGCTACAAGCTCTATCATCGGTGCCGAAAATGTCTCGCTCGACCCACTACTTGGTGGCCAAACGAGTGTAGAAAGTACTGCGACCGCTGTAGGTAACAACGCAAGCATCAGTTCAGATGTCCAAATGGATATCGACTCTAGTCAAAGCTTTGCTGGGGACGACTTACTCCTTATCGGCAACATCAGTGCTACCTCTTCTGTATTAGGCACTATTAATGCTTCCGTAGATAGCGCTGCTACCGCTGTTGCCAACAATATGTCGATGGATTTGACCACCACATCAGATCAAGATGCATTTATGCTGGCGAACAATGTTCAGTCATCTTCTGCAAACATCAACTCGCTATCCACTGTTGATGTTGCATTAACAACCGATTACTCAGGTACAGACCCTTTTGTTAGCTCTTCTGCAACCTCAGTCGGTAACAACTTAGATGTAAAAGTAGATGGTATCAACTAAACTGACTAAATAGGTGCCGCGAGATAACTTTTCTCGCGGCTCTACAAGGAGTTACTATGTATAAGCTGACCACTTTTTTTCTTTTGACTCTAGTTTCTGTTTCTATCAACGCTAGACCTCAAGACCCTGTCAGAGGCCCACACCCTTACGACTTTCCTGCGCGTAATGCTCAAACCTCTCTGGTATTACAAGAAAATCGAGATAGAAATAGAAATTCTGGATCCAAACACCACGGTGTTCTAGGTGGTGATATGAGCGCTGGTGTCATTATTAATAACACTACTATTGCAGCAGGCAACTGGCAGCAGATTGAAATGACTCTCGGTGATGGCTCTGAAGGAATGATCATGTCTGAGTCTCACCAAGATAATACAGGTGACAGCCAAGCAAATAGCCAAGTAAGTAATAACTCAGAGTCACTATCAAACAAACAATCGTCAGATGAGCAATGAGACCGAGGAAGGCGTCATGATAAATGTAATTGAACTTGAACTATACGAGCCACTTTTAGACGAAAAAGTACTCAAAAGGCTAATTAAAGATACTGATATTGAAACCGTTGAACTCGCTATCGACAGTTATTTGAAAGAATCGATGACGAGAATTGAAAAGATACACCTAGCATTTGATAGCAACGATCTAGATACATTAGAGCTTGAACTGCACACATTAGGCAACATAGCGCTGACGTTTGGTAACAAGCGCTTAGCCCGCATAGTTATGGATACGGAAAACTGTCTAAGGATAGAGAATAATTTAGAAGCTCAAAAACGTCTAAGGGCATTGCCATCAGTCGCTCAGAAATCTTTCAATACTTTAATTCAGATGCGCTGCAATAATTTTATATGATGTTCCTCAGACTTTTCAAAGTAGGCTTCCTGTATATAACATAGGCACTTGGTTATTAGCGTACATTTCAGAACACTTCTAATAGTGGAGAAGTGTGGCCTCAGTGTAGAAAAATGTGTATTACCCGACCCAAATACGACCAGTAGTAACTGAAGTGCCGAGCTATTATAGAAAGATAATCTATCGCCTCCCCCATTAGTTTAGTTTAAGATTCACCAAGCCTATCCCCTATCTCAAAATGCGCCGCCACTACCGGAGTGGCCATGACACCAACTGAACTACTCGAAGACGTGAAAACGAGATTCCCTGTCTTGCTGCACGACGACGAAAAGGCGCTGTTAAGCCTACTGCGTAAAGCGCTGGCCAAGTACCAAGAGACTGCCGGATTTACCACGAAAATCCGCATCCACCAAAGCGACTTAGCCGATAATAATCAGTTTGAATTGCCGTCCGACTTTGCTGCAAGGCTGGTGGTCAAAGATGACCGTGGCCGTTATGTACGTAGCGAGGTTTGGGGCAACGTTCTTGAACTGAAGTTAACGAGCGCAGAAATATTTCCACTGACATTGATGTACATGCAAAACGTACTCAATGAACCGTTTGATTCGTTCCAGCTTCCAACGCCGTGCATTAGCTTGCTTGGCGACTATCTGGAGTTGCTGATCACTATCCCGAACGCAGAGCGTCAACGCCGTATTGCCATCGCTGGCAAGTTGGATGTGAGCGATATTGCTGCCGAACCTGATCTAGCCGCACGTAAAGCTGAGATTGAAAACTCAATGCGCGCGAACCGTGCCATTGTTCCACCAGTATCGTTGCTCTAAGCGAGGTCGCCATGAATCCATACATGCAGCTCGCCAAACGCTCGACCAATAACTTTATGAATAAGCCGTGGCTGCAAGGCTGGCAATGGGCGGTAGAAATCGACTCGCCGGACGCGCCAACGGACTTTGATATTTACGTAAAGGATATTGATTTTGGTGCTGGCTCTATCGATGCGGATTCATTCCAAGTCGGTTCAGGCTCTATTGCGCTGCCTACATACAGCAGTGTTGGCGAAATCACGCTAACGGTTCGTGATGACGAAAACCTGACTGTTTCTAAATGGTTTGAAAGCCGGATAAAGAAAGTCAGAAACCAAGACGGCACACTCAACATCCCCAAAGAGTACGTGTTCAAAATCAACATATTCACGCTCAATGAGGACGGCAAAAAGTCACTCTATAAGAGCTATCAAGTCTTTCCTACCAAGATTGGCAACGTAATGTTTTCACGCGAAAACGGCAACCAGATCCAGTCATTCCCGCTCATTCTCCAAAAATTTATGTCTGTAGGTAACAAGGTACTGTAATGCACATTCCATCATTTCCACTACCAAGTAACATTTCAGAAGTGATTGAGTTTCGAGTTCCAACCGTGGAAGACGCTCTATTGTTCTGCGACCTCAACGAGTACCAAGAGGAAGCCAACACAACTCGCTATCTGAACCATATGCAAGACACCAGTAAGCGCCCTATGAGTGATAGCGGCCTATGGACTGGTGAAGATCGCCGCGCAGCATTGTGGTGGATTTTTATGTCCACCAGCGAGCTAGGCACTATTCCCTTTAGCTATGAGTGCGAGCACTGCAAAGAAACTCACTATCTCAATCTCAATATGGGCGAGCTAATGGAATCGGCCAAAGCGCTCAATGGATTGCCAAAACAAGAGATCACCTTGAGCGTGAAAGGTAAGTCATACCTAGCGAACGTGAAACCACTAACCGGTTACGAAGCGGAGCAACTTGAGAACATTCGCAATGAGCGCGACCAGTACGAACCGGACAGCGCTGAATGGAAGCAGCAAGCGAATCACATGGCGCTCACTGAGCTGGCCTACTGCCTAACGTTCGAAGATCAACCCAAAGGCCAAGACGATGCCCTAGCGTGGAAAATCGACCTATTGAAATCGATGTACCTCAACACGGAATTTCGTGTGGCCTTTGCCAAGGTTGAAAAGTGCCTACGCAATGCGCGTCACGGATTGCTCACCAAGTACGACGAGGGGCGTTACTACCTAGTCGCCACCATTCCGCAGTGCCAGAAAGCTATCAAGCAAGGAGGTGAAGCAACTCGAACGTTGCTCTTACCCTTTCGGAATAACGACTTCATTACAACGTTTTGATTACGTTGGTTGGAACGTACTGATTGAGAACTTAACGATCTACGGTAGCCAGCCTATCGATGCGGTATTCAAAACACCTCAAACGATGGCCATAAGCCTAGATAAAGCGCTCCAAGACAAGGTGAAAAATGGACAGAAACCAACAAGAGGTTGATCTTTCACTGGTTGTTGATGCAGTGAAGCGAGCCAGTGACAAAGAGCTGACCGTGCTATCTGAGATTAGTCGCAAACTCGATGGCAAGACTCTACCAACGAGCCAACAAAAGGCCGTCCTTGCAGTGGATACAAAGGGCATCGAAAAGGCGGTAACTAAAGGCGTTTCCAATGCCTCTCATAACGTCTATTCTATTCCGAGCGTTAATCCACAAAAAGCATTAAAACAACAATCAAGCGGCACACCTAAACCAAGTGCAACCAAGACCAAGCGTACAGGTGAAATTGAGTTGTCATTTGCGCCTAGTCAGTCAGCAGAAACACAAGCCAAGCCGGACGCCAAAGCGATCGAGCAAAGCAGGTCTGTAAGTGGCGTAAAGTCGATTGCTGACACGCTGAAAAGCGAGGACGCGCGCGAGCCAATAAAACAAGCGCCTGTTGTCGTGAATGTAGAAGCGCCAGAATCCAATTCTGAACGTTTGGATACCTCAATCCTTGATGATGTGCCAGAGAAGTTAGAAAAGGCTTTCTCTGACGCACTGGCAGAGTTTGAGGGCTATTGGGAAGACGCCAACGGCAAGCTTCGACGCTCCGATGGTCGCTATGCGAGTAAGCGAGAGCAATCGGCTTACAAGAACGCACAGCAAACCGCATTAGAGCGCCAGATTGAAAAGCAAACCGACACGGAAAAGGAAAGCCAGAACGTTTTTGCCAAGGTGGCCACCAGCCTTAAGCAACTGGCCATCAATAACGTGAAAGAGTTCCTACAGGAAGAAAACGACGCGACCGATGCGGCTGGCGCTGCGGCTGGTGGTTCGTTCTTCTACTCCGCTAAAGAGCTTTATCACTTGGGGCAAGACGCTAAAGAAGCATTGGATGATGTGACTGAAAAAGCCACCTCAACCAAGGACAAGCTAAAAGAATCGAAACTAGGCCGACTCTTTACCCGAGGCAAGCAAGCGCCAGAGGCAGACAGTCAGGCCGTCACAGCCATAGAGACAGTTAGCCATGAACAACTATCAGCGACAAAAGATTCGTTCGAGACGAACCACTCAACTCAAGTTACGCCTAGTGACCGACCTAGCCGTGATGATGCTAGGGGTAACGTGCCTGTCAATCTTGTTGGGAGTGATTCTAGCCGGATAAGCACAGCTAGTGAGATCAAAAGCACCAAAGAACAGAGCTACCGAGCAAACATGCTTGAAGTGCTCCATGAATCGAGTGCTGATCGTGAACGCCAATTCGATGATGTACTAGATAAGCTCGATGATCTGATTTCGACAACCAAAGCAGTGGCGAACGATGGCCAAGGTGGCCTATTAGACCTAGCTGGCGATATGTTTGAACGCCGCCGTGCTGGTGGACGTGCTGGCCGTAAAGCGGGTGGCAAACGTGGCCGAATCAAATCGGTAATGTCAGGCATTGGCAGCAAAGCCTCAAACGTGGCCAACAAGGGCGTATCGATGGCGGGTGCCGCCTTTAAAGGTATGTCTAAAATCGGCTCTGTTGCTGGCAAGGCGATCCCTTTCCTTGCTCCGGCCTTAATGGCCTACGATGCGTTTAGCGGATTCACTGACCACGACAAACAAAAAGAGACGTTCAATCTCAAAGATGGCCAAGAAGCGACAACTGGCCAGAAAAGCTCAATGGCATTGGCAAACGCGCTCGATTTGGGTGGCCTAGTCAGTGGCGGTGCTGGTTTGCTTGGTTCGGCGCTTGGGGCGTTCGGTTTTGATGGCGCTAAGGAAGCGTTGACCTTTGATTCTGGCGATATGGCCAAAGGCATTTACAAGCTATTTGGCGGTGAGATTGAGGACGACAAAGAGGCTAAGGATTCTAAGGCTGAGAAAGCTCAACCGGAGAAAGAAGAACACCTTAAGAACGCCGAAGCCTACCACACGGCTAAAGTGTCCAATGACAGCCAAGCCATGCGCGAACTTGATGCGAAAAACTCAATTCAAGTGACCTCTCAAGAGGCATCGCAAAAGGCCAGCGAGCAAGGGATTAGCTACAAAGAAGCTTACTTAGCTGTAGAAAGAGAAAAACGTATTAGCCAGGACAAACGTGTGCAAGTGGCTAATGAAACAGGCATGGATATGTCCGGCATGGTCGAGCATCCCGAGCTTGGCCAAGTTTACTCGCCAGATAAGAAAGCTGAACAAGTGGCCGCCGTCGATGCGGAGATCAAACGCCGTAAAGAGGCTGAGGCCGTAGCCGCACTAACCAAGGCTGCAAACAACACGCAAACCAACAGCGTGACCACAGCCAGCCATGAATCATCCATCAATACCGAGCTAAGTAACCAGAAAACGGACACTCAATCCGTGGTGAAAGTGGACACCGAAAACACCTCGAATAAGACGGTTGCGACTCAATCATCCATTCAACGCAATGAGCGAGTTAGCGAGCTGCAAGCACAGGCAGCAATGAAAGACCTCAAAGAGAGCGGCAAGCCTCAAACCGTGGAACTTAGCAAACATTCACTGGATGCCATTGGGCGCGCGGTTAGCGGCAGTGATAACAACAAACCGACCACTATCTTTGCAGCGCCTAGCGGCAGCTCAAGCAAAGACAAGCCAGCGTCAGCCACTAAGGCTAGCGGCTCTATTCCTCTCAACTTTGATGACCGTTCGTTACAGCGTCAAAGCGCTGATATGGAGTAATAGATGAGCCAAGAAATTGATTACTTACTACGGGTCGATATTGACGGTGTAAAAGTAGCCGATGAGAAACACGCGATCGTTGCGCGCGTCTCTGAATGGCTCGATACACCTCAAGGCCAAGTTTGGGGCGCTCCAAAATGGGGCAACAGATTAGGGGCATACAAGCATGAACCAATAAACGAAACCACAGCAGCAGCTATCGAAAACTCAATCCTATTAACCCTCCCAATTGACGTGAAAGACGCGGTGGTTCAAGGCATTGCCGTAGAGCCAAGCGTGAACGGTATCGATGCCTACAAATTGACGATCGTTGTGAACGGTCAAACGTTGGAGAGAGGTATTACGTTTTGAGCAAGTTAGAAGAAGTCAAAAAGACCTTTAACGAGGCGATTGCTGGTTCAAGCTGGTGGTCGCGTCATATTGGTTCGCAGTTCGTTGACTACCTTTGCTTATTTGTGGCCAAGATTGTTGAACGCATGGCAGCAATCAGTAGCCGTGCATTGCAAGAATCCTACCTAACGCTAGCCACTAAACGCACCTCCATTTTGGCGGGTGCTGAAACTGAGGGCTATGTAGGGCGAAAAGCAGCGCCATCGAAAGGCCGTGCGCTAGTGACCAATACCGGAACAAAGCGCGTTACCTTGCCGAAATACAGCCAATGCGTGGCTGACAATCAATTGCGCTATACGCTAATGGAAGCCATTGATCTTATGCCGCAAGAAAGCGCCGCAGTAGAGGTGCAACAGTTCGAAGTGTCCAAGATGACCTACACGGTCGATGAAGGAAAAAACTGGTTGGCCGTGGCGTTCCCTCAAGAGCTGACTAAGCGTATTCATAACATCATCGTGCGCGTGAACGGAGAAGAATGGACGCACGTCTTTAAGTTTCGTAATACGGACGGCAAATCCAAAGCCTACATGGAGTATTACAAGCCAACCGACCAGCTAGGCGTTCGTTTTGGTAACAACAATAACGGTCGCGCGCCAGCGACAGGTGATGTAATTGAGTTTGAGCTATGGCTGACTAATGGTGTGACTACCCTACTCGATGCGCAGCCTTTAGAGCTTATCGATATGGGGATTCAAAGCGCCTATAAAGACCAACTCTCAATCAAAACGTCCACCAGCATCATCGGCGGTGCAGAGCCGGAAGACATTGAATCAATCCGAAACAACGCCCTTTACTCGCCAATCTATGACGAGCAGATAGCGTGGGACTCGGATTACATGACCTTTGTTAAGCGCAATATTTCTGGTGTTACTTGGTTGTCGATTTGGGGTGAAGCGGAGCAGGAAAAACTCACAGGAACGCCGGACGTTCGCAACATCAATACGATCTTTATTTGTGCTTACTCTGCCGATAAAACCGACGAGATTTTGAATCAGGAAATCCAAGTTCTATTCGCTGGCCGAGAGGGCTATAACGAGCGCTATAAGCTGGTGGAGCGTAAGGACGTGCCATTTACCGTGACGGTCAAAGGTAAGCTTTACCCAAGTTCAAATCCAGAATGGGCGACAAAGGTACTGGCCGATGCGTTAGATGAGAAATTTGGCAAACAGACAAGTCGCAATGAGCGCATTACCAAAAACCAAATTTGGGATGTCATCCAAGAGCTCAACGTGACTTTGGGTATTAAAGAGTTTGAGGTTGAAGTCGTTGGGATTCTTGACCGCATCCCGATTGATACTTACCACTATTTAGATGTGAATGCGTCAACCATTCAACTGAACTTCGATTACTCATAGAAGTTTTCGCACGGAGCAAGAAAGACACGGATGTTTTCGCATGCGAGAACTTTAAGAAACACCATCCCGTATAGTTTTCGCATGCGAAAACTTTTACACCAATAAGGCGAAAAACATGGCATTTGGAGACTTCAGAAAATGGCTATCTGGCCAGCTAACCAAGGCGCGTCAAAAGGAAACCGCTTGGGTAGATTTAGCAAGCGCGATCGCAGAGTCAATTGAAACTCACGTAGAGTCATACATTGAAAAGCTTAAAGCGCGTTCTTCACTGTACGAAATGGACAAAGAATCGCTGCTAGAAGACATTAAAGAGCTGCGAAAAATCTTCCCACTAGGCGAAGTGGCCGATGAGGACTTGCCACACGTTGTGATGCAGCGTAAGGACGAAATTCACTTTAAAAAGACCATTTATCCACTTATCTCAACGCTCGCGCGTGAATTTAAAGGGTTACGTGTTAAGTGGGAACGAATCTACGCGCCAGTAGACCAAGAGCGATTTCCATACGGCACGTTCTTAGTTCCCGAGTCAGAGTTGGAGCTGCAAAACGGACTAAACCCGAGCGACTTTTTCCTGACCAGTCGCGGTGCTATTCGCATCCCTTTGAACGACATTGCAGGTGAGGACGGCATTACCGAGGAAGCCATTCGAGCATTCGAAGCGAAGATTAAGCGAGTGGTGCATCCTCTTATCCCATTACGAATTGTTTTAGATGGCCAATTGTATTCTATTGAATTTGAAGTCATGGATATGGTGGAAATACCTAACTATTCTGACCATGTTACGGTTGGAAAACAGACCACGACCGATATAGAATCAACACCGAGCTATAAACAGGATTTCGTTCAGACTGGAACGACGACACAGGAAGAACGCCCTGTTAGCCCTATGTATGGTACACCTAGAATGGATGCGATCCCCTTAGATGCGATCTCCATTGATAGACGGTACTATTAACCCTATTCCTATTCCCCGTCCCATTAAAGCGCCACGACTTATACGAGGTCGTAAAGGTGCTTACACAAAAAGTAGTCCTATCGCAGTGTGAACTGCTTAACCGTTATTACGACGAACGCGCCTTGTCGTCGTTGCCTACCAATGGTACTGAGCCTTATTTCCAATTTGGCGATCTTGAATGGGGTTTTGACCTTATCCAAGAAATTGAGGGCAAGCCTAGCTGCATGCCTATCCCACTGGATAAGACAACCGTTGAAAACGTGTTTTACCGTTCTAAGGCGAACTACGCCTATGTGAACGGCAATATCGTAATCACGGCAAACTTGCCAGCGGGTACGCTAGCAGAAGATGAACAATACCAGTTCTCTTGCGTCGGCGTGAAAGATGCGAGCGGCGGTCTAATTCTAGTGGCTGTCACTCAACCAGTTTGGATCTACTCTGACCGTGGTCTATCGATAGAAATCGTGATTAACACGGCTCGCACGGATAGCGCTCAATTGGCGCAGGTAGGTGCCTAATGAGTCGCCCAAACTTCGAAGAAACGATCATCATCCCGCCACTGCTAACGGACTGGCAAGCGCTACCGCTTATCACCGATACGCAGTACCTAGAACCACTGGCCAGTAACAGCCTAAACCGTAAGTTTTACGGCATCGTTCGCGCTGGTATTTTCCGTGGTTTTGAATGTGCTCCGGCTGGTGGAATGAAACTGCGTGTGAGCAGTGGTGAACAATTTGGCGTGGCGTTAGTTGAGCGCGACGACTATGTGTTAACCGTTCGACAACAACACGATGTTGATGTGGAGATTCCGGCTGGTGCCACTTCTTATGTGGTGCTCGAAGCGTTCTATAAGTTTGGCGTAAAGACAAAACAAGTCGATTTAGCGTCAGACATTGAAGCGTCCGAAATTAAGGTGCTTCCGCAGGAAGCGGTTGAAGAACATCATTTGATATTGTGTCGCGCTACCGTGCCAGATGGCGTTACCCAACTCAAAAGTGAACACCTTAACTTTGATGATCGTGAACAAGGCGGTTATGACCTACAAGGTCACGTTTCACATCCCGATCCACATAAGCAATATGCGATGCGCGCCGAAGCCAATGCGCACTACGCAGACCGTGAAAACCCGCACCATGTAACCAAAGCGCAAGTTGGCCTTAGCTTGGTAAACAACTGGGACGCAACCAGTCAGATAAACGTAGATAACGATCAGCTTTATGCCACTGCGAGAGCCATTAAGTTGGTTCACGACAAAGCTGCTGCTGCATACAACAAGTCGGTTGAACATTGGCCGTACATTGCGTCTGGTGGCGAAACAAAAATCGCATTGCCTTACGAAGTGCCGGAAGTAGATTCATTGTCTATCCAAGGTATCGTGCAGACCAAAGACAGTGCTTGGCAATTCTTGAAAGACACTAATGAGGTTGAAGTAGCCGAACCACTTGAAACGGGTGATGAAGTGGTGATTACTCTAGGTGTCCCATCACTAAGCTCAAGCTCTATCATTGCCGAGCTTCAAGAGCATATCGATAACCTTGAAGCCATCATAAACAGCGGTATCGCTGGCGCGCCTATGGAAGTATTCCATAGCCACTTCGCTAGTACGTCGAATACTTTCACTGTTCCACCAGTCTTTGAAGAACGCGCGATTAAGCTGGTGTTCCTACAGGGTGTGCAGCAATCAAGAGATATTGCTTACACCATCTCACCGGACGGTGATGTTATCCAGTTTGTTGACGAAATTGCAGCAGGAACGGAGATCACCTTGGTCGGCTAATCAGTTTTCAAATTCCCCTAGCCCTATTCCCCATAAATGCCCTTTTTACTAACAACGAAATTGGATTTTTTATGGCTACACAAAACAAATTAACTCGCATCAACCGTCTTGTTTCTGATCTTTCAGCGCAAGACGTTGGTGCATTACCAGCGGGCGCTCGCGCAACAGACTCATCAAAACTAGAGGGGAAAACCAAGGCACAAGTTGTCAGTGAAGCGCGCTCCAATCTTGTCCCAACTTCTCGCACTATCAATAACAAACCACTAACGGGCGATGTGACTCTGACTCACTCAGATGTGGGCGCAGCGCCAGCAAGCCACACGCACGACTACATCCCTAACAACAAGAAAGGCGTTGCAGAGGGTGTGGCTACACTAGATAGCACTGGTAAGATCCCACAAGGCCAATTGCCAGCTATCGCTATCAAAGAAACGTTCCCTGTCAAGTCAGAAGCGGAAATGCTTGCTCTTACAGCGCAAGAGGGTGATATGGCAATCCGTTCGGATCTGCGTAAATCATTCGTTCTTATGCGCCAACCAGCGAGCACACTAGCGAACTGGCAAGAACTATTAACACCGACTGACGCCGTTTCGTCGGTTAATGGTCAGCGCGGTAACGTAGTGCTTGAAGCGACTGACGTTGGCGCGGAACCAGCGTTTGAGAAAAAAACAGCATTCAACAAAAACTTCGGCACTAGCGCTAACACAGTGATGCAGGGTAACGACTCTCGCGTTGTGAATGCAGTGCCAAAGACTCGCACCATCAACGGTCACGCGCTAAGCGCAAACGTCGAGCTAACCGCAGAAGACGTGGGCGCACTAGACGCTGGCGCAACTGCCGTTAACGCAGCGAAGCTTGAGAACGCCACTAAATCGCAAATCATTTCACAAGCGCGTAGCGGTCTAGCAGCTAGCGGCGCGTCATACACCAAAGCGGAATCTGACGGTAAGTATGCCACCAAGGATAGTCTAGGCGCCTCAATCAAAGACGCGATCCGAACGGTGGATATTACTGTCGAATCTGCATCAACTACGGTGGCTCTGCCAGCGGGTACAGTCTCAGCAGTCCTTGTTCTAAGCGTTTGCGGCGTAATGCAGAACGCAGGTGTATGGAGTCTATCTGGTAACACAATCACGTTCGGTGAACAGCTACAAGCTGGCGACATCGTGACGGTTATCGGCTTCAAGTAAACATGACCTTTCCTTTCCTACTTCCCCATTAACGATGTGCTCCGGCGCTTTGTCGGAGTTGCTGGTCATTGAATTGAGAAAGGCATATTTCTGAATGGCATTAAAAAAATTGACTCAAGTTGGTGGTAGTCCAGCTCGAAAATTGCGTGAAGAAATCACAACAAAAGTGGATGAACACGCTAGCAATAAAACGAACCCGCACGGAGTCACAAAGGCACAAGTAGGCTTAGGTAACGTACCAAACTATCCGGCCACCAGCTCGGTAACAGATGCGTCCAACAGCAAACTTGCGACCGCTGGTGCTGTTAAACAGGCATACGACAAAGGCATCGAGGGTTTAAATCGCGGTAACGCAGCTTATGACCGCGCAGAACAAGCAGAGACTAACGCAAATACCCACACTGACAACCGCATTAGTGCTTTGATTGGTGGTGCGCCAGCAGAAGCGCTCGATACAATCAAAGAGCTTGGTGACGCGCTCATGGATCAAGAAGATGCGGTAGCGGCCATTACAACCAACATTGCTCAACACAAATCAGACTACTCGAACCCACACAAGGTTACGAAAGCTCAAGTTGGTCTATCAAACGTGCCGAACTACGCATTCACAGCAGCGGTTAATGATGCTAGCGATGTGAAATTTGCGGCGGCAGGTGCCGTTAAGAAAGCGTATGACCTTGCAGCCTCAAAGATGACGCAAGCGCAAGCCGATGGCCGCTACCTAAAACTGTCAGGCGGTACATTGACTGGTGGCCTACTCATTGATGAGGGCAGTTCCAATGTTTCTCAATTGCACATAGGTCATGCAGGTAAGCGCTTTCATATTGAAACGAAAACCGATGGCACCTTTGAGGTTGTAGAAAGTGACGTTTCAAGTCGATTAAAGATCCGCAAAGGTGGTGAATCAACACTATACGGCTCCCTAAACGCTACAGAGTCGGTATCTTCGAATCGTAGTGTTGAAGTGCAAGGCACTCGCGCTGGTAATAACGTTCCATCGAGCGAGCAAGTTAAGCTGGACGGGTACGGGTTGATTGGTAATCGTCGGGCGGTTTACTTAACGAACGGTTCTAATTCGTCGGATGCTTACGTTCAAATCGCGGTGGGTGGTGCTCATAATGGAGGGGACGCCAAGTTAGACCTGACTCGATCAAAGCTTAGTTCCAGTGTCCCTATCGAAGTACAAGGGAATAAAGTCGTTACAGAGGCGTTTAACCGTACAGAGGTTGTGCGCACCTCTTTAGGTAGTGACAACTCTTGGTGTTTGGTTGCCAATGTAACGATGCCTCAATCAAGCTCTACTGCGGTTATTGAGTTCTTTGGTGGTGCTGGCTTTAACACTGACTTGCACTATCAGTCGTCACGACATCAAATGATTCTGCGAGCCAGTAACGGAAACCCTAAAGGTCTAAATGGTCAGGTTATTACAGACCATCCTAGCGGCTTACCATTTAGTGAGTTTGGTTGGGTAAACACTAGCGGTGACAATTACGCCATCTATGTAAAAACACGTAGTGCCTACAGTACGAACATTCTTATTCGATACATGTGTAGTCACACCATTACGCCATACGTTAGCAATAAGGGGGCAAGCCAGCCAGCGGGTATTGTCAAAGGGCGAATGGTCACTAGCTATACGTCTTACAATAAAGACTTAGGGGCAATTAACTCTGTTGATGGAAAGGGTTTAGAGCTTGATTACTCTACAAAGAAAACTTGGATTGGTTCTCGTAATTCATCTTGGTGCCACATGGAGACAGAGGCCACCAGCGGCTTTTACTCTTACTCCTCGTTCACCTTTGCTAAAGGGATTGATGTAATGCTCAATCAGAGCATTTCATTAGGTGGGCGAGCTGCATTTCGTAATACAGACGGCAACTGGCTTCGCATCAATGATTTAGGAAAGTTTACTTCTGGTATCTTTTTCGGTAGCTCACTGGTTCGTACTGATGGTGAGTTTACGGCGGGTTCTTGGACTGGTTCGAATGATGCCGTTCGTATGGATAATAGTTTTATGGATTCATCATGGGCGACGAATGGCCGTGCGGGATTCAGTATCAACTGTAAAGATAGTTCAAGTGCGCATTGGGCGTTAGCCTCTTACTATGATGGCACCAATATCCGTTCTGGTATTCAGATCCTATCTAACTCAGAGGGTCGGATGCGCTTCTACACTAACCGCCGCAGTAAGTATGTAGACATTAAGGACGGCAATGTATATGCAGGTTCGCCTCAGAGCTCGGCTGGTAACTCTCTCGCACGTAAAGACTACGTTGATAGTAAACTAGCGGGTGTTTCATCACGCGCTGGAGAGGTTGCCTTGGGCTGTAATGCGGGGCTAAGAGAGGGCAACCTTACGATAGATGGCATTACATGGGAGTTCAAGAATTGGATAGGATGCTTCCTCGATCCGTTTGATTTGATTAACTACAACGCTCCGGTTGCTGGTTTTGATGTTCGTGTTGAGGGGTATTACGAAATTGAATGGACTGCGATACGACGCCGCAATGCTTCAAACTCATCGACTGTGTACTCTGCAATCGCCAAAAGCAATAAAATTATAGCGGAGGCTCAAAGTGATTCCAACGACTTCGATGCCGTGCCAACGACTTGTCGATGGGTAGGAAAATTATACTACGGTGAGCTTATTCAATTCTTAGACAGAGGTGCATCCACGCCTATTCAGGGTTCGCATTTCTCGATCCGCTACATCAAGCCATAACCATCAACCAAAGGGACACGATGCTGTCCCTTTTTTTTGCAAAAGTTTTCGCATGCGAGAACTTTAAAACATGGCATCTCCTAAAGTTTTCGCATGCGAAAACATGGGCGCATATTGATGCGAAAACCAATATTTATATAATTTTCCTCGTCAAATATCGATTCGACTCGACTATCCTCATTGGAAGTTTTGTATGCGTTTCCGCGCAACAAAACGCTTGGATTAGCCTCTCACCAGCCTTTTGGGTGAGAGGCTTTTTTTATATAGGCTCTTGAAATCTAACTTTTTTCCGCAAAACAGCCCTATTTAATACCCATTCAAAAGTAAGTAACGCCCGTCTATTGAGCAAAAGCCACTATTCCGAATACACTCGCTAGGTAATATACTAAAGGGGGATTTAATGCCAGTGTCAGTTGTTGGTGAGAGCTTTGCGATTAGCGTACTGGCTCTATCTGTCCTCAGTGGTGTTGGGTCATATCTCCAAGGCATACGCGAGCAACGTCTAGCTGGTGGATTCCTTGATTTTTTAACCGAGCTAACGCTGGCGTTGGTGGTCGGTTTGATAGTCGCTTACTTGTGTGAAAGCGAGGGTGTGGAGGCTGGTTATACCAGCGCGCTTGTCCTCATTGCGTCGAACAACGGAGCAGACTCGATCAACTTTATCCGCAAGCTGGCTAGCCAAATGTTAGCGAGATTTTTTAATACCGGAGGGCAAGGCAAATGATGGAATTTGCAGTAATTGGCCTAGCCATTGCTGACCGATTTTTGCTTAAACGAAACGCAGTAAAAATACTGCATGCAAACCAGATGGACGATCCCGATGTGATTCGATTCGTTCTTGGTTATCAATCTCAGCGAGCCATAACGAGTGGGACTTTAACCTATTCGTTGCGCAGTAAAAAACGACCAAAAGCCGTCATTACTCGCACACGTAAGCTCGACTTTTCACACGCCGGACATAACAGCGAATACCTGACGTTCGAACGCAAGTTACTCGAACTCGAAGCGGGGGAAAAGCTGCATGGCGAGTGGATTCTGGACGTTAAGATTGAGCGCTCCTGTTCCCTAATCAATCCGCTGTACAAAATCTTTCCTACCTGTACGACATATTCAGAGGAATTTGAAATTGCGTAACAACAGTAAGTTTGCACTAGACCAGTCACATAACTATGTGGTGGTCGATTTTGACAACGTGACCGAACGCGGCCTTAAGAGTCTGATCACTGCGTTAAAACAAGCTGGTGCGACTGTTACAGACGTAGAAGCCTCGAACAAGAGAACGAGACGAGACGGCGAGACAGTTAAACGCGCCAAGTTATTCTTTGATAATGGCCAGTCAATGACGCTGTTTATTGGTGATGAGGGTGATATTTTCCAAATGACACTCAACAGCACTAAACAGCCTATCCCTAGCGTGAAGAACGAGCGCGAGCTTGCGCGTGAAATGGTTCGCCTAATGAAGCGCAACCAAAGCAAGTTTGACAAGCAAGTTGCACGTAAAGCGGCTAAAGCCGTTAAAGACACCTCAGACATTCAACCAGCTACACGTTCTATTGCTAAGCGACTTGAAGAAGCCAAAGCGGCTGAACAAGTCGCTCAGTCCAATTACACCAATGCCCTAGCCGCTCGGGATAGCGTTCGCACTAAGTTGGAAGAAGAACAACGCCGCATAGCAGATCTCGAAACTGCATTAGAGCAAGAGAAGCAAGAAACCAAAGAACTTGAAGCACAATTAGAGGCGGCAAAGTCATGATGTTTACCAGTCAAAATCAAATCAAGATTGTGGATCGCATCGACCATCTGGCCAAGAAACTCACGCCGGAGCAGATTGAAGCGGTGCTGCAAGGTAAAAACGCCGATCAAATCCTAGAGGCATTGTCACTTGAGGATTTGGAGAACACCTACTTGTATCAGTGCAAACCTGTGCCACAAATGATGTTAGAGGCGTTCAAATCGAAAGCCTCAAGGCTTCAATTTCGTGCTCAGCAATTCGGTAAGCACTTGGAACGTAAAACCCCTACTCTATCGGTAGAAGCCGTAGAAGTAGGCAAACCGCGCAAGTCTGGTGCGGTTGCTGTCCAAATGGTGAAAATCCCGTTTTCAGATGGCCAGAGCATTTCTATTGCGTTCCATGCGCCGGATAACGATCCGCTAAAAATCAATCCAGATGACACGTTAATCGCGTTCCGCTTTCTAATGAACTCGCGCGATATTACTCACGTAGTCGCGCCAAAGGGCAACATGGATTTATCCCTTAAGGAAGTGACCAACAAGCTAGCGCAGTTGCTTGAAAACAACAGCGAGAAATTTGTCGCTGCTAAGGCCAAGAAAGACGCTGACAAGAAAGCATTGGAAGAAGCGCAACAAAAGGCACAAGAACTTGATGAACAAGCTGCGCAACTAGGCGAAGAAGCTACCGACTTGGAACAAAAGCTCGATGAGCTGGCCAAGAAAGAGAAGCGCTTGGAAACTCAGATCGCTACGCAGAACGAAATCCAAGAAGAACTACGCAAACAGCTTGCTGCTATCAGGCCAGCAGCAAATACAGCAACGACAAATGTAAACGCTGGTGGTAGTTCGTCTCAAGTGATCGAGCAATGGGACGCTTCATGGACTAAGCAAGAGAAACGCGACTTCATCATTAACCGTGCTTTCAATGGCGATCTTGATGCCTTTGTTAAGCAGCTAAGCCAAGAGTTTAAAGACTCATTAGAGTTTGCAGGTGCAGCAAATCAAAACGTTCCTAGCACTTATTCAGAGTCGTATATCAATGATGCGATTTATGACCTCGATAAAGGTGCTATGACGGTATCAGAGCTTGCCGAGGCTAAAGAATACATCCGTGATTCAATTGAAAACGATTTTCCTCAGTTGTCAGACGAAGAACGGGAACGAAAAGCAAATATCGAGCGCAAAGAATGGCTATTGGCTCTTATTGGTCGCAAGACCATTGCTAAGGGCTGGAAGATGGATAAAGGCGAAGATAGCGAGCCGTTTGTCTACTTCGAATCGCCTGACGCGAACGACGATGATAGCTTTGGCCAGTACATGATCCACGCGCGCGATAACCAAGCCTTGGCTGTCACTTACGGAGAGGGTTCACCGCTTGCTGGTGGCGACGATCTACAAGGTTGGGAAGCTGCTAAATCACTTATTCTGGCTGACTACGATCGCGAATCTAAGTTGCTTCAAGATACCGATAACAGCAACGAAGAACCACAACCAATTGAGAACGACGAGCCAAACGCGAACGACCAAGACAAAGACGAAACCACGGATAACCTATTCTGGTATGGCCTACGTCTACGCCCTTATGGCTTGGGTACGACGCCGCCACAACATCAAGTGGTTAAGTACCTCGATCCAGAATCGGCCAAAGAGCAATTCGCTGACGCTGGTAATGGCATTCGCCACGGTGCGATCGCTTATGACCAAAAACTGCCACCAGAATTAGTAAGTAACTTTGACCTAGAGCCGCTATTTGGCATGGTTGAGGGCGACCTAAAAGAAGCGGAGCGCATCGCAACCGAAGCGCTAGACCAATGGGTTGAGGACAAAGGCGTTGATGAAATTCCTCAGTCTACGCTCGATACCCTAAAACAAGTGGGCTTCAAAGCAGCGTTCGCTAAGCAGCTACGCCAGCAACCAGAAATGAAGAACCGCAAGGAAAATCCAAACGCGTACAAGCTATGGAGCGCATCGATTGACCTTGTGACGCCGGACATGATTCAAGAGATTGCCGAAGACCTAATGCTGGTTCAAAGCGATGCTGAATTACAGCGCCAAGCAAAACACACGCAAGGCCGCATGCGCTTCCAAGAAGCAGCTCTATCCCAACTTAAGGATATGCAGTCAGTAAACCCAAGCGATCGCAAACGTCTTGTTATGCTAGCTGACCTAACGCTAGGTACTGGTAAAACACTAAAACGTGGCGAGAAAGTGGATGACCAAGCTAAGCGTATTTCAGAACAAGCGCACCTAGTGGAATCACTACAAGGTGAAACCCTAGCGTCACTGGAAGCGCAATTTAAGAACCGCAAAGAGATCACTGATTTCCTAACGGCTCATCGCATTCCATTTAACCGCCGTGCGAAACGCGCTGACCTACTGCAAGCTATCTTGAACTACCGTGACGGATTCTTTAGTGCAACGGCGAAAATGTTCGACCTACGCGCGCTACGTGGCGACCTATACGAGAAGTTTGAGAACGGCGAAGCGTTAGCACTGGATGACGTAGAAAAAGCGTTTAGCGCGACTACGGTTTACCATGAGGGAGACGTAGCTTACACCAAGGCAAAAGGTGAAACCGTCATTCCAGCAATGGCAGACCAAGGCGAGGACTACCAAAAAGTTGAGCGCTTCATTAAGGCGATTGATGACGGTATCTACCCTGACCTGTCCGAACTAAGTTCAGATGAGCTCTTTGCTCAGCACTATGCAATGGCAAGTGTTACCAACCAAGACATCCTGGCAATTCATGGTTTTAGATACTTGGATAACGATGAGCAGATCGACAATGAACAGATGGCGCGCGCTATCCATAACTCGGTCATGCCATTGTGGTACACAAAAGCTATCGAAGCGGAATACGAAAGCCGTGGCTTCCCTAGCCTTGCTGCGTTGCCTGACTTGAACCATAAAGGTCAATTCAAGGCGACACGCGAGAAACGCTACGCACCAGTTGGCACTATTGGCCAATCTGATTTTAGCGTTATCGATACGTACACAGGCAAGGTGCTAGAAACTGGCCTAGAGGGCGCAGCAGCGCAGCAAAAAGCGACTCAACTAAACGACCAAGCAGTGAAAGAAAGCACTATTGCAATCTTTAGCATGCTTAAGGACGGCAAAACGCTTGAGCAAATTGCAGAGACGGAATACAGCGCACCACTAGAGCCTGTCAGTCCGGCCATGTTCACCACAATCAACGGCTTTGAATCATTGTATTCAACGTTAGCCATTAACGGCTCGGGTTCGCTTCACTCGCGCCCAACACTACGCGAGAACGCCGACAAGCTACTAGCTAAGGTGGACGCTGACGGCAAGATTAACGATATTGCGCTAACCGAAGAACAAGAGAACCAAATGGAAAATACATTTGGCTACAGTTTCTTCTCAGCGAAGTCGAACAAGGGTAAAGAGCTACGCTTTATCGCTAACACCAATTCTCGCAGCTACCTAACGGTTGACGGTGCTAACAAACTGCTTGAGCTATTGGGTGCTAAGAACGCCGTAGAATCTGACACAGCAGATGAAGTGAGCAAGGGTGCATCCGAGGAAGAAAAACAACTTCTCGCACTAGACCCAACTCAATATTCATTTGGCTCAATCTATGAGAGCGAGGGCATTCGAGATACGGGTGAAATCGCTAAGCGAATCCGCGCCTTTATCGCTCAGCTTAAGAAAGCTGGCAAGATCAGTAATGACGTTAAAATCTCAGTACGCAAACCTCGCTACGGCACACTAGACCTAACGCTGACTGACTTGCCAAGAAACGTCATGCTCTACAATCCAGCTTACCTACAGTTCGAGATTGATAACCCTAACTCGCCAGCGCCACACGGTATGAGCCGTTATACCGAAGCAGTAGATCAGCTGATCGAGTTCGTTAACGCTTATGTAGGCCAATACGACTACAACAACAGCGACACGATGACCGATTACCACGATCGCAATTTCTTTGGTGGCCGCCTAACCGTGGACTTTGATTTTGGTAAAGAGCGCAAAGTGGTAGAGCTCGCGTCTCTAACTGAAATGCACCAGCAAGGCGAACAGGCAGAGGATGATGTATTAGACGTTACCTCATTCCGTGAAAGCCTAGATGAAGAAGAAGCGAAAGCGCTTGAGCAGCTAGAAGCCTTTACCAACCTAGAGCTAAAACTTGGTAAGCAGGAAGTGACTTTCCCAACAGGCCGAGTGAAGTCGATTAATGCGAAAGATGAGGACGGACTCACTTACAGCCTAGACGTTCTATTCGACATTCTAGCGACCGACTTAAGCGAAAAAGCGAAAGCTCAACTTGAGACGATTAAGGACTGGCAATCTGCGGATACCTACTACAACGAAAAAGGCGCATTGGTACAACCAAGTGTTGCGGCAGGTATCCACTCAGTAAATGGCTCAGTGCCAGCGAACGTGTACGCTCCGCTAATCGCCCGTTCATGGTTAAATGAAAGCCACGCTGACATTTATCCGATCGCTAAAGATGGCGAGTACAAGTTCGCGCTATACCAAGGCAACGACTTGATCGGTGAATTTGACGATACAGCGGAAATGGAAGCGCTATTAGTGAAAACGTTCAATCTAAGTAGTGAGGCGCCTCAATCTGAAACAGAGGGCAATAACGAAGAAATGGAACATGTAGAGAAACTAAAGGAAATCCGAGATTTCACTGGTGAACCTACGCCGGAATTGGTTGATGAGTTCCAAACCGCACTAGAACAGGCTTACGCCCACTTCGAAGCTAACGACCAAATAGCAGAGAACGAAGCGTTGATGGATGCCGCTCTAAGCAACATCACCAGCATGATCCAAGCGCAAATCTAATCACAACCAAGGCCGCCACATCGGCGGCCTAAACCGGAGAGAATCAAGTGTTAAGCTTAAGAGAAAAAATGACGCTCAACCGCGATGCTGCGGGTTTGTTGAAAGAGCTTAAGAGTGGCCAGCTATCGATTGGTGAACGCATCAAAAAGAACCGTGAGCTGGTGGAAATTCTTAATAAACTGACAGGCGCTAACCAAAAGGTTGAGCAGGAACCGGTATCAAGTTCGGATGAGCCAATATCGGTAGAAGAATTTTCCAAGTTAGGCCGCTCCGATAAGATTGAAAAGCTCAATGAAGTGCTACTTTTGCCTAACTGGTACGAATACGAAATGGCGTTTTTCCCTAACTACCAAATGGTTGAAAAGGGGGATAACTACGTTGTTTACAAGGATGGCGAAAACTTCCAGTTTGGCTACAAGGGGCATGTTGCGCGCGGTTTGGACTACTGGAAAAACGATGCGGGCTCAGCCAAGAAAAATGGTGGTTTTGGTAGCTGGTCGCGCGCTGACCGTAGCAAAGCTATCAAGATCATCACTAAGCACATTGAGCAGAGTGAGCGCGACAATGGCGAACGTCCAGTTGAACAAAGCGAACTGGTTGCGAGATTCCTTGCAGGGGAGTTTAATACAGCCAAGCCATCGTTGTTTGTTGATGTAATGCGAGACGTTCACTCAGAGGGCTTGAAGCTAGATAGCATCAAGCAAAAAGCGATTGAATGGTTCGAGCACAATCCTGACAAACTGGCCGCTTAAGTTTTCGCATGCGAGAACTTTTTTGCATGGAGCGCGAAAGACACGGATGTTTTCGCATGCGAGAACTTTAAAGAATCTCGTTCGATATAGTTTTCGCATGCGAAAACTTTTCAGAGAACTTGAGAAAAAACGATGAATGTTTTCACTAAAATCCGAGCAGACTATTACTACAAGCAATCTTTAAACCTTGCACTAGCAGCCAGCGAACGTCATAACTACGCCAAGGCGCTTTTCGCATTGCTTAAGAGCCTTTAATCCTTTTCCCTGTCCCAAAAGTTTTCGCATGCGAAAACTCGCCACTCCACCGGAGCAGTCAAATTGAACCAACTCACATCAATTAGCGCCGAAATCAAAGAGGCGAAAAACATCAATGACCTAGCCGAGATTGTTCAACTGTACGCAACAGACAATCTAAAACCCAAGCTAGGTCGCACCAGCTACGTTGTGACAGCAAAAGGCGACGAAGTGGAAACAGGATTTAAAGTCGTGGAAGCCAGCGACCTTATTCCATCGAACGACTTAGACGGTCGAATCAATCCGAACTTCCCGCAAGAGCTGCAACCGCGCGACCGTACTCGCGTATCCTCAAAATTGCAGATCTCAAAGATGGCCAACGATTTGCGTCCACAACAATTAACCGATTCTGGACTATCTAGCCACGGCGCACCGATTGTTGGCTCGGATAATGTGGTGGAGTCGGGGAACGGTCGAACCATCGCTATCATCAAAGCGTATCGAGAGGGCAAGGCTGATAAGTACCGCCAGTTCCTAATCGACAATGCGGAGCGCTTCGACCTATCACCGGAGAAAGTTGAGAGCATGCGCGAGCCAGTGTTGGTTCGAGAACGTGTCACCAAAGTTAACCGTGCTAAGTTTGCCCGAGACTCCAACCTCTCTGACTTGCAACAGATGAGCGCCGCCGAGACGGCTTGGGTTGACGCAGAGCGCATCGATGACCGCATGATTGCTCTATTCCAACCGAGCGAAACAGGCAACCTTTTGGCCAAGTCTAACCAAGGATTTATAAACAGTTTCTTAACTGAAATTGGGGATAATTCAACCGCCGGACTACTTACCGAAGATGGCCGACCAACCAAGCAACTGATTGAGCGCATGCAAAATGCCGTGTTTGCCAAGGCGTACAAAAACGAGAAGTTGGTGAAGCTGGTAGCCGAGGAAGCCGATCCCGAAATTCGCAACATTTTGAGCGCGCTAAACGGCGCAGCAAGCGCGTTTGTTGAGATGCAATACCTTAGCGGAGAGGTGCATAAAAACACGTCTGGAACGCTGGCAGAAGCCGTGGAAATTAACGCCTCACAACCTGACCTCGCTAAGTCAGCACTTGACTCACTGGTGCAAGCAACCGAGTTAGTGAGACAGGCCAAAGATTCCGGTCAGCACATCGATGAGCTATTAGCTCAGTCCGGTTTGTTTGGCGACAACGATCCCGAGGCCGAAGCGCTGGCGAGATTCATTGCTGCTAACAACCGAAGCGCAAAACGCATGACACTGGCATTTAAGGCAATGGCCGAGGCAATCAATAGTGAGTTGCTTCACCAAGGCCAAGCGCTCGGGGATATGTTTGGCGGCGGCGGTGCATCGCTTATTGATATTCTTGGGCGTGTAAATCAAGAGCTAGAAAATGAGGGGGTACAAACAGGCTTTATGTTCGAGTCTAGTGTGCAACTGGACGAACTTGCAAACGCTTCGAGGCATGCTATAAAATAGTTCTTGGCATATATTGCCTATACAACCTTTATAGACACAAAAACGCCAGATTTAATTGTCAAATCTGGCGTTTTTGCATTTGGGAGTAGGGGATGTTTACTATCAGGCATCGTTATCACTACGGGCTAATCGACATAAACGAAGACGGCGTTGCCGATGGCCATTCAGTCGCAGGGAATGAGATCCCCGCTTTAAGGAAAGATGGCGAGTATATCTACAGACCATTTAAAGGGGCGCTAGATAATATCTATCTACTGCATGTCCAAAAGGTAAAGCTGGTGAATATCGTCGCTTATTGCGATGACGAACTAGGGCTATTTGGCTGGCAAGACGTGCCGCTCGATCACTATGTGGTTGGTGTCTACCGTGACGGCGGGTATTACGTCCTAACGAAAAACGGGCAGCTAATTAGCCACCCGCTTTAAAAGTTTTCGCATGCGAGAACTTTACACACGATACCCAACTAATTGAGCTTCACCAACTGGCACTTGCTCAAGTTCGCCATCATCAAACAGTACCGTTAGCTTGTCGCTATGCTTACCAGATGCGAACACCAAACCATGACGGTCATTAACCATCACACAAATGCTGGTAGGCTTTTGGTTTGCCGTAGGCTTTTTGCTTACTGGTGTCTTATCGGTCTTTTCTGCTTTCTCTGGTTTGCTAGGTTGAGGTGCAACTTCCACCTTGCTATCTAGCTCGCCAGTGCGCAGTTTTACACAATCTTGGCGTGTTAGCTTCTCGCCGCTTTCCAGCGCTTCACGAACGCGCTTAGAGTTATCGACGGTTGCTTTGCGTAGTTCGTTGATGGACTCTACATCACCAATAATCCCTTTTTGGAATGCTTCCAAAACAAAGTCAGGAGCTTTAAGCACATTTAGGTATTTCGAAATGTAGCCGTCTGATTTGCCAAGGCGCTTAGCCAAGCCACGGTTATCCAGATTGTGCTTTTTCTTTGCTTGGTCAAACGCCTTACCTAATTCGATTGGCGTTAAATCTTCTCGCTGAATGTTTTCGATGAGCTGACCAAAAATATCGCCCTTTTCACGGACAATACATTCAACGTGAGTTAGCTTGTCGCTCAACATAGCGGCGCGCCAACGGCGTTCACCCTCTTGGATTTTGTATCCCTTGCCATCGAACGGGTAAACAACGACAGGTTGAATTTGGCCGTTTTCTTCTAGGCTTTCGCATAACTCAAGTAGTGATTCATCGTTAAATTCTTCACGAACTTGCTCAACTGAATACAAAGAGTCTTTAGGGATAGCCAGCACTTTCGCTGCATCGCGGATTTCTACCGCTGATTCATCCAAGAGATTATCTAAGTCGCTAAGCTTGATTCGATCTCTTAAGCTTTTGGTCATGCTGTCACCTCTACCATGCGCTTGCAAAGTTCCTCACAAACCGCTGTAAAGCCGAATTTCTCAGCCGCTTTAGGGTTGGTTTCAATCAGTGCTTTGCCTTGGTTTAGAGCTTCACTTACGCGCGTTGTTTTAATCAGTTTGTTTTCAAAAACTAGGTTGCCGTACTCTTTACGAAGTTCCGCTTCCTGTTCGCGCTGGTCGTTTGTAATGTTGGCTTCGATAAGGTTTAGGACAATGCCTAATACTTCCAAGTCAGGGTTCATTCGACGGATTTGGCGCGAGGTCTTAACTAGCTCATTAACGCCTTTGATCGACATTTTTTGTGCTTGGCTAATGATAAGTAGCTTACTGGCCACAAGTAGCGCTGCATGCTGTAGCGCGTTCGCCGCTGGTGGACAGTCGATAAAGATATAGTCGTAGTCGTCTTTGATAAGGTCGATAGACTCAGCCACGTTTAAGATTTGTGATTGAGTAATGTTACCCATGCGCTTATCGCCGCCAATAACGTGTACGTTTTCGCTGACTTCGAAAGGTTTAGCCTTTACTGGATTTTCAAAAAGGTTGTAAGCGTTGTGTAGGCAGCTCGCAGATGTGTACTCTGGATTCTCGACCATTTCCGGTGCGATTGAGCCGCCTAAGTTGTTTTGTGGGTCAAAGTCCAGGAATAGACATTTGTTGCCTTGGCTAGCGATGCTAATGCCAAAGTTGTAAGTACAAGTTGTTTTACCAACGCCGCCTTTTTGGTTGGCAATCGCCATGATAATGCTCATTAATTAATTTCCTTTGCTGGTGGAATTTGTTTGCTGTTTTGGTTTGCTCAGTGCTACCTCAAGATCCTCGATATAGCACTGAACTACGTAATCAGTTGTACCGCCGCCGTGCATTGCTTTGTAAATAGCAGTGTGGCAAGGGCTTACACCCTTAACGCCATCAATGAGCTGCTTGGCTTTTCTGGTACTTCCTGCCTTTTGGACTAATTGATTTAATCTTTCGCATCGTTCCTTGGATGCCATATCAATGCCTCTCGATTGTTGTCACTGGCAACAGGCACACACTATACGTTGCCAGTAGCAACAGCACAAGAAAAAAAAGTAACAAACAGAACCGATTGCACAAGTTTTCGCATGCAAGAACATTAGATAAATTGTGAGATTGATTCCATGTGTTTTCGCATGCGAAAACTTTTTGACAATTCTATTACTTAACTAGGTTACAAAGAGCAGCGTCAACAGGCATAAGAAGGGAAAAAGCACCTAGTTGCATAATTCATTGTTTTTAATAAAAAATATTGAAAAACCTGTTGAATATGAAAATTATTTCATATACATTAAATTACAGATAGGCGGCAACAAAACTATTAGGGGTAGGATTGATTGCATCAAAGCTTATCTGTTCAACGTGCAATCCCCGCCATTTGTTCAGTGGCGGGGTTTATTTTTTCTATCTCAAAAGTTTTCGCATGCGAGAACTTTAAAACATCCCATTCCGTATAGTTTCGCATGCGAGAACTTCTTACCAAATTTCATGCAAAAAAATACCCGCCAAAAATGACGGGCATGCGAAAACTTAACGCATCGATTTGCTGTTAACACTCCACGCTTCGAGATTTACGTCCTCGATAGAATATTCAAATTCTTCATCATCGACGTAGTAGGTATGTAGGTTTGCTTGCCAGTAGCCTTTATCAACTTGCTCTTGCTGGTACGCCCACGCAGCACACAACAAAATCGCAGGGTCTTCGAAATTGAAGTGTTGCTCTGTGATCACTTCTGAATCGCTGCCAAGGTCATAACCATGCTTGGCCATGAGCGATTTAACCGCCCACCAATAAGCGCCATAGTGACGGTACATGAGCGGATTGGCTTTAAGTGTTTTGTAAATGCCATCTACTTGAGCTTGGATAAATGCTTCTTTGCTTTGCGCTGCTTCTAGCGCCTCATCGAGTAAGGGCTGTAGATCTTCAACGGTAGGCAATTTCACTTGGGTAATCATTGTTGTCTCCAAAAAGTTTTCGCATGCGAAAATTTGAGTTAGGCAGCTTCGGCCATTGTGTTATGAATGGTTAATAGCGATTTCGCTAGCAATTCCAAATCCGCTTTCGCAGAGATAAACCACCAGCCGCCATTAAATTCACTGCTTGTGTTTGATGCGAAGTCAGCGCCGTACTCGGCCTTAGCTTCCTTGTCACCAGCGAACATCACTTTAAGCGAACCTTTAAGGCCATTGTTGTCCATCAAACCAATGCGCTCGTATGGCTCTACAACAATCTCTTTTCGGTTGCGACCGCGCTTAGGCTTCCAGCTAATTGGTGAAGTCACCATTTTAACGTCGATGCCAATGCCTGACATTAGTTCGCTAAACTTCTCGATGCTCTCTACGTTAATGGCAGAGATATTATCGATTTTCACTTTCTGCGTTTCGGTCACTTTAACCTCGGCCTTTTCCGGCTTATCCGCATTTAGGTACTTCTCGATAAATTCCTCACGCTGTGCGCTGCGATAAGTGAATAGCGAACCATACGCACCTTTCATGCGATTCAATGACCAGTCATCCGAGAAGATTAGGCCATCACCGGATAGGAACTCACGTTCGCCAATAGCGTGTAGGTCAGCACATACCTTAAGCATGGTTTCTTGTGAGTTTTCGCCGTAAATCGCATCGACCTTTTTCAGTAGGTGAGTATCGGTCGTTGGTTTGTATTGCGTCATCCAGTACGCGATCTGTGATAGACGTTTCGCACGGTCAGGGTCGTTAGCCACCAGCTTAGTGAAGTCAGCGAATAGCTTATCTTCCAGCTCTGTGCGGTATTCGCTAGAGCGTTCGGTCAGAATATCGGTGTAACGAGTGAACTCACGAGCCGATAGGCGGCGCGCTTCGTGTGCGTTGGTGTAACCTGTCCATTTCAAATTGCTTAGATGGTTATCTAGCTCTTTAAGGAAAGTGATAGACGTTTTGTAAGTCGTCTCTGCTTTCAGCAGCGCTTCTTGATAAAGCTCAGGGTATTTTTCCTCGAATGCTTTGATCTCAAGTGTCACCAGTTCAACAACTTCCTGTTCGCTCACTTGGTTGCCGTTTTCCATCGCCTGTTTGTCCCAATCGCTACCGATAAAGAAACTTAGAATGTCGTGTTCCAACATCACGCGACCTTTATCTTCCAATTGCTTGGTTACTTGGTCGAGTAGGGCTTTCACGATCGCTTTATCGCTCGCATCTGGATAAATCAGCGTTTGGTCTGGTTCAACATCCAACCCCCACGGCGTAGAGAATGAGCCGTCAGCATTGCGCACCAAACAACGGCGGCTATTACCGTAGGCTTTCATTTTCTTCTCTGCTACCAGTTCAAAGAACGTCTCACGGTCAAACGTATGAGCGACTTCACTTAGTGGTACACCTTGGAGCGCTTTTGCTTCTAGCGCAGCTCTATCCTGATTCACTGGCGCAATTTCAATGATGCGCTCAACAGGTAGATCGACATAGTTGCGTGACGCTGGTTCGCCGTCCATTTCAGTAATAAAGCCGTCCACCGTGCCAGATTTACGGTCGAAGTTGGTGATCATGATTGTTGCTTTTGAATCGTACTCGGCGCTCCAAGAACGGCTCTTAACTTCGGCTTTGTAGGTGTAGCCATTACGCACAATCACACCGTTGCGAACAATGTATAACTCTGGATGAGTTAGGAAGTCAGGGTAATCCTTTAACACACCGTCATTGATGGCCAGCTCCATTGCTGGTTTCAATTTCTTGATGGTATCGCTCGCTTTGTCGCGGTTTTTGGTCGCTGCCTCATAGGTTTTGATTTGGCTTTCTAGCGCAAACAGTCTGCCTTTGGTGCGTTGGTAGTTTTTGTGCTGCCAACTGCCGCGCTTCTCGCCCTCGGCACGTAGGCGATCTTCTTCCACCTCTTTGCGTAGTGGCTCTAACTTCTCGCGTAGCTCGGCCAGCTCGCCCTCAACCGCACTCACATCCAAAGCAAGCATTTGGGTGGCTTTGATGTACTTGCTAACGTTAATACTTGCTAGTCGGCGTTCCTCTAATTTGCGCTTGCGCTCAGCTTGACGCTTAGCCGCTTCGATACGGGCTTTCGCCTCTTCTGGATTTGCTGCCAGCATGATTGCAGTTTCGTCGGCTGCGTCTGCATCGGCGTTCGCAATGTACTTTTCATCACCTTTGAACATTGTCTCAATCCAAGTGGCTTTGCGTTGGATTGTGGCCAAGCGGAAATCATCGAATGAGCCTTTCGACGTGTAGTAGTGAACGTTCACGCTGTTTTGTTTAGAGCCAACACGCGCGCCACGGCCATTACGCTGTGTGATACTCATTGGAGTCCAAGGTAGCGTTAAGTGGTGAATATCGGTTGTGCCATGATGCAGGTTGATGCCGACTTCGCCTTTTTTATTGAGGATCATGAATTTGTATTTCGAGGTGTTGTAAGCATTGGCCATTGCTTCCAAACCCGCTTCCTCATCGTCCTCAGTCGCTTTAGAGCCTTTCTTACCCGCAACGGTATCGCTGTTCAAAATACCGATTTCAGACAGCTTACAACCAACAAAATCCGCAATGATTCGCGCGACTTTCTTGTGCTGTGTTTTTTCTTCGGTAAAGACAAGCTGCTTACCGCCAGCCAGATAAATCTCGCGCGCGTTCTCAAGGAACTTGGCGTACTTAGGGGAGACAGGGTGCGTAAATTTCAACTTGGCCTTGTCACAAATGTTTGTGAATCGGTCATCAAGTTGCTGGTGGAGCTGAACCACGCAGTGATCGCCCTCGACCTTAACGCTCTTATCAACCTTAACTTGGATTTTGCTTAGCTTAACCGTGCCGTCTGGTGCCACATCCTCAAAAGCGACCGTGACGGTATTTGGTAGCTTAGCGACTGCCGCCTCTACCTCTTTCTTGCTGTCCTTGGCGAATCGGTAGGTAACACGCTCATAGTACAAATCAAGGTCTGTACTTACCTTGTCCATTTTACGGATTAGGCCGAAAACCGTGTCGTTAGGGTATTGCTCGACAATCTCTTGGTTTTCGTCTTTGTCTGGATTACTGATTGCGTCAGCGCGCTGGCGTAGTTCCTCATATAGCGCTTCCTGTTCGCTATTCATTTGGACAACGCTTTGCTGGCTAATCAGGTCAGGAATGTGAACGTTGGCACCAACGGATTTAGCATCCTCGATCGTCATGTAGCGGTTAACGATGTTTCGAAGTGCGTCTAGGTTTTGGAATCCGAGTAGGGCTTCACGCTGTTCAACTTCGCCCGAGATCTTAGTAACCAGCGCTTCGCCAGTCTTACCAAACATGCGGATAAAGTCGTCGCTGTCAAAGATCCCCATCTTGGCAAACGTGTCTGCCGGAATGATGTGGGACAGCATATTGAACATATCAACAGGGCTGTTTACGGTTGGCGTAGCTGTTAGGAAGTAAACGCCTCGACCGTCATTGCGAGCCTTAATGACGTTGTTCTTAAGCTGCATATCGATAGCGCGATCGGCTTGCGCTTGGCTAGGCAAGAATGCCAGATTGTTTCGGTATGAGCCGCCCTTGTACGAGTTGCGGAAATCATGCGCCTCATCGACCATAACCGAATCGAATAGCAAGTCCTCAAAGTACGGTAGTTCTTCGTTTTTGGCCGTACCATCGTCAGCATATTTCGCTTCAAAGCGCGCGTTCTTCGCTTGCTCTGTGTGACTTTCCGCTTCCTTAACTAGCTTGCTTGAACCAGCAATCAAACCAGCATCGCGCATTTCAAGCACGTTGGCCGAAATCGTTTCCGGCTTCAATGGAATGCGGTTGTACACGTCTTTTGTCATTACCACGATGCGAGCGGTTGACTGTGTAAGCTGGTGGAGCTGTTCTGCTACGCGCTTGCCGTTTGTGTCTACGGTCAGTTTGGCGCGCAAGATAGGATCCCCTTTCTTGTCTAACTTCGGTTCGCCCGTTTCATCTAATACCGGTTCCCGAATGATTTTTCCGTCATCGTCTTTGTGAACTTCAAGGCCGATAAATACCTTGTCAGATAGATTGCTTTCACCAAAGAACAGGTCGGACTCATAGAACCAGTTCTCTAACACGGATTTAGGAACAACGATGGCCACACGGTTAGCGCGTTTGGTTTCTAGGTTGTGCTGCACGAGGCCAAGGCCAGTGAGCGTTTTACCCAAGCCAGTACCAAAGGCAATAATGCCGTTACCGTCTGCACTGTGACGGCGAATCGTTGAGTTTTGGTAAGGTAGGAACTCAATCGCACCAGATACGCCATTTAGCGTTAGTGGTGAGTCATCAAACTCCGGCTTAATCCAACCGTTAAACGTATTGTTGTAAACCTGTTCCAAGTATTCTGAATGGTCAGATGATGCAATCCATGTGGAAAACTCATCATCGAGGCGGCGCATTTGTTCACGGATAAGTGATTTATCTTCGTTCTTACTACCGCCACGAACCGCACCATAGTTGATGTACGATTCAATTTGACGCTCAAATCGCTCATCGCTGTTCGCTGCTTTACCTTTCACGCCATTACGAGTTAGGCCGTCAATCCATTCGCCATCACGCCAGCGGTAGCCAGTAAGGTATTGGCCGGATTCGCTTTGTACGAAATCCTCAAAGCCGTCCTTATCCTCGGTAAAGTCGCCCAAGATAAATTCCGTGTAGCCACGGTCATGCAGGAACTCAAGCATGATGTTTTTAGGAATCCACTTATCGGTAAGCTTCATCTTCACATCGGCAATCGAGATCTTGTTTCGCTTAGATTCGATGGCTTGGATTTGGCGCATGATGTTAGCTTTCACGGTATCGCTGGTGGCCGATACTAATTGTGCGGTCAGCTGATCCATGCGCTTACCGACTAGGCCAGTCGTCGCTTTATGGAATGCCGTCACCGTGCCGTCAGGGTTTACCGCTACCTCATCCATGTTCGCTAGGTAATCAAGCAACTGCTCATCGCTCATCGCATCGATACCGCTTGCGGTGTAATACGTGCGAACGTCATGCAGTGTCAGTGTGGTTATGCCTAGTTCACGGTCACATAGATGGAACACGTCACCAATGCGAGACGAACGGTATTGAACGGTCAGCTCACGCTTAAGGTCGCCTTTGAGTAGGTCAGACAGTTTGCCCTTAGAATCGATCGATGAGTGGTAGTAATTCCATGCAGAGACGTACTTCTCGCTTAAGTTGCTTAGCGCTTTCTTCGATACCTTAGAGCCGCCCATTAGTGCGTTCAGCTCTAACACTTCGCCGCTTAACTTCACGCGATATTGTTCGGTCTGGAAGTCCTCCGCGCCCATTGCCATGTTGGCCAAGTCGCTATTGGATGTCGTTCGGCTACCAGCAACCAGCGTTGCAAGTGTTTGAACTTTCATGCCAAGTAGAATGCCTTTGTAAGCGTGTTCTTGGCTTGCTTTTGGCAGCTTGGCAATCTCGCGCATTAGGGCTTTAAAGTCGTCATGACACAAGTAACCGTAATCTTCGAAAAGCTTGAGCGCTTGGCTGGCCGATAGCTTAAGCATCGATTCAGTAGAGTAGGTGATAGAACCGATCTCATCGGTGTTATCTACGCCATAGGTCGCCTTACTGATAACGCCTGTTTTCGCATTGCTTTCAGATAGCTCCCATTCGCCATCAATCATTTCGTACTGCTGGCCATTGCGGAAAATCGTGTCTCCATCGGAGTATTTCGCGCTCACTGGCTCGCTAACCGCTTCATCGAGTAACATCCAATCAATGCGACTGTCAAAGCGGCGCATTAACGACTCTTTAATATCATCGTTAGAACGGTTGCCACGCTTCACGACTTTGCGCGCAAACTTACCTACGCCCTCAACAGTCTGTTCGCCGTTGATGAATTTCTTACCCTCGCGCTCGAACCACTTACCTTTGAGCCAAGTGTCCCAAAGTACGTTAGATTCAATCAGCGTGTCGCGGTCGGCGCTATCAATCAGTGCTTTCGCTTGGTCGCTGTGTTTGCGCCAGATAACAAGGTCAGTTACTACGCCCGTATCAGCGAACGTGCCCGTTGGTAGTCGGTGCGCGCCCAAAAACTCCGCTTTAAGCGCGAGTTGTGTACGCCACTTCTCAAGGTTTTTCGCATCACAAATACGAGTTGGCAGCACTAGGGCAATCAAGCCACCAGCTTTCGCTTTATCGATAGAACGAGAAACGAAATACTGATCAGCGTACTTAATGTCTTTGTACGCTTTGTCTTTCATCGCGCTAGCGTCTCGAACACCATAAGGCGGGTTGCCGATCACTAGGTCAAAGTCGCCAATGCCAGGATTAGTTGCTACCGCTTCGAATGCCGATTGGATTACATGGTCTTCGGGGTGAAGAATTTGGTTGATGGCCGCTGAGGTCTGATCCATTTCTACCGATGTAGTCAGGGTGCCTTTAGGTTTGGTTTCGCTAAATACGCCCACGCCCGAACTTGGTTCAAGTACGCTACCGCCAGTAAAGTCATAGGAACGAACTGCATCCCAAGTCGCGCTCGCCAGCCATTTAGGCGTGTAGTATTCGTTGGTGGAGCCACCGATACCGCCAAAACCTGTGTAGTCGCGCAGAGCTGCTTTATCTTCGGGTGAAACGTTGGAGTAGTCGCCGTTGTACTTGGCGAGAATATCTTTGGCTAGTTGGTTAGCCTTAAGGCGCTGGTGGCCTTTTGGAGTGTCGCTAATATCGACAGCGAGCAAGGCTTCAAACTGGCGTACCAGTTCATCGATTGTTGTCGCCTGTTCAATACTGCGGGTTAAATCAGTGTTCATTGAACGTGCCTTTTATTCTTTGGATAAAAGCCAAAAAAAAAGTCGAGCTTTCGCCCGACTTTTTCCTTTCCTATTCCCCATCCCAAAAAAACGCCACTATCAATATCAATTTAAGTTAATGAATAATCTAAAATATCTAAGGAAGTAGATTTTTAGGGACGAGAGAATTATTCCGAACACGGTTATTATCATCAAGAGTAAAAATTAGTGTTTTTGGTGAGTAACCAAGATTCAAAGGCAAGCAATTGAACTTTGACTAAAAAAAATTAACGCATAGAAAATCAATGATTTATTAGCGTATTGGTCACATTGACGCGATGCGCTATCATCCAAGATCATCCCCATCCCTGTAAAAAGCGCCTCAAATTACCGAGGTCGCACATGTCGCAAAACAAGGCATCAATTGGGCTAGCGGCAGCTTTAAAACAAGCGTTCCCTTTCTTTAACGAGAATGACGATAAAGAGAGTGGGATAAGTTTTGAATCTGGCGCTGGATACACGGGATCGCCATTCCACGATCGCGAACACCAATTAGATGAAAGCAACGGCGCTCTGACCAATGACGGTCGAAAAAGCTCAGACCGCTTTTTTCTGCACAAGCTGCCGAAAGATCGCTTCATGCTATATCCGATACTCAAGGAAATGGCCGAGGACAGCACGATTGATGCCGCGCTCAATCTGCACCTTGGTCACGCTCTTTCGGTATCAAACGACAATGGCATGGCTGTGTATCTTCATCCAACCGATGAGAAGTACGCCGAGTACGTAGGCCGTCTTAACCGAGAGCTGCTAACTCCAATCAACGAAAACCTAATGAACTGGACGTATTCAACGCTGGTTTATGGGGTTAACTATGTTCGCCCATACACGAAAGAGGGCGTGGGTATTACTCACTTTGAGGCCAACTACTACACGTTGCCAAACCAAATTCGTGAGTACGAACGTTCGGGCGAGCTAGCGGGATTTACTGCGGAATATCTACAAACCCGAGCGAACGGCGAACAGGTACGCCTTGCCGAGCCTTGGGCGCTTATCCCACTAAAAATGCCAATCTGGCGACCAGATATGGATATACCGCCAGTTAACTACACTGGCCAGCGCTACTCACTTTATGACGATGCGTATTCACGCATGCCAATCGAGACGCAGAACTACGGCACATCCATTCTTCTTACCTGTTTTGAGGCTTGGTCGATGCTTCGCCAGTCCATTGCAGCGCTCGGCGCAAGTCGTGTGAATGCTTCACTTATCGATCGCATGGTAGCGGTAAACACTGACGGCTTAGATGCGGCCGGAGCTGCGGAATACATCAACATGGTCGCTGACCAGATGAAGCAAGACCGTCAAGAGGTGGTAGACCGTTCCCGCAAGCTAGGTTTCATTCCAACCGTCATCAACACGCTATTGCCATTTATGGGCGGCGCTAAAGGTGGCTTGCAGATCGATACCTTTACCACTGACCCGAATATCTCCCACATCGAAGACATTATGTTTCACCTTAAACGCTTAGCCGGAACGCTTGGCGTAGACCCATCCATGCTTGGGTTTGGTGATCTTCTTTCTGGTGGACTAGGCGAGGGCGGCTTCTTCCGCACTTCGATTCAATCTGCACTACGCGCCAACCAAATCCGCGCAGCCGTGGTGGCGTTCGTTAAGCGCGCTATCGACATTCACACCATCTACCGAGACGGCAAGGTGTGGAATGACAACGATATGCCATTCGAGATCCAATTTAACTCTCTCAACACAGCTATCGAGCAAGAGAAGTTGGCCGCAATGGAGTCGCAAGCGAACTACGCAACCATGCTGACTACCGTGCTTGACCTTATCGAGCAATCCCCAATCGGCAAGTCTCCGAAACTCAAAAACCATCTTTACACGTCCGTTGTTGGCCTCGATTCCGAGCTGGCCAATGAAGTCATTTCCGAGCTCGCGGCTCAAGTGGCCAAGAACGACAAAATGATGGAATCCATTGGCATGACTGACCAAAGCGAAGCGGAACGATTCGTTAGAGACGTAGTTCTCGACCTACTAACCGAAATCCAAAGCCATTAATGGAGAAAAGAAAGTGACAGCAAAAGCACTTAAACAAGTATCCGACCGTTTCAGCCTATTCAATGACGGTCGCAAGCTTAGCGCCAACAAGCGCAATTACATCATCAAAGCCGTGCAAGCGATGATCAACAGCCCACGAACTCAAGAGCTACTACGACTAGGCGAAGCGTATGGTTACTATGGCCATCAATCCCGCCAACGCGCTAATAAGCTCTCAATCGGTGAAACTGAGGTGATCATGATTAATGGTCGTCCGGTTGTGGTAGAAAACGTGCCATCTAACCGCACAGTCTCTATCACCTGTTCAGATGACGGTATTGTTGAACACACTCAAGAGTTTTTAGATACCGATACAGGCCGTATCGCTTTAGGTTTGCACAATAGCCGTGCTGGTGGTTGGAGTTGGGCGACTGGTGGCCAAGATACACGCGAGGCATCGATCACGACTTCATATCACGGTATGGACTACGTGTTGCAGCCGAACTATATCAGCCTAGACCATCCGGCCATGATGATGGAAAGTGCGAACAGCAAGCAAATGATCCTCGAATCGCTACAGGAACAAGGTTTTGATGAGGAATCCGCGCGTAATATCTACGCGAACATGACTCAACAGACCAATGTTGAGCTTGTCGGTGATCTTACTAACCAGCTTATGTACCTAGAAAGCGTGAATGCAGAGTTGCGTGAAAAGGTAGAGCAAAACGCTAAGGCAACCTCGATGCTGCTTGATGTTGTGGACTCTTTACCTATCTATGTAACCGATGCGCAGCGCAGAGCGATCGCCAACATGGCCACCAAGGAAGATCATCAAGTGGTGCGAGCTATGTTTGAGTCGCTAGGTTCCCGAAAAATGGCAACTTTACCGACAAATAGCTACGTTCCAGTAGAGCAAAAAGTGAGTGTTGCGCCTCAAATTAAACAGCAATTCGTCAACTTCGGATCTTCATCACGAAAATTCCAATAAGTTGATCAATTAAAAAGCGCCACCAGCGATTAGTAATTAAGTACAAAAAACACTCAATTAAATCGAAAATTCTGGTGGCCAATTCGGAATTTTATAAATCACTAGGCGCGACAGGACGCAAGTAGAGTTTATCTTTCTTGAAGTGCGTTGGTCGCCAGTCCCAACCAGCGATAGATACGCTATCTCGCGCGCCAGCAATATACGACACTGAGCGCAACACATTGACACCCTTATCAAAGTTAATCGCCTTATCGGCCTTTAGAACGAGTCTGCCGTCTTTTTGGCTATGCAAACCAAAGGTGCAACCTGAGATTGTTACTAACAAATCCAACGGTAGCGCTGGGGCGTTCTTTTTTGGGAACTGTCGGCGCTTAAATTGTTGTTTTAATTGGTTAACTTGAGTTTCTAATTGCTGTTCAGCACTTGGTGGGGGAGTAAATTTCATCACAGAGTTATCCACAAAATTAGGTGTGTTCGGAATATTAACACGTCCAAAAGGAGTTTAAATAGATAAAATTTTTGGTAAACTCTAGCGCCAGATGGTAACGCCCCTTGTTCGGAATCACTTTGATACAGGGACTTGTTTGATCAACCATTTACGATCAATAATAGGGGAGTTTTTCTGTAATTAGATCATGACGATACCGTGATAGAGAGAAAGTGATTCGATTTCGGGCAACAGAAAATAAAAAAGCCCGCTTTGGCGAGCGGGCTTTCTTACTCAAATCGAGCTTTAAGCGGCAAACTTAAAGCGTCACGACAAACGAACTTAAGGAAAGTCATTATGCCGTAATGAATTAGACCGAAGCCTAATCAGGTGAGACAACGAGGTTGGCAGCCAAGAAGTCTCATTTAGATTGAATGTTTTTGAGCGATTTAGAACATCAATCTCAGCGAGCGTTACTTACACAACACTGAATCAGGTGTAAGTATAACGTTCAAAGAGATCGGTGGCAAATTTTTGCGTCTTTTTTTTGAGCGAATTTTATGCAAATTACACCTCTTTTGCTGAATCCTCGTTACTGGAAGTCAGGATTCAGAACACAAGCTTCCAATATCAAAGCCAATAAACCATTGGCACAACGTAAGCTTGCTTGCCTACTAGAAACTATCTCAAGCTTTATCCTTAAGCATGGTCACACTTGCTTTGCTTCAAGCGATACCTTAGCGCGCACCTACAACGAGAACTGTCACCGTTACGGCTGTAAGCCAATCATAAAGCGCACTATTGATAACTACATCAAAAGCGCAAAAGAGCTTGGCCTGATCGCTTATGGCCAGCCAAAGCCAAACAATGCAACAGGTCAGAGTCAACGTCACATCACTCTATGCGTTGATGGCATCCAAAACATGTTCACTGGTGCATACAAATACGCGCTACAAGCGGCAGAGAAGTTTTGTAATAGACAAAAATTGCATTTAGGGGGGGCTTCTGTGGAAAAACCTCTTGAAGCCAGTGCTGACAAGGCTTGCGAGCAATCAGACAAAAACAAAAATTGCAGCATAAATACAAAAGATCTCTCTACAGAGAGTAAAAATAAAATTAATAACGGTATCCCGTCTGATTCTTGGTTTTTGAAAATCTTCAAACGTGACGCTAACGAGGTGAAAGAACTTCAACTAGCTGCTAAGCAAGGCCGCCTATCAGCTAGTGGAGCTCGTCGTGTTATCAAGCTGTACAACAAGCACCAACAGCCTTTAGCGCCTAAGTTCATGTCATACCTTAAGTTTGTAATTGCTAGCTGGCACAACAAGGCTGCAAGCGCCGTGAAAGCTAGCGTGAACAAGGTTCGTGATACAGCCACCATGTTAGCAGAGTACATGAACACCATTTCCGAGAAAGAGTCTCAAGGCTTAGTTGAATACTATCGTGACGCAGTTGGGCGAGTACAAGTCAGGTATCTGTAATCACTGCTTGATGTGAGTATTTCTATACATGCGTGACCTAAAATGTGTCATAATTACCTAAATCTTGTTATTTATGGATGTGCATTTGCATGAGTGATGAAGAATATTTCTACCCTGCGGTAAGCGATAACCTCCCGAAACATATCAAAAAAGGCCATCAACTGGTCTTTAGTCGTCAAGATCTATCCGCTAGGGAAGCAGATATGTTTGCGTTGATGATTGCACATATGAAACCAAGTGATTGGGAACAGAAAACACCACACTATGAGTTTACTTCACATCAATTATCAGAGTGGTTAGGTGTTGAGTCTAAACATATCGGTAGCAACTTAAGTCCAGTAGCGAACCGCCTAGCTAGTCGAAAAATCGGGATAAAGGTGGAAACCCCGAAAGGTGATATTGAATTCGACTATAGACCTCTTTTTAAACATATCGCTTATAAACACGGCATACTTACGATGGTTCCTAACGATATGCTCAAACCTGAGTATATTGAATATAATCAAGGATTTGCTCTGATTAATACTCGCAATTTCTTTGAGGTGAAAAAGGAGTATTCTAAGCGCTTGTACGAACTGCTTAGTCGCTTCAAAGACAAGGGCTTTGAAATGCATGCGCAAAAGCTTAGTGAACTGAAAGGAATATTTGGGCTTTTGGACGAATCAGGGAAGCTGAAAAAAGATAAAAGTTCCTTCAAAAACAACAGCGTATTTATGAAACGTTGTATCAGGGAAAGCATTAAAGAACTTTCTGAACACCCTCAGATTAGCAAAGAGCTTCTATTTTTAGAAAGCAGCCAAGGTGATAAGGGTTTTGAGGTTGTAAAGAAAGGTAGAACCATTACTGGAATCAAGTTTCTCTTCCGGTGGGTTAAACTAGGTTCAATTGATGAACTAAATCAACACGATGCTCTTAAGACAATTCGACAACTTGAATTGAAAAGGCTTCAAAACCAAGTCAGACTCACCGAGTCTGAACTAGAATCACTTGCCATCGCGTACCGCTATGTGGGTAAAGAAGACCACGCTCTTAAAGTTGAAGCTAGCTTGTCAAAGCGACACTCAGAAAAAGAGCAACAAAAGCATGATGATGGAATGCATGAATTAGAGTCGTTAATGGAAAAGATAGATACCCTTTCAGAACTAACCGATACACACGATTACTGATAGCTAACAAGTTTTAGGTCATGGGCTCGATAGATGACATTTTCTAGGTTGAAATGAGCTATGTGACACATTTTAGGTATATGGGAGGGAATTCGACGTGATCATTGACTCGAAAGTAGAAAAAACCGGACAAGACTCCTATACAACCATCTCACACACCTAAAATATGTCATTTAAGAACAGAAACACCTAAAACCTGTTATCCAATCACCTGATATATGATCACTTTCACCTAGATTATGTAGCACTAAAGCCTGTAAGAAGATCACAAACACCTAATAAATGATCAATTAAACCTAGATCTTGTTACTTAAAGACCTAAAAAAAGATCTTTAAACGAGTTAAAACCAATTTAAATCAATACGTTACGGTTCCTATAGATCTTATAGTTCTATAGTTCTCATAGATTGATATAGTTAAATATAGATCTTTATAGCGTATGTGGATAACTGGAAAATCAAAGATTTACACAGTTTCCCACATACACAACAAGTTTTTGTTGTTTGGATGAGTTAATGATCCTAGCTATAGACAACGGCATGCTACAACGAATAACGACCGCATTTGTGTGAGTTCTTGACAAAAACACGAATTGACAGGAAATATTAATTATTGGATAGTTGTAAGTGTGCTCTAGAAGCAACAATGTACTTCTAGAGCGACAACGTTGTCTAGCCGAATAGTGCTTGCACTATGGCTGTGACTAACTTGATTAAAGCAATCAAGAGATCAACTAACTTGACCATATCTACCTCTCCAAAGGCTTATGGTTAAAGACAACGCACAAGGGTTTTTGATGGTGGCCGCCATCGTTTACCCGCATGCACGAAGTGAAGCTTTCTAGCTGCTTCGAGCTTGGTTGGTGATTACATAATTACCTCCTAATTAATTAAAGGTTGGGTTCTTCGAATCCAGCCTTTTTTTATATTCTTCACACCAGCAATGGTTGTGGGGGAACGTTTTGTTCCAATCCTTGCTGAACTTAGTATTTCAGACTCTTAGCCCATTTTGCAAACGGCGAAATGGTATAAAACCTTCTTTGCCGCGAATGGATTCATTCTATTGCATCTCGTAAAAAATAGCCCTGAGATGGCTTTGTGTTTGTTTGCTTTCTGTACATCACCGAGGTTAATGAACGTCTTTGTGTTTGTCTATAAAGATTCGACGTTGTGTATATAGCTCCGTCATACTCAAACTAGGCCGATTATATAACACCTTAAATTTAAACCGGAAATCATCTCGTCCCATAAGACAAATTTGGTCATTATCTATTCAGTTGCTCAGCTTGGGCTCTCATCAAGTTATCCGTTAGCAGCATTAAACACAACTATTTGACGGTGATAAGACGCTAAACGATCCGGTATCACATAAGGCGTTTATTTTTCACTATACCGCGATTTTAAATGGAATGCGTGCTAACAGAACCTTACGGACGAGGTTTCTTGATGAATCAGTTCAAACTATCTTTCGCGATTGATGCTTTCTAATTTCTATTTTTCTTTTATAAAGCGACAGTGTTGTTGTTTAATTTTGTTGGTTTTTGTTTATTTTTGTTGCTGGTGGATGTTTTAATGGGTTTCCGAACGATAAGCTTTTGCTCTATGAGTAGGTGCTTTTTTTATGCCTTAAATTCTTGAACGTTCGGATTAAGTATTGAAGCGAAAAAAAGCTTCGAGTTTCCCCGAAGCTTTTCATTACTCTTATCCCGATAGCTAAACGTATCCGTCTATGCGAGGTGGATTTTATCATCATCCACTTTGAAAAGAGAAGTGTTTATCTTGCTAAGTAGCTTATCTACTGGGATTTTCCACTTTTTACACAAGTCATATAGGTTGTTCTGACCGCTCTTAATTGCATTGGCCAAAGCGAAGTCTAAGACGCTGTTCGAGGTGTTGGTCATGTACTCTTTAACGTCTGCTTGGATTTGGTCGTGAACTTTTTTGCTGTTGTTCTCTGACATTTGCTGATTCCTCATATGAGTCTGTTTGCCTGTTTGCTGAGACAAAAATACATCGTTTCGTTTTTTGTATCAATACTTTTTGCATTGTTTTTTAAGTGGGTTTATACTCCGCATAAAATTGATGTGTTCGGAATGAAAGATGAGTGAGGAAATTTCTGAAATTAAGCGATCTCAACTGGAACAACGGCAAAGAGAGCGAGACAAAAGCTCACCATCAATCCTGGATACATTCGAGGGCATAGAGCTTACGGACGAACGCGAAGCTCTGGCGAACCGGTTACAAGATGCCGATGTGACATTGGATGACAAGCCGGATCGCTGCCCGACTTGCAATGGCACTGGTTACACCAAGTCGTTATTTAGCAAGTGGGAGTGCTGTAGCTGTTTTGGGACGGGTTACGACCTTTCCGATCCGGTTGCCGTTATCAAGTGGCAAAAGCTCTGCCTCGATTGGTCAAAGAATCGGTTACATGAATATCGCGTTGCCTTGATTAAGGCGACCACAACCGAGGAAGAACGACTAGCAAGTGAAGTGGAGAGCTTCTATGAAAATGCGAGACGCAAAGACTAAACAGGCCGCTCGAATCCAATCGCTTGAATATCGACAGCAACGTGCAGCGCGAATCAAGCGAGCGAGACGGCATGCAGATTTAACCATACTCGAAATGAGCAGGTTAATCGGGTTATCACCAGACACTTATCGAAAAATCGAGAATGGCGAAGTGAACCCAAGGGTGCAAAACCTAGAACTGATAGCGGTCTACACAAGTACAGACGTGGGTTATTTGTTCTTTGGTGATGCGATTTCTAACAGAGACGAAGCGGTAAAGAGAGATACCGGAGAATAACGAATGGCTTCAAGAGGCATTAACAAGGTCATTCTGGTTGGTAACTTGGGGTCAGATCCCGAAATCCGATACCTACCAAATGGCGGCGCAGTAGCGAATATCACGGTCGCTACATCCGAAACTTGGCGCGATAAAGCGTCAGGCGAGAACCGAGAAAAAACCGAGTGGCATCGAGTGGTGTTGTTCGGCAAGTTGGCCGAAGTGGCGGGGGAGTTCCTACGCAAAGGGTCACAAGTTTACATCGAGGGTCAATTGCAGACTCGCAAATGGAAAGACCAGCAAGGCCAAGACCGTTACAGCACAGAGGTAGTAGTTCAAGGCTTTAATGGCGTGATGCAAATGCTTGGCAATAACCGAGCTGGTGGCCAGCAACAACAAGGCGGTTGGGGTCAACCTCAACAACCACAGCATTCACCACAGCAACAGGGTGGTTGGGATCAATCTCAACAGCAATACGGCGAGCCACCAATGGACTTTGACGATGACATGCCGTTCCAGAACGAGTTCCGTCATTACAAGATGTTGAGTTACGTGGCGGCTTAAACCATGAGTAAACAAAATTTAGCGTTAGCAACTCAAGACGACTTACTGATTGTACTGCGTCGAATGACCACTAAAGCGCTTATGGAAATGCGCGAAGCGACAGGCGAAACGGACTTTACTGACACACCGAATGCTTTCTATTTCAGTAACCGCGCAATCGCGGCAGAGGTAAACGGGTGTTCGCGAGAGGTGGCCAATCTAATCCAAGAAAGTGATCTCGACTACGTTCACAAAGGTAGCGAAATACTGGTTTGGCTGGATGACTTAGAAGAACGCCTTGAGCGCTTTGCTAACCAAGAATAAGCAAACTTTAACCCTATTCCCTTATCCCAATTTTTGAGTAGTAGAGAAATTTTCCTATGAGCGATGTTTTTACTGTAGAGCTTCCGTGGGGACTTCCTGAAAATTCGCCAATTGAAATCAAAGAATTTGAGATCCCGCTTGTTGGTTTGATGCAGCACATCATCGATGACTTGCAATTCAAACTATCCCAACGCACGGCCAAGGCCGACGAGGCGCTAAAGCAAAAATATCAGGCAATGCTTGATGAACGTACCGAAATCCTTGCAGCGCGTGACCGCGCAATGGCTGGTACTGAGGTGATGCGTAAAAAGCGTAATGAGGCCGAGCAGATCGCAGCCGAGCTACGCGAAGAAAACGAGCGTCTAGGTAAGGACAACCAACGCCTAGAAGCAGAGATCAAACGCCTTACCACTGAGTTGCGTCACGCTCAACAAGAACTGGACGGCATTCCTAAGCTGGTGGAGAACAAGGTAGCCGCTGCATTGGCTAACCAAGTGGCATCATCTGGTGAACTGGAATCGCTTAATCAGCAACTTGAGAGTGTTCAAGAGCAACTACGCATTGCCGAGGATAAACGCAAAGCAACCGCCGCTAAGAACGCGACATTGGATGAGGCATACAAGGCCACTGAATCAGAGCTCACCAAGAGCAAAGAGCACATCGAAATGCTAAGTGAGCTGGTGGCGACTCAAACCGAGCAAATCAACAGCATGAGCGAGGGATTGAAGAACGCTGACGAGAACTATCACTACGTGATGCACAACATTGATGAGGTGTTGGCCTACGCAGCGATCATTGCTCACGAAAACGAAGAACTGCGCAACGACAACCTATATCTAGGTGAAGCGGTTCAATACCACGATCTTAAATCCGTTTGGAAAGGCGGTAACTGGCAAGCCTACATGCTTTGCAAGGCGACAGCGATTCAGCCTCAAGAGGGTCTAGGCAAACCGGATCAGCGTTTTGGTCTGATTTACCTAATGAACACGCATACCGGAGCTGGCCACACGGCTTACATTGGTGAAGATGGTTCCCTATGTATGTCTAAGCTGCTACACGAATCGTGCGTACTGCCACAAGAGTATTGGGAAGAATTTACCGAGGCCGCTAAGCAAGTGCCAGTAGACCAAATTGAGCGAGCTTTAGACCGTGCAGTTAAGCGCACAAAGAAAGTCGTGAGTGTGGCCAAAGTCCTCGATTTGGATTGGTGTACCCAAGTGAACCTAGTAGAGATTGCGCAGCGCTTAAGTGATTACGTGCCTCAACATGAGCTAAACCGAGCGCTAACACACATTGAACTTGCGAAAGAGCTTGCACCACGCAGCGTAAGCCTAATTAAGCGCATCAACAAACGATTCAATACAGAGTACGCGCTGCATTCCGCTGGTGGCCGTATTCCAGATTCACCAAAGAAACCAAGCAAGCCTAAACGTAACCAGAAACGAGGTAAGCGTAAGTGAGCGAGACATACAAGCCATTTTCAGCCGTGCTAGTGACGTACCAATGCGATGACGAGCAGTGTAAAGGCAATGTAGTTCGATTAGGTAAGGTGCGCGTCGATAATGAGTTTGCGCATCGATGCGAGAAATGCAGCAAAGGGTACATGCTGGAAAAGGAATACCCACACTTGGCGCACCAAAGCCACAAATACTGAGATGAATTTAAACCCGCAAGGGATACGCTCCCTTGCTTTTCCTACCCCTAATAAATTGTTTAAGCCAGAAAGCGAGAGGCATGAGCATGAACACTCAAGAACAGTTCGAAACATCCTGCGAAGTTAACACAATGATGGTCGGTTTTAATCCCGAAACAGGCGGAGTGGTTTTGATGGCTCCCTATTATTACGACCATTACCGCGCTGTGCGTGATGTGGTTCTTCAAGCAATTCCAATGCACGTAAGCAAGGTGTACGAGTATGACGAGAACGACAAAGATGCAGTACCGCCTCAAGTAGTCGTGGGAGTGGCGACCAAGATTGCTGAAACGCTACTTATGGACAGCAAGCTATTCCAATTGGCGATGAGTGCCGCTAATGAATTGGAATATGTGTACAAGGGGGAGGAAGAATTTGATCCCGAAATGCACTTGCCTTTGGTGTTAACGAACCTATCTCAACAAGCTTGCGATTACCTGACGAACGAGCTCAAAGACAACATTAAATCGGCAGATGATCGCCCTGGTGGTACGTCAGAAGAAACTAAGCAGATGCTTAGCCTTGTTATGGATATGCTTGACATGCTGAAAGTGGAAACCAAGCCGGATTCAACCGTAGAAGTTAAGAACGTTCAACGAGTTGTAGCTGACGGGGAGACTATTCACTGATGCTGAGAAAATTTACACTAGCGGCGGCCTTGCTGGCCGCTTTTCAAGCGCATTCAGCGCCAGTAGTAACCCCTGTTCGAGTTGCACCTATGCCAGTTCGTGTTGCTCCTGCGCCTGTTCGTCCGGCAACGCCAATCAAAGCATCCACCAGCACAACAAGCACGGCGGCGAATGCTGCTTTAATGATGACCGTGCCAATGATTGTTGCTAACAGTTCTGCGGCACAAACCGATTCTAGCGGCTCGCTGGTGGTCAATCCGATGTTCTTTACGGCTTGCTCGACAGAGCAGTATGAGAGCGCCTTGGTATTCCAAGAGGTGTGCAAGGTAACGAGAGGCATCAATTCATCGTATTGCCCTATCTTGTCGTTCTTTCGAGAGTGCGACCGAGTGGAGTCTGTAGAGGGCTTACAACCAATCAAACCTGAGTATAAACACGTATTTTTTAAGAGTGAGTAAAACAATGACTGAGCAACATTGCGGAACAAGACTTGTTAAAGGGCTGTCTTTTAAATTTGACGAGGAAAACAAGCGTGTTCACTTAAGTCCAAGTTTTTATTTTGACCATTTAAGAAATGTTCGTGAATCGATGAGGCGCAAGCTTGATGAACGAATGTCGGGTGCGCCAGATTCGGTGCTTAAGAGCTTTCCAAAGCTCTTTAATAGTGTATTGGCTGACGAGCGTTTGATGACATTCTCTCAAAAGTGCTCCGAAGTATTGAGTAAGCCTTGTGAGAGCCGTGAGGATGCGCGTCAACAAATGGGAAACATTGCTAGCGAGCTGGCCAATCAATGTAACAAGCAAGTGGCCAAGGTGCTAAGAGCTGAAAATGACATTTTAAAATCGAAAAACGCAAGCCTTGAGGGGCAGCCATCCCCAATTGAGCTGATAGCGATGGTGCTGGAATCGATGCGCTCAAAAGCTCGCAAAGTACATAACCCCGAAATAAGCACAATACACTAATCGAAAGATCATAACGTTAGGCCGCCTTGCCAAGCAGTGTGAGGCGGCAAAAAAGAGGTACAAAGTGGCTAACGTTAACGACTCCAATATCATTTCCCGTTTGTTATCCATTCCTGAGTGTTATCAGCTCGATTTCTTTGTTCGCAGTGCGCCAGCTATCCAAGACGACTCAACCTATTGGGACACGCTAGGAACGCTATGGAAAGCGCAAGGCTCGCACCAACATCAATGTGTGTGGTCGTCCCTGTTGACGTGCCCGAGACGCAACAAGCACAAGGTGATGAAATCGTCAGAGCGCAAGGCGTTCGCCAAGCTACCCAAGGTGATCACGGCCTACCGAGCTATCAATGACGAATCCGAAATCGAAACCGCACTTTGTTGGACGCTATCTGAGGACATTGCTAAGCGTGTTTTCTCGCAAGGTGGCTGCCGCAAAGTGGTAGCTAAGCAATTCACCAAGGACGAGGTATTTGCCTACTTTAACCGCCGTAAGGAACAAGAGATTTTAGTAACACAAGGGCTTATCTAGTTATGGCCAAGGCACCACGATTCGATCACTCTTTCCTCGCAAACCAAGTCGCTAAGCGCAAGAAGTGGAAAAGCAAAGGCCTGAAAGCTGGCCACGGTGGCGACTTCAATATCGATGCAGCACTTAACGAGATTAACCGTTCTGTTAATCACATCATCAATCCGGTATCGATAAACGTCCCTAATACCGCGCTGGTGGATAAGTCGGAACTACCAGCTTGGCTTATCCGTATTCTTGAGAAAGACAATGACGTTGCGCGCGCTGCAACACAGAAGAAAGTGGAACTGGATTCACCACACAAAACGCGCCTTGCACAAGGGATTAAGCGCCCGAAAGAGTTTAACGACACGAAACTGGCCGAACACTGGTTACAGGTGCGTTTGTTCTACACGTTAGAGACGCAGTACAAGGACATTTACCCACTGGTTTTCTCAATCCCGAACGGTGGCTATCGAACACCTAAAGCGGCTTCGATGATGAGCTATGAGGGACAAAAGAAAGGTGTGCCAGATATATTTTTTCCTATCCCGAGAGGGGTGTATCACGGGTTCTTTTTGGAGGTAAAAACGGAAAAAGGTCGCCCAAGTAAGGAACAACAGGAAAAGATAAAAATGTTCCAAAATCTAGGGTATTACGTGGTTGTGGCCAAGGGGTTTGATGAGTGCATTTGTCAAATTAATAGCTATCTCCAATTGCCAACATTTGATAACAAAACTAGACTAGCCGCATAAGTATATAAAAAGGGCTTAGTTATCTCATGTTAGCGAGTGAATATCACAGCATTGGCCAAAAGCCAGTTGATTTAGACGTGTTAGAAGCAACAAAGGTAGTCCGTAACTTCCTATGCGATTACCTTTACTATGACAAGTTGTTGCTAAGCTATGCTCCCGCAGGGGAATTTGGTAGCGCTCAAGCGTATCGCTGGCTTACTGGTGGTCATATTTGTGACTACGATGCTACTGGCGACACAATTGCACCAAGAGAGAAGATCAACTATCGAGTCATTAGAATGCTATTCGATGCTGGTCTAATCAAAGTAAAAACCAACATCCGAACGCCACATACTCGCTGCGTTATCTTTGAATGGGTTCGAGACATTAAGAAATATCGTCGTGAAATCCTCCGTACTAAAATCTTTGGCGAGAATGTTTACCTCACTAGCGCAATGATTGATGCTACAGCGGCGCAATATGGTCTGACCGTGACGTTTGTCGGTGCGAGAGGTGTCTTTGAGATATTGGATGGTAATGGCAACTCAATCCCGAACGGCCAAGCCAAGAACACCTACATATTCATGAATAGTGTTGGTGAGCCAGTAGGCCGACTACGTGATATGTCCTATTGGGAATGGGAACAATACTTATACGACACAGCGACACGCGCCAAGCTGCGCAAAACGCCTCTCAAAGTTCGTGATGGCATGCGCAGCCACTTTTCGGAGTTCAAACGAGCTTAACGCCAATCCTTGATCATCTTTCCACAAATACCGCCTATATGGGCGGTATTTTTTTGTATTAAAAACAGAAATCGTGTTCGGAATATTTACGGCGTGTTCGGAATGGTTATAATCGTCGCATGGCAGGACGTAAACCCAAAAAAGACGCCTTGACGCCTCAACAGCGCTGGAATCGTCATCTGGCCAAAATGGCTAGGTTCGACATTAAACGTCAATACTATCGCGCCAGCGCGACACAACGAGAGCAAATTAGGCGACTCCAAATAGAACTTGGCTGTAGCAGTCGAGAAGAACTGGTTCTTTACGCCATTAATCTTCTAGGCCAACAGCACGGAATTTATCTGAAAGATATTCAAGAGGACTTAGCGTGTCTAAACAAAAAGCCGTAGGTAAGCACGAACTGATCTCAGCAATGAAAAAAGAAACGGGCGCATTACGTGAAGAATGCGAGCTGGTTTTTGATGCCTTTATCGAAGAAATCTCAACTCAAACCATGATTGAGGGCAATGCTGTATTGCTTAGTGGTTTCGGTACGTTCGCACCTCGCCTTAAGAAAGCCCGAGCTGGCCGTAATCCAAAAACGGGAACACCAGCGATTGTAGCTGCGCGAGACAAGCTGACTTTTAGTGCATCGGATGTATTCCGCGATGAGCTGGCAAACAAGGTAAACGAGATCAAGGGGGCACATTAATGAGCACACGCTTAAACCGAACTGACATTGAAAGAAACATTTCTAAACGCCTTGGCTTAAAGCTTACTGGTGATGATGCAGAGCTGGTGGGCGATTGTCTGGACGCAATGATCAATCACATTCTGGTTGAGATTGCGAAAGGCCGTGAGGTGCAAATTCGAGGCTTTGGCCGTTTCCGTCACATAGAGCGTGAACGCACAACCATTAATCCGGCGACGAAAGAGCGCTTAGGTGTCAAAACCGAGCACAGCGTATTGTTCTCTGCTTACAAGGGCATGGTACGCGTCCATGAATGATAGCAAGGCAATTGGGCTACGTGTCTTTATCGGCTCTGTTCGACTACTGGCCATAACCATTGTGTTAGCGCTGGTGGCTGTTGTCGGTATTGGCACATACAGCTTTTATGGATTGGTGGTCTATCCAAAGATAGAGCGAGTGAAGATTGATTTGGACGCAGAACGTATCGAGCGCATTACGGTAGCGGCCAAGAGTGGGGAGAAGTCAGAGAATGGCGCACCTAGTCAAAAGTAAAACCGTCGAGGGCGCAAAGAACAAATGGGCGACTCGTTGGGACTGTTTCTTTGATGCTCAATTCCTCTTTCGACGTGATACCGGAAAAGAGTTTGTTTTAGACGTGGCCGCCGAGCCACAAACCGCCAAGGTAAACCGCTTCTACGTGGCTCCTGACTGGATTAACGAACAGCCGAGTGGATTCCCAAGCCTTAAACCAAAACACAAAGCAGCTCAGCTTCTAAACCCTGTTTGTGTTGGGTTCGATGGCCTACAAGGCGAATGGGAAGATGGCTGGTGGTGCAATCCTCCGTTCGACCTTAAGTTTGAGTTTCTGGAAAAGGCGCTAGAACAAGCCAGAAAAGGCCGTGACGGCATGATGCTGTTACCACATGAAGAACTCACAACGTGGTGGCTGGACTTGGTTGAGGGCTACGCCACGATGATTTACAAGCCGGATGGCCGTTACCCGTTCTATGAGACAGACGGACACACCAAAAAGCAAGGCGTGAACTTCGGCAGTGCCTTAGTGCTCTTTACCGAGAAAGGTCTACAAACACCATCCATGCGCTTTAACCGTAAGGTAGGCAGAACGCACCTTACTGGTATCTATGAGCAAATCGCAAAAGTGGCTTAAGGGAGTGAGCCGCTATGAGTATTCAATATCAGGGTCAACCAATGAGCGTGTACCGTCTCGCTCAGTTAACTGGCTATCCAATGACCTCCCTCTATCGCGCGTATCACAAAGGACTACGAACCGGAGAGGAACTACTGGCCGAGGCTACCAAGCACCTTGTGACCTACCAAGGCAAGGTAATGACCGCAAGACAGCTATGCGCCGCTACCGATACCAGTTACCGCAGAGTGCTAAGACGCCTTAAGGCTGGTGTACCCGCTGAAAAGGCCGTAAAGGACAACGTAGACCGCCGAGGAAAGAACTGCGCATCCAAGTTATCCCCTAGTGAAGTTCTACGCATCTATGAGCTGTTATTCACTAAACAGGTATGCCAACACACGTTAGCCGAGGAATACGGCGTACACCAGTCCACGATTAGCGACATATGGCGACATAAACGTTGGGGATGGCTCACTGCTCCGCTTCGATACCAGTTAGAGGGGAAAGCAAGCAATGAGTAAGACAGGAAAGACAAGAGCCTATGTATTCACGCTTAAGGTGAAGAAAGCTCGCCTAGTGACGGTGCTTAGATTCAAACATCAATGGTTAGCCTACATGGCCATCAAGCATCTGAAAAAGCGATTCTGGTTTGCTGACCTACAGTTTAGGCAAATCACGACTTTTAATGCGCTCTGGTACTTGTTTTTGATAAAGATTGGCTACTATGAAACGCTCAAGAAAGCCACCAGCAAAAAGCGACAGAAAAAATCTTTAAATGGGTAAAAGTCACAAAATGAAATACAAACTTATATTGTGATGTGTTCGGAATGAGTTTAGTATTGTTTCCATAGGACAGTGACGGATACGACTTCCTATACGGTGCGCTTGTTTAATAAGGTTGTGCAAGCGTTGTAGGGTAAAACCTACAGGCTCCCAAAGAGGGCAAAGGGTTGATCTTCGAAAGAGGGTCAGCCCTTTGTTCTATCTATCCCCTACCAAAGAACGCCTATGAGAGTAGGCACTATGAGAAAAGTTCACGAACTATTCTGGTATCGCAAACACGATCGCATCCTTAAGCGAGAGCTGGCCAAGGATAAGCTGTACACCAAAGAGCTGGATAACGCCCTACGCAAGATGATTCACGAGACAAACAATCATCTAAAGCAAACTGAAAGCGAAAAAATACTTGAACTGATAATTCCGAACAGCTAAATTTATTCATACGCGAGTTACATAGTTGCCATTGTGACGACCGTGTTTTCCTTTAAAAATCTTAGACAACTGTGCTCAAGCGCCTTTGGTTATTCCATTGGCGCTTTTTTCTTGATTTTTCGAGGTAAGTATCAATATAATTGCCTTGTTTTCGTGTGAAGCGTACAGCTTCGGCGAGTGATTCAAAGAAGGTTTGCAAAAGAGAGTTAAAGAGCTGGTAGAAATACTGGCTCTTTTTTTATATGTCGCGTTTCAACCTATTGAAAAGGCGTTTTGAGTGTCCTATATTTACCTCGCTCGCAAGAAAATGGACGTGGATACTCCAAAATATAGATGGCCAATTGATTGGTTATTGAATTACCTGTTATTGACAACTCCTCAAAATCAAAAGGCCACGGTAAAACGTGGCCTTTTTTATGTCAAAAACGTCATTTTCAGCAAGTCTATTCGGAATGACAAAGGCCGTAAAAAGCCAACTAAAATACATGCTACCGAGAAAATGAATACGCATGTGATTCGCTGGTGGCTCCCCGAAGCGAATAGATTCAAACAGTACCTATCAAATGGGGTAAAAATCGGCACTGGCTGGCGGTTTAGCACATCCCCAAGCCAATGCGAAATACAACCGCATCCAAATCCACACAGAATTGCACCTAGAATCGTGCTGGTGGCTTTTAACGCCTCAATGAGTACGAATGTATCCCCTATTGCCAAATGATAGCCATAAGCCGTTACAGCGAGCCATATTGAAAGGATGTGGGTGTAAGTTCGGTGCGGGATTCTGTCAAATTCAAGCCAGTCCGGTGCGCTCGAACCGCTTAAGCAACCAAGAAATGCCAGGATTGAATGCAGTGGTGTTGTGTCTGCCATTAAGGCGAGAGGAACGGGCGCAAAGCACAGTGCGCCCCAAGCGTGTCCAGTTCGGTTCATTCAGCTTCGCATCGAGCGCAATAGGCATAGACGATAGCACTCATCGCTATGGTTCGATTGCGGTAGTTGGTGGCCAATTTCTCAAACGTCTTTGCCACTTCGGGGTCAATCCAAGGACTGATTTGGCGTGTCCCTACTAGGTCGCCCTCGATTACTTCGGGGTGCTTTTCTGGTAGTTGGTTTGGATCGGTGTTGTTGATGGCCAACTGATACAGCTCGGTCAGGGTAATCCCGTTCTGTTCACATTGTTCGCATGCTTTTGCGTGAGCAAGGTGTGAAATTCGCACTTGAAGTAGCGCTAATCCCTTTTCCCGTTGGCGGGTTCTAAACATGGCTTGTCGTGCTTTGGTTTTGGCTTTGTGTCTGAATTTGATGCGCTCGGGTGCTTTCAAGGGGTATTCCTTTCGTCACGTAGCGCGTTGTCTTGGGTATGGGGGAAAGGTGGCTAGTGAGATAACGCAGCCAATTACTATATCGTGCCGCAGAATCAATTGTACATGAGTAGCGTTACTCACTAGCTGGCCATGATTATATGCAGAAAATCGTTACTGTAAACACTATTTAATGTCGCGTTATCAAATTTTGTCTTTAAAACCTTATTGACAATCAAATGATTGTTTTAACTGACCTCGTTCGTATTGTTGTTACCTGTTTAAACTCTGTATTATTCCGAACGTAACAAAATGAATGGGGTTTAACCGTGTCCGGCAAGATTGACTATCAGGCTCACCAACAGCAGTTTTGGGAGCAGTTAGAGAAGCAGCCGACTTTGACGCTGGCCGAGTATTGCGAAGCCAACGGATTGAAGTACGGCACCGCTAAGCGATATATAAAACGGCCAGCCAAAACGGGCGGCAAGTTCCAACCGTCCGTTATGCCAAAAATCAAAGCGAAAAAGACCAGTCAGGGCAATGACTGGCATTCCCTTTTGAAAGAATTTCTCGTGCGTGGCGCTCAAAACCCAACGCTCACGATGGCCGCTTTTGCGAAAGATAAAGGGGTGAACGGTGCGACATTGCGCCGCCAGTTTAATTCCATGCGATCGCTGCCCGAGTTTGATCGATTATTTGATCTTTACGATGAGCAATTAGCGAAATTTCAAGAAGCGAAAAACGACAAGAAGAAAAAAAGGGCTGATAAATCAAAGTCCAAAGAAGCGGGGGCAACTGCGCAAGCGCAAAGTGCGCAAGGCGATCGCGCGAAAACAGGGGGTATTGGATCACTGCGCAAGCCGCGATCAGTTGAGGGACTTTCGCAGTATTCCAGTGCTCAAGTGGGTCGCCCTGTTGTGCATGGTGGTTATGCCCGTAGTGCGGGTATTACTGGCGAAATCATGGATATTCTCATGGATACCGATCCGCTTTCGGTTTGCAACGAACTGATTATTGCCCGTTCGCAGTATTACCGAATGAATGAGACGTTAGCTAAACGCCTTAAAGAGATCGATGAAATGGAAGAAAGCGGAGACATTCCGCTCGATGACGAAAACCAGCCAGTAGACATAAACGCCATGCGTGACCGTCTCATCTTTGGCTATGGCACCAGATTGCGTGAACTGGAATTAAGTATTTCCACGATGGCCAAACAAGAGGCCAAGCGCTACATCGATTTGCGTAAACAGGAATACGCTGAATTGATGATGCCACACTTACTGCCAGCGGAAGAAACCAGCCTAGTAATAGAAATGCTTTCTCTGCGCACTAAGAACAACTGGACAGCCTTAGAGACGTGTCAGCAAATCGAGAAGTTAGGCGCACGTCCACCAGCAACGCTATTGCATGAAGCTAAGGTTGAACTAGCGAACCTAGAGCCAGAAGTAGACGACACTGGTATCAGTGAGCAAGAGCTGGATGAACTGTTTGATGACTACACGTTAGAGCAGATTGAGCAGCAAGATAACTGGCTACCTGCGCGCAAAGAAGAAGTAAACCGACGAATCAAAGAAGCCGAAGACCTAGAGAACGGCGTAGAACCTACCCTATCCCCATCCCAAATACAAAACGAAGCCGCTAAAGAGCAAGCCTATGATGACCTCGATAACGAGGGAGTGTCGGGGTTTGACGATGTAGACAGCTTCGAGGTACTTGGTGGCTAGACGAATAAAGAGCGTAACACAAGATCCCCGTTACCCTGCCCTAGTTAAGCGGTATCGCTATGACTGGAAACGCCTCGCTGTTGAGCTAGTCGGTAAGAAGCCGAGCTGGCAGCAGCGCAAAATCATTGATAGTGCTCAGCGTATTGGTGCGCGAACGACTGTCAGCTCTGGCCACGGTACAGGCAAGTCAGACATGACCAGTATCATGATCATTGCTTTCATGCTCTGCTTCCCCAATGCGCGTGTTGTGCTGGTGGCGAACAACGCGAGACAGGTACAAATCGGTGTATGGAAGTACCTAAAATCCAACTGGAACACGCTCTTACAAAAGCATGGTTGGTTACAGCAATACTTCACCATTACCGAGACAGCCTTTTTTGAAAACTCAGCAAAAGGTATCTGGCAAACCAGTGCTAAATCGTGCCGTATTGGTAACGAGGAAGCGCTAGCGGGTGAACACGCTAAACACTTGTTTGTCATTGTCGATGAGGCGTCAGGCGTCTCTGACAAGGCTTTTGGTGTGTTAGCGGGTGCATTGACCGAGAAAGATAACCGAATGCTGCTATTGAGCCAGCCAACGCGCCCTAGCGGCTATTTCTACGATACGCATCACCGATTAGCCGAGCCTAGTGGTCGATGGCGAGCCATCCGGCTTAACTCCGAGGAATCGCCGTTCGTAACCGTGGAATTTATCCTCGATAAGCGATTGGAGTATGGCGGTCGAGAGGCACCGGAATACCTGATTAAAGTACGTGGGGAGTTCCCAAGTTCCATTGCTGGCATGCTGCTTAGTCGGGATGCACTGGACAAAAGCGCAAGGCTCAATCTCGATATGCCCGATGGTTGGGGTTGGGCTGCGCTGGTGGACGTGGGTAATGGTCGTGACCGCTCGATACTCAATATCTGCAAGGTTTGGGGTCAACGCATGGAGCGCATCGTTAAGAGCGTGAAATTGCTTGAACAACCAAGCACGGTCGATCCGGTTCGGTTCGCTGACATTATCCATGCAGAGTGTAGTGAGGACTTGTACCCAAACATCACGATAGCAGTGGATAGTGACGGTGTAGGTTATGACACGGCGACTTGCTTAGAACGCTACGGACGGCGCGTACAGCGCATTCGTTGGGGTAAGAAGATGCACTCCACCAGCGACAAGCAGCGTTTCTTTAACCAGCGTGCGTATGCCAATGTTATGGCTCGGGATGCGATAAACCAAGGCCGCATGCAGATAGATAAGAACGTCAAGACGGCAGAACAAGGCAGTAAAATACCTTGTGCAATCAACGAGTCAGGCCAATGGGTAATGATGCCAAAACCTATGATGAAAGAGAAAATGAACATCCCATCACCTGACCGTTGGGATACATACTGCTTTTCTCAATTGGTAGATTATGTGCCGCACGAAATGGAAGTAACAGAGAGCATGCTAGAGTCTCGCAGTTCCGTAGAACAATGGGTACTGGAAGCGCTTGAATCGGACGATGCTTAATTCCGTTGGTGCCAACATATAAAAGTAATATGAAAAGGTGGCGATACCGCTAAATATCGCCACCAAATCACCAATCAAAGCGGAACAACAATAATTTAGCTTAAAACCTTAGTTCACTAATCCATCGAACTGCGAACGTGCTTTGCTTTCGTTCTTGCTTCTAAGCTCTTTTCTGGCTTCACGAATAGCGTCAACTTCGCTTTCTATATACATATTAGCGTTAGGGTACAGTACCGACTTAAAAGCATTCGCTTCATCGAATATCGAACGTCCCTCAGTGGTGTTGTTTGTGATTAGCACATCGTGATCTTTACAAGAGCGATGCCTAATTAGAACAAGGCCACCAGCGTTAACGTGAACCTTTTTAGCTACGCGAGAAATGCCGCCATTGTTGCCATCATAGGTATGGATAATAGCGACAATGTCATTGTGTTCTTGACCGCGCTTTCTAAACTCAACGTCTGCATTGTCTTTGAAGTATTTCAATTCATTCAATGCAGTGTTTTTATTGTTAGTGAGCTGTTCTTTCTCATCTTCTGGAAGATCGTAGGAGAGTTTACGGTCTAGGTCGCGTAGGTATGCTTCAAGTCTTTTGGCTAGACGTGCACCAGTGACTTTCTGGCTGCTAGCTGCTTTATTAATTGTGATGTTAACGCGACGGACGTTCTCAATTACGGTCGTCTCTTTAAATGAGTTAGATGAGCTGTTGAAGTATTGAGGTGCGCGCTCTAAAAGCTCTTTATTGGCTGATTTCGCGGCCTCAATATACTCAAGTAAACGAGTGGTCGGATTACCACGTTTTACTACAGCTACGATGCGATCATTGAATAGTCCACTATCTTCCTTGCCATCTATTTGTTCGGAAAAAGTCGCGCGGTGCTTCAAGGCACGTTTTAGGCGCGCATCTGCCGTTTGTTTGTTTGCAAGTAATTGATTAAGTGTTTCTATATCAATAGCTTTTAAATCTTTAATTTCAGTATTTTTTTTATTAATCATGGTGAACGGTTGCTCCAAATTACATTGGAGGATAAAGGTTACACTCCATCCCTGAGCGTACGCGAGTAACGAAAAACCCTACCTTTATCCTTGATGCGTAGCATACCGTTTTTGTGTTCGGAATTAAATAAAAAACGAACAGAAGAACGTTATAAGTGTTGCTTTTTAAGCGGAGAAGTGATCTCGAACGAAGTTTAATACGTCATCACGATTAATGGATGAATTGCATAGTGCGTTCGGATGCGATTGGATAAGATGCATCATGCAAATGTCGGTCGCGTCATCGAGGAACGAGCTGCTAAATACATCTAGGGACAGGTCACATTTATCTAGTATTTCGACTGGAATTAATTGATTCAACGTGCAGTGCATATCTATATCTCTTAAGCCAATTGACTGGATAGCCAATACGTATATAGCTCTGATTTGGAAAGAGTTTAGGGGATTCTCGCCAACCGAGCTGATGTTCGCGGAGTATTATGAGACTGTGATCTTTGATTGTCTAGATATGCAAAATAATGCAAACATATCGTTACTAGCAGTTAGGTTTTGAGAACGTGACCTATACCGCATAATAATTGAGGATATGCATGTTTGTTCGTGTCGCGTGACGGCGTAACACCGTCATTATATTGCCACAGACGGGTTATTGTCGTAGTGAGTTTCAAAAAAACCTCTTTTAGTTTCAGTTCTACACAGAACTGAAACTAACTTAACCAATGCTTTGTCGCTGGTCATCGACGCAAAAAGACATAAAATCCAATAAAAACAACAACTTATCAAGTATCTAAGATTGCTTTCTAATCCTGGCATTTTGTGTGAATGAGTCTAAATATTCCATAGGAATATTGATAAAAAATGGCTTCTTGCTGGTGGTGTTTTGAGCACTATTGCGTTATTTATCAAAAGTTGATTAATCGCCCACTTTTGGAACTCTTTGTACTTTCAATAGAAGTATTCCGAACAGGGTTGCAAAAGATATTCCGTTGGAATATATTGTGTTCCGAGCAAACACTGGCATTTTGCCAAAAAAGGATCAGCAAAAATGTTTAAAAAAAATGAATTGGTGTCGCTTTCGGATGAATGGGCGAGCAAACGCAGTGCCATCCAAGAGCGTCATCATGACCTTATTCTTATCTCTCTGGATGAGCTAATCAATGAATGTGGAGGCCAAGAGCAAGCCGCCGCTGTCATTCGCAACTTCTACGGCTTGCCTTGTGTGCAAGGCACGATCAGCAAGGCGCGAAAAGGTGCCAATGCCCTAAAGATTCGCTCTCAGCTTCGCTTTGCTATCAATACCATTAAAGAGCCCCAAAGTGTTCAAGCACAAACCAAGATGATTAACCACTTTGGCCGCCTACCTGTTCACCACGATTTTGTGTGTGTCGATGGGGAACTCGGCTTGTTCTTGGGCTTTGGCTTGCTATCTCGAACCCTGCAAATTCAGGTGTTCGTTGGTGGTGAGTTTAAGACGGTTAATGCTAATGAAGTGGAGTTAATCTAATGGCTGCTTTCCCTGCGCGTGACTTAGACGAATTGGAAAAAATCATCCGTTTAATGGATGACATAAACCCGCTTATCTCGATGATGATTGAAATGGAGGTGCGTACAGGTTTACGTTATTGCGACATTTCGAAGCTAAAATTCAGCGATGTGATGATAAATGGCGTGATTAGGTCGTCATTTACCATTGTGCAGTCTAAAGGCTTCAAAGGCCGTATGACCCGAGGTAAGAGTGAAAAGGCCGCTAAAGAAGCCGCCCGAATCACCATCCACGTTAACGCCGAACTGGAAGAACTGATTAAGCGTATCTACCTACACAATGGCCATAATGAGTTGATGTTTCAATCCAATCACCACTTGGCCAAAAAGGGCAATGCGATCAGCATCCAGTACATCAACCGAGCGTATAAGCGCATAGCAATGGAGTTGAGGTTGCCATACCAGCTATCAACACACTCGATGCGAAAAATGTACGCCATGCTATTGCTTGAAAAGAAAGCCTCTTTGAAAGTGATTAAAGATGCGTTGGGGCACTCCAGTGTTGCCGTGACTGACCACTACTTAAGAACGTTCCACGATGAAGCGAAAGAGTACACAACAGGCATTTCATTAAAACCAAAGGCAGAATAAAGGGAGGGGAAATTATGTGTAAAGCTCTGATGAACGCGAACTTGCGAGTGAACGAATTTAAGCTTCGACAACAGGAACTTTCCCGAACCCCGATTCCGAATGAGCTCAAACCAAAGGTAAGAGAATTAATGAAGCAAGGGTTCAGTAAAAAGGCAATCAAGCTAGTGCTTGGTTGCAGCTATGATGACCTAAAGACTATCAATCTGTCGCATTAATTAGGAATATAAAAAACATAGTTACGCTGTAACGTTATTCATTTGGCCAAGAAAGGGCAGCAATGGCCAGTTAAATCCAACCGAAAGGAATCGCATGTTTTGTTTTTTTGAGGGTTATAGAGTGTCAGAGTGTCGTAACGCTTATGCTTATTTCGTATCTAACACAGGCTATCGATTTATCACCAAGAAAAAGACTTGCTACGCCGTTAGTGTACCTAAACCGGAGGGCGGTTACATTCGTCGTTCTGTCGGGTTTGTTCGCATTGGTGAAAAGAAAGGACTACGCAAGGCAACCAAAATACGCAACCAAATCGGCAAGGAACTATGGGGGCGTTGTTGGGATCGCGTTCGCAAGCAATTCAACTTACTGGCGCGGTTGCCGAAAAGTCTCGACCCACGGTTAACTACCATTGATGGTAAGCAATACTATGTGGCACGGTACACCAAGTACGATGAGAACGACCAGAAGCGCGAGCATTTCATTAAGGTAAGTGTGAGCGCTCATGGGAAATTGGCGGCATGGACTCTTGCTAAGAGAAAGTTACTCAAAGCTCACAGCGATGTGATGGACGTATTGTTACACATTGAAAAGGTCAGCAGCGTACAACTTAAATAGTTTTGCTGCCGCCTACATATATTCCGAACACACCTTGTAAATCTAAACTCTATAGTTATAATCTACTCCTAATGTAAAACGTGACGTTTTAAACATACAAAAACGACGAGTTTGCATCATGGCACAGATTACACCGATTAAATTATGTGAGTTCAAACGGCTGGTGGAACATGGCCACCAGCTCAATATCGTCGCTCAGCAGCAAGCAAGCGGCGGTTTTTCTCTTATTGCCATCGATAACACTACCGATGACATAAAAGCCTACTCAGTGCGCTACACGCGCGACGATAAGCCAAGAGAATGGCGATTAGACCGACTAGCAGCAATCCTTGAAGAATCCAAGGTTAGGCGGTTTGAAGTGCGCCACTTTCAGTAAACCACATACCGGCTACAGCAAAAGCCGGTATCTCGATACAAAACCACCAGCACACAGTAAAAGAAACATGAGCATTTCATTTAGCACATTCATATCTATTGCGTTTTGGATCAGCGCAATCACCATATTCATCCTATCCGCTTGGGTGCTCCACCTTGCCTTAAGCGAGAAAGTTCGCCGCATCAAAGAACGCCGCCGAGTTGAGCGTATTAACGCGCATTACCACGCTTGGGCGATGACCGTCTCAGATTCCCAATATTGGGTACTACGCCGCAATACAGAGCGTCAGCTAAACAAATAACCAACGATAACAAACCTATGGCGCTTGGTAGCGTTGATGCGCTGCCTTGCCCGAGCCAGAGAGAGCAGAAACTATGTGTATTTGGCCATTATCGACCATCAAAAGACAACAAAGCGAAATCAAACGACTTAATGCCCTAGTGCATCAATTAAACGCTGGTACGGCAGCGAAATACTGCCAAATAATGGAAGATGAAAGCGTCGATGAGGAACTTAAACGCTCACTACTTCATAACCTTGCAGCAGCGTTCGTGGGTTACTTCAAACACAAGAAAGCGAACAACTACCAATTCCTTGATTACGTGGATAGCGCGCTCAATCAGCAATTCTCGATCGTCATCCAGAAAGAGAGCGGCCAAACACCAACAGCCACACTGATTCGCATTAAAAAGGCAGCATACGACCTAATGAATGCTACCAACGAAGAAGAAGTAGAAGCGGCAATGACAACGCTAAGAGAGTTAACCAGATGAGTGATCTAATTCGAGTTGTATCGGTTGGATTTCATAAGAACCAACCTTATCTATGTGAAATTCAGTGCCACAAGGACGAACAGGAACGCCCTATTGTAGATGGATTCCGTTTTCTGGATGCTTCCAAGGTCTTTAACGATGACTGGAAAGCGAACTTGCTAGCACTAATTGGCAATGATCATGCAGTAGTGTCCAGTCATGGTTGCGGCTGCTTCATTTACGAGTTCCTACGCAGCAAGGTTAAGACGCAAAACGTATTTATCCCACAAGGCGAAACAAGCCGCTTTGCTAGCGCGCGTGTGAAGCTCTTATTTGAGTTAGCAGACTTGGTAGCGAGTGACACTGGTCATGATGTTAAGCGCGAGCTGGTGGCCATTAACGGCAAAGGTCAATGGACTATCCATAAGCCTCGCACACTGGATGCGATCGCACTTTCTACTGCGTTCGCGGGTTTGAAACGACTAATCCCTTTATCGGATGATGATGGTAATGAACATGATTAACTGGCCAGCGTTCTGGTTGGCCGTTGCGTTTTTCTTTGTGCTGGAATGCGTGTTCCATATGCTCAAGTTGCCCGAGTTCCCGCGCATTGTGATCGGCCTTGTTCTGGTCGTCCTCATGTCGGATTTTATATTTAAGGCGGTGTCTTGATGAACCTAATCACCAGTACAGAGAACCACTTTGCCACGGTAGCAAGTAACTCAAAGATTGATGCCATGCGTTTTGCGATGGCCTGTATTAAGCACAATCCCAAACGTCGCGTTCTGTTTGTATGCTCAGTCCAGGATAAGCACGAATATCTATCCCTGATTGAAGATTGCCTAATGGTAGAGAAAATCGTTGAACACAGTGGCGAGGTTTACCTTAAGAACGCCGACACATGTGGCCGACCATCGATCATGTTTCAACACTACCGTAGTGGTCGAGAGGAAGCGCTGGCGGGTTGGTGTCTACATAACTTTAAGATCATCGTTAACGAATCCTACTTAACCGATAAGGCCAAACAGGTGCTAATGGCCACAATAACCAATGATGATAACGCCCTGATAGTGACAGGGGCGACTGGCACCAAGAATGCAAACCACTTTGAGTACATACCATGCGAAAAACGAACATTACTTTCCGCAAGTCATTCCGAATATCTGGCCTTATAAGGGTTAACTTTGGCAAAACTGGCTTTACTAGCGTCTCAATTGGTGGGCGCTGGTTAACGCTCAATATTGGCCGTAGAGGCGTTTATGTCCAAGGGTCATTGTTTGGTACTGGTTTGGGCGCAAAACGCTGGATATGGAAGCCTACGCGCCAGAAAGAAGCACAAAAGAACTATGAGAAGTAGAACACAACTCGTCATCGATGCGCTTGAGGCTGAATACAAACGACTTGAGAAGAAAGCAGCACGATATAGGGCGCAACAAGAAATGCCTTTGTTAGCGTTCTTTGAGCTGCGAAAGGAAATCCAAGAAAAGCTACCAACGCTTGATGCTGGAACACGCGCCTTTTCCAACTATGTGCGCCAATCCAATAAGAAGCTGGCCGAACTGAAAATAGAACAAGCCAAGTACGAGAAGCGCGATATTAGCAAGGTCATACACAAAGAAGCGGTATGCCTAGAGGAAATGGCCACCATTCAAAGATTGATCGAGTTCGAGAGGATGAAAGCATAGGAATGAGAGGACGACAAGCAACCATCGTGATTTGTGACGATTACGATAGCGAGCTGGCCATTCATAGAAAGTCGTTTTTGGCTGTCAGTGTGGCCAGTGCATTAAACCAAAAGGCCGCCTTTGCTGGTGGCCTATCCGATGGCCGGAGCGGTAAGACGTATTCACGCCAAGTCATGCGCCAATACGCCAGCTTTAAGCGCGAGACACCGAGCTTAACGGCCTTTGTCGAAGCGTGTGGCCAATTCGAACTAAAACCGTATCAGAGAGATTTTATCGAAAGGCTTGAGGCCAATCGAAACGTTAAAGGGAGATTGATATGTCTTGGTTAAGTAAACTGTTTGGCAAGCTGCGATTTTCAAACGTAGCTGCATCTATCTCAAGTATTAGCGCTGGTAGCGAAATCAGAATCAACGGCAAGGTCTATAAGGGCAACTCTATCTCGATCGATAATGATGGCCGTGTGTTTGTGGACGGCAAGCTACAAGAAGATATTAAGAGCGTGAATATCAACATCCATATCAACGGCGATGTGGGCGATATTGATGCTGGTTCGGGTAGTGTCCAATGCAATGAGGCAAGGTCAATTAATACTGGCTCGGGTAACGTGAAATGCGGAGACGTTGGCGGGGATGTTTGTACAGGTGCGGGCGATGTGGTGTGTGGTCGCGTTCGTGGCCGAGTGACCACCAGCTCCGGCGATGTGTCGCAGAGGATTTGTGTTTAATTCTCCCTATCTTATATAGGTTGTAACTATCCGAGAATTATCAATTATGATAATTGATAGGTATAAACTATTGGCAAATGATACGGAGTATCGTGATAATTAACTTGCTAACACATACTGGAACTCTTTTAGAGGGTGTTGGTGTCGGAGGTGACTCCCCTAGTCAGTGAACAGGATAATCTAATAAACAAAGACCAGACCAGATTTATATTTCCGTATGAAAGAGCGCCATTTAGGCGCTTTTTTCATATCTAACGCTTTCTATTCAGAATCGACTTGCCTTGCAGCCTTTGCGAAAGTATCCAGCTAACCCTCTTTGGCTTGCCTTTGGGTAATGTGTCGCGTCCCCACGCATCAAGCTCATACGCAGAATTGACCTTCATCTTTAATTCGCCAGTTGTTCCGTGCGGCTTCGTCAAACTAAAGAAAATCGCATAGTCATAAGCTTCCATGTAGTGATAGGACTCTCCTTTCTTGGAGAGATATGGCACTGCATAGTGTTCTATAAGGTTGTTCTGAATTAGGTTGGGCAACTCTTTGCTTCTGGCGTAGCGCTCATGGCACCAATAGCGTTGCTCCTTTTTAAAAAGCATCGCTCCATTTTCTTTTTGGTCAGTAAAGCAGTGGTTAGAGTAGCTAACGTGCAGCTTTACTTCTTGGCCATCAACCATGACATAGTGCTCAGAGCTTTGTAGGTGAGAAAGGTCGTAGAAATTGCCATCAATAGTAAAGCCTGTCCAAGTCATCTTTTATCCTTTATCTTTTTCGATTGGGACATTTTACTTTATTTTTCAAAGTGGGTTCACGTTGGGGTTTTGTTTTCCCTGACGCAATCACGCCGAAACAGAAAACCAACCCCAAATATGACTATATGATGTGATTAGGTCGTGAATCATCACTCTTAAAGGCGCATTTTGACCAACTTTTACCAGTGAGACTCACTGCACCTGCAAAGGAACGTTCAGAAATGATGCCAACTCTTGCGCCATCGACTCGTCTATAAGGTCGTGCCAATAGGTAAATCCATTGAACGTCATCGAGAAACGAAACAGCTCAGTAAAGTGGTCTGTTACCTCAAATTCTACGTTCACATCCTGCGGCGCGGTAACTGTGCCAGCTCCGTATAGATTCAGCAGCCATGTTCCTGTTAATGGGTTAGGCTTCACCAGTAGTGCCTTATGGCCACCAGCAAAGAACAGAGTAATGCGCTCGATGCCTGATTCCTTGGCCTCTCTATCTTCTTGGGCTGCCCGTTGTCTTTCTTGGGCTAGGTTGAACTTGTCCATGACTTTTTCTAGGCGGTCAGGTGTCATGCTGGTTAGCTTGTCGAGTACCTTGTCCAAATCAATCTTGTCGTTCACGTTGTTTTCCTTGCTGGTGGTGTTGTTTGAGCTACACATTAACAGCAATTGGCGGGTAAAAGTAGTTGTTGAATCAATGTTATAGGGTGTAATGGTTGGGGGTGTGGATTAACGCGACTACGCTGACTAAGGAACGGCACAAGATCTCTATCTTCTATAGCCTTACTGCTCCATGCGAAACTTAATAGCTTCAATTGGATCAGGTGGAGCAATTGGATAATGAGCTTCTTCAAACGCCTCGACTAACGTTGCTAGCGCTTCCAATTCATCGCCCTCTGGCGTATTTGGTTCAGCATCGAAAATCTCAGAGATACGCGCCAGTGCAGCGCGGTTATCTTCCTCAGTTTTGATAGGTTTAATGTTCATATTCACCTCAATCTAAACGGTTGCTGCATCTACTTAGTCGTACTCAGCATGCGTATAGTCAATCATTCTTTCCCCAAAAAGGGAATTTTTTGATCCGAATAGTCAATTATTGTAGATACAAAAACACCGCCACGATGGGCGGTGTCTTTTTATTTGGTTAGCATTAACTAATCTTTAATGCCGCTCTTAGCTTGGAGAATGCTCGATCTCGCTGGGCGCTAGAATCAGAATATCCTACGGTTACTCTTGGCGTGTCGAAGTCTAGAGTGTTAATGTGAATTACACACTTTATCATTCTACCAAATGGAACGTCCTCTCGTTCAATGCTAGAAACATCATCATAATTGAAGACCTTTCCGTTCTTTTTGGTTCCAGCAAATATCTTTTTGTTGGCGTTATCGATTATTAGGCCATTATCACCATACAGCGATACATATTCTGAATTAACACCTAAACTATTAGCTCGCTTTATAAGGCGTGAATCCTCGTACTTCCCTAAATACCAGATCACTGTAATCGTGGTGATGATTGACGTAATGATGGCTCCCCAATAATTGAAATCACCATCACTAGGGATGATATGACCTCCAGCCTGAAATGAATAATAAGCCACCACTGGCGTTATAACGAATAATGTTATGATAAGTTTTATGACAAACATTCGATTCTTACTCTTTGTTATTTAGAATTTTTATTGGCAATTGCCGCCCGAAATATTATGCATTTACTTGCCGTCAATCAAGAAACTAATATTACCTATTAATGCTCTTGTAAATGATTTGAGCTATATATGAAACGATTCTTAATGGACGGCACTGTTTATCAAAGCAAGGCGATCGACACTTCGCCGTTTCTTGCTATTTTCGCCGCCTTGGCCATTTCTTCCTTAGTTGTCGCGTAGCTGTCATAGAACTGGTCAAATTCCACGGTGTTAGGGTCGAAAGGGTTTTCCATACCGCAGCCAGATTGCGCCACCATTCGCCCTAGTTCCTCGGCTGTGTCGTACTCAAACACATAGCCTTTGTACTCGATCGTGTATTTGCATTTCTTCCACCAGCGAGCCATTTGATTACTCCTAGATATTTACCCAAATTACAGCGCCTACCTTGTGCTCATAAGGGATTGGTTCAATGCGCTGTACGTCCTCCAAAACCCAAGGGCAACGCCATTTAGCCAGCTCAGGCATAGCGTCATAGTCCACCTTGTGTTTATCAAAGTTGGCCATCAATTCTGCATGCGATAGAGGCTCTAAAGAGTCGGTTAAGTTCGCTAGGCCAACGATTAAACCAGTGCCCTGTTCAATTAGGGCAATGGTGCCTCGGATTTTGGTTTTGGTAGAGCGCATTTCCCAAACCTTTAAGCCAGCGAGGATAAGGTGAATCCACGGCTTACGGATGATTAATGCGCGTGTAACTTCAATTCCGTTGATTAACATGTTTTGTCTTGAATGCTTTCATTGATAACGGCTTGAGTGGCCGCTTTAACGCCATCGCTAATGGTTAACTCAAGAACGTCTGCTACCTTATTGGCTACGGCGGAGGCCAGCTTTTCGTGCGCCTCCGTTTCTACATTCAGCTCAAGGTTCAATGACGTGCCAATGGCATTGTTAAACACGTAAACGCCGCTATGGTCTTTTGGCTGCGTGATTTCGATAATGATTTTCGCCATTACTCGTCCTCTCCCACTTTGATGCGTGGTAAGTCAGCGTAAAACTCGTCTGGTTCGCTAGTGATGGCGCGTAGCTCGATGTGTTGAGCCTTAAGGCCAGTTTTGCGCTCGAATGCCTCACGAACAAGGCCAAGTAATTCTATTTCGTTTAACGTCACTACGCCGTGTAGTTCGTTGCCGTCAATGGTTGCGTCTTTCCAAACAAGAAAAACCAAATCATCTAATGTCATAATCTGCTCCTAATTGTTCACATTTGCTGGTGGAGGATTACAGGTAGTTCTCTCTCAGTGCTAAGGTTGTTTTTTCGGTATTGGTGTACGTGTTGCTCTCTGCATCAAAGGCGATTGCGCCAGCGTCCACCAGCTCATTAAGCTCTTTCTCTGTAGCGGGTTCGTCTAGGTCGAGTAATGTTGGGTGCCAGCCATCGTCACGTTTAGCCATCTTTGAGCCGTTATCGATAAACACCAACCATTCCGCTTGTCGGCTGGTGGTGTTGAAATGCTTCGCTAGCGACTCGATACGGGTTTTGTAATAGAAGTCGGCCTTAAGGGTTGATGTGTTGCGAATAAGCGCGCCAACCGTTGCAGGATCGCTTTGAGTAGGTGTTGAGTAGCGCATGTATATGTTTTCTCGGGTCTGATTCAAGATTTGCTCATTAAGCTCTACACCGCCCTCCGCTGCGATTCTTCGGATTAGCCCGTCTAAGTCGCCATCTGGTGCGTCAATTTGAATAGCAATCCAGCTAATTTCCTCGGCTTGTGTCGCGTTGTGCTTGTCTGCTTTGCACTGAATTGCCAGGCTGCCGTTGATCTTAGCTTTAGGGTCAAACTCGATAATGTCATATGGTTTATTGCTGTCGATTAACTTCGGCTCTGGATGGTAAAGGCTGTTGCCTTTAGGTAGGTACTCGACCGTACAAAAGCCTAGTGTGTAGTTGCCCTCTTGGCCGACTTGTTTGGAGTATCGGCGTAGGTCAGCAGAAAATGTGTAACGTCCAACTTTATAGACAATCATTAGGTAACTCCCGTTTCTAAACATCCCCTTTAACTACAAAGGGATTAGGAACGAAATTAATATACCACTTCAATTTTAAATTCCGAACACATTTATTATAAAGAGACATAAAATATGCTCATTTTGTAAATCTCTGTCTATTTTTGAGCCAAAAAAAGGCGCACCATTAAGGCGCGCCGTGTGGGTTAGGTTGGGAAGTTGACCACGATTGGGATTATTAACTCGGCGTAGTCACTTAGAAGCATTAGGAACAGGCCAAGATCAACGTATAACACTAGCTTTCGCAGTTGTTTGGTTAACTTGGTCAGGTCACTAACCAGTTCTTTGGAGGTTTTGAATGCTTCGATAGAAAGTTTAATTCTTTCAATGCGTTCAGGTGTGGCCAACTTATAAACCGCAATGGCCATCGCGATAAGACTTGATATAGTTATCATGCTTTTCTTTCTTTAATCTAAAGTTAGAAAATCGAAATACGCGCGTCAATGGCCAAGCAAAAATAGTTGAAAAAAAGTGTCCAGCACTGGTCAAAAGTGCCTTAAAAATCAAAATTTGGTGGGTTAGTTTCAGTTCTATGGAGAAATGAAACTAAATTGAATAAATTCCGAACAGGATAACCAATGAGTAGTTCGGTTAGACCGAAAAAGTGGAATATATTATTCCCCGTTAATACCTAACTTAATTGATACGCCTAACACGTTCGCCAGCGAGATAAGCGAGGATAAAGATGGGTCATTAGGTGGCTGTAAGGTATTATCCATACCTTTGGCCTTGGCAGCGGTAGCTAAAGCTTCTGCAATAATCTCGGGTTCACCAGTGCTTGACGCTTCATCAATATAGGCTTGGATTGTCTGTTGGTCGGTTAGGTAGTCGGATGCGTCAAACTCTTTTAATTGAGTCGTCATAAGATCAACCTCGTTATTGGCTATTGGCCACACTGAGCGCGGTAAGGCCGCTAACCTGATTAGCTTGCTGCATTGCGCTTTGAACGGCTTCACTGTATGAGTTAGCTTCTCGGTCGAACTCGATACGAATATCGCTGCCAGATGCCGATACAGTGCAATCATTAGCACCAACCTCAAACAGCGCATTAGATAGCTCGCAAAGCGTGTCTGCGTTCATGTCGCCTTGGAACTTGGCCACCAGTGCGAAATCAAACTCTTTCAATCATCAATCCTCTTTTTAAGCAATTAGTGGCATTTTAGCTTCAACCATAAAAAAAGCCACCAGCGATACGCTGGTGGCAACTGAGACTTTATTACTTTATGGGTATTATTAGGTTAGTTTAGATATTGATGAGTAGGTTTGCGTACTTATCGCTATTCTTCATCAATCTGGTTTCTAGGTGATGGTTAATTACATCCATCATGCGAGCGCGTTCTACTAGCTCGCTAGTAACTTTGCCCTTTTGGTATAGCCAATCTGCTATGTCGCTAAGCCTCCAAAGAGGATCTTTCTTTGAAGCTTTGCGTACTGGCACAGGGAAGCCGCCGCCGCCAAATGTGCCCTTTTTGTATTTTGCTAGTGTGCTTTTCTTAACTCCGGTGAACTCCGCAGCTTCGCCCAAACTCACAAGGTCGCCCTCAATAGAGATAACCTGCAAGTTGTAGCCATCTACCGACTCCACATCCTTGATTGCTTGTGTTACAGCTTGAGCAAAGGAATCTGCCTCTCGCTCAAATTCGATATATAGCATTTCATCAACAGACATAACCGCAGCGTCAGAGCAAGCGCCCTCATACAGTTTGCACGATACGTCGAGTAAATCGTTGTCGTTCGTGATGTTGATATTGCCGATGTTTAGAGTGAACTCATAGATACTCATCGAACTCTCTCTCCGTATCACTGATACTTAATTAAATAAAAAATCGAGACTTTTAAAATCCCCTTGAGCAGTCAAGGGGATTGATATTACTTACACTGTTTTACAGCTTTTCTAATCCGCTTAGCCCACCAAAGTCGTTTGCTTGGGATAGGGGTAGACGGTACTGACATTCGGTGACATTTGTTTTTGTGGGTGCATTTGAGAATCCCTGCTGGATGCCCTTTGCTTAACTCCCAAATCCAACCAGCTTTAACTGCTTCGCTGATTGCCTTACTAATGTCTTTATCTGTATGGTACTTGCCGATAGATCACCTCATAAAGTAATTGTTAAGTCTCAGATTTTTAAAGAACGTGGGAATAAACTCACTCCCAACATCCACAATTGTACCTATTTAGATTTAAATGTCAACAATTGTGCCTATTTTTATTTTCCATGCACAAAAAAGCCACCGTGCTGGTGGCTTCATGGTTAGTTGCTCTCTTTCTTCTCAACGCAGCGATAAACGGCCATTGTGATCCCCCAACCGTTCATAATCGTGCTGTCATTGACGTAATCTTTGTCGTACTTGGCACAATGCGCGGCAACCTCGCTTAGCATCGCCTTATAGTTGATCACTGCTGAATCATAGTTGACCTGTACATAGTCCTCATTTGCAATGTCGATGTTATAAGACTGTCCCCAAACAGCGACACAACCAGACAGCAACAGCGGGAGTAGACAAACAATTTTACGCATTTCTATTGATACCTATTATTTTGATGTTTCTATTTTTGGTTATTCAGTTCGTTTAATGATGGCTGTGCGAACACATCATTAAATCCATCCTCAAAAGGCAACTTACCCTTTTCATCGGGGAAATAGACCTGTACGAACTTGGGCGTGGTTTTAACATATTCGGGATGGCTACAGTAGAAGTTATTCGCCTGTACCGTGTATTCATCCACCAGCGCTTCGAGATTCGATATTTCCTCGATATAAACAGGTAATCTCTGCCCGTTCTTTGTCTGGATAACATGATCATTGCGTCCAAGCGCAAAGCCGTGCTCTTTCCAGTGGTGGTGAAGCTGCATGATGATCATGTGCGCCGTTGTGTGCGCTGGATGATTGATAACAATGTCAGGCCAATCGTGATAAGCATGCCCGACACTATAGGTAAAATCTGGTGTAGCCAGCACGAAAACGCCGTGGCTCTTAATGCAGCGACGAATATCGCCGTATAGACTTGCTAAGAAGTCCTCCCGCTTAATGTGGTCGTGTAGATCACAAAGGAATGATTCGAATGTGTTCATAGTCGTAAATCAGGATAGGGATGGCCACCAGCGAACTGGCAGCCAATGGAAAGTTAATAGCCGTTTGCTTTTCGTGGTAGCTTGGCAATCACCGCCAACACTTCGTCACATAGCGCTTGGGTCATCTGCATAGGGTCAATATCGTTAACGTTCACTAGGTGGCGAACGTCACGAATATCCCGAGCCAATTTGCAGCATTCTTGCCATTCTTTAAGCTGGTCAGTAACAACGCCATCGCTCGTCTCTTGGCCTAGATTGAATGCGATTAGACGTTGGCTACCGCTTCGATGTTCTACGCCATCATCGCGTCTAAACGTCATTTCAATAGGGCTTAAAACGTCCCGTAGTACCATTGCCTTAAAACGTGCCTTAGTAACCGCTGTTACCTCGGCAGGAATAAAGAACGTGCCTAATGTTCGAGTACACCAACCGGAGTTAACATTAACGGTACGTCTGACATAAACCACATCGCCTTTAGTTAGTTGTTTAAATTGCATTGGCTTTCCCCTGTTCTTGTTTGTGTAGTTCTCGGCACTTCTCGGCGTATTTGTGAGCAAAGCTGACAATATCTTTTAAGCTTGAGCGGTTCTTATCGTGATGCTCTTTCTTAAATGCCTCTTTCTGGCTGTCAGATAGTGCAGCCAGTGTCGCGTCGAACTGTGCGCGTTTCTCCGGCTGAC
>NZ_JAWPOL010000159.1:0-1477 GCF_033391095.1 Vibrio sp. Vb0667 | reverse complement strand
CTTGTTCATGATTGTTCTGATCGCATACGTGGCAATGACGAGCTTACCTCCGATGGGAGAGACACTAAGTGCAGCGGTGATGCCTATGGATGTTGGAAGCTTGCTTCTGCCTACATTGACTATCGTTGGCGGCGCAGTTGGCGGTTACTACACGGGTGCACACCGTCTAGTGGACATCGGCTTGAAAGGTCAAGAGAACGTACCTTCCATCACTTCAACAGCGTGGGCTGGTATCTCTATTGCGGTGGTTATTCGCGTCCTACTGTTTTTAGCGGTTTTTGGTGTTATCGCGACAGGCGCAACGTTGGATTCTGCTAACCCGGCAGCCGACGCTTTCCGTCAAGGTGCTGGCCAGCTTGGTTACTTCATCTTTGGCTTAGTACTGTTTGTTGCTTCCATCACGTCTGTAGTGGGTAACTCTTATATGGCTATCTCATTAATTAAGACGCTTTTCCCCGTTGTAGCGCGAAACGAAAAAGCGTGGTGTGTCGGTTTCATTATCCTAACCTCGCTAGGCACGGTTACCATGGATATGCCAATTCTTCTACTTATGTTAGCGGGTTTAGTGAACAGCATTGTCCTTCCTATCGTTTTGGGTACCGTCTTAGTTGCGACAAAACGCAAAGATATCGTCGGTGACTACCAACACCCAATGTACTTAACGCTAACTGGAGCAGCGATTGTTATCGTGATGGCAGCATCGAGTTTGACTAACGTCGGTAACTTCATGGCGAAGTTTACGGGTTAATACTTTGTTGATAGTGATAAAAAACGGCCTCTTAATGAGGCCGTTTTTTATGCTTGTTTGGTCGGGGTTCTTACAATTTCTGGCCAGTACATTTTCACATAACCTGCCGATACCCAAACGACCAATACGGTCGCGATACTGAGTTCTAAAAAGCCGAAATCGTGTAACCAATGCCATTGAGGATGAGATTGTGCGAAAAAAGAGGTTAATCGGTGCATCGCAATGGCGCTGATGACTGAAGGAAAAGTCACCGCTGCGATCGACGGCTGGAACTTCAATCGAAGTAAGCGGAAATAACATAAGTAGATCAGTAGCGTCATTGTGATCGCGATTCCCGCCAACGCGCCCGTCAGAATAGGGTCGGGTTGGGGAAAATTCACTAAATAAGCTGCCAGTGACAAGTTAACTGGCGCGGCCATAATCGCGAGCGTTGGTCTTGCTCGTCTTGAATTCATCATCAACAAGATGATCGGCATTCACCCGAAAGCACTGTTGAACTTTGACGCTCAAAGCGATGAGCTGAAAGCAGAAATCAAACAGCGCATTCGTGGTTACAAAGATCCTATCGATTTCTACGTAAGTAAACTGACGGAAGGCATTGCGACCATCGCTTCTGCTTTCTGGCCAAAACGCGTCATTGTTCGTATGTCTGACTTTAAGTCTAACGAATACAGCAACTTGGTTGGTGGTAAAGCGTACGAACCGCACGAAGAAAACCCAATGCTAGGC
>NZ_JAWPOL010000158.1:0-1482 GCF_033391095.1 Vibrio sp. Vb0667 | reverse complement strand
GGCTGGGCTATTCCTAAAGGAAGCGCGAATACCAAACTTGCCCTCGATTTCATTGCTTTTTCTTCGGGTACTAAGCCTTTGGCAGATCAAGCTAAATACGTCGCGTATGGCCCGACTCGTAAGTCTTCTTCCGCAGAAGTAAGCCCAGAGATTCTGGCGAACCTGCCGACCGCGCCTCAGAACTTTAAAACGGCGTTTTTGATTAACGACGAATGGTGGTCTGATTATGCCGATGAGTTGAATGAAGAGTTCAATACTTGGCTGCTTAATTAGGCGTTAACTGTAGGGGTTTATTTCTCGATTGATGAGTTAAACCCCAAATTGGAACTCAACGTACCTATTTTGGAGAAGTGATGAAAGTCATCGATGCACAGCAAGTCGCGCGAAGTTTGAGTATGCACTCTTTGATTGAAACCATGCGAGACATCTATGCACAGCCTGCCACGATTCCGCAGCGCAGAGTGATGTCATTAGAAGAGGGGAAGTATGAAGCTTTTGCTTTACTGCCCGCATGGAACCAAGAACTGATTGCCGTTAAGGCATTTACTTACTTTCCTGAGAATCCTCTGCAAGGCAAAGATACTTTGGCATCTACGTTGTTGGTCTTCAAACGCGGAGATGGTGAACCCATCGCGCTGGTGGACGGTAAAGTCTTAACTTTTTGGCGTACAGCTGCCGCATCTGCTTTAGCCGCCGATTACTTAGCGCGCAAAAATGCCTCCCGCTTGTTGATTTGTGGTACTGGCAACTTAGCCCCTTATTTTGCGTGGGCTTACGCAGCGATTCGACCACTCAAACAAGTTTATGTTTGGGGACGAAACCCAGAAAAGGCTGCCGCAACGGTGGATCAGATTCTGTCTTCCTCTGAATATCAATCACTGCCAGAAGAGCGCCAGTTCTCTGTGTCTGTGGTCGAAAACGTTGAGCAAGTGATTGATCAAGTCGACATCATCAGTTGCATTACTGCGTCTGCTCAGCCTTTGTTTAATGGCTCTGATGTGCAGTCAGGAACACACATTGATCTGGTCGGTAATCACGACTTAGACAAGCGTGAATGCGATTCTGTCTCGGTGCAAAGAGCGAATGTGTATGTCGACAGTCGCATTAATGTGTTGGCGGAAGCGGGAGATTTGCTGATCCCAATTCAAGAGGGGGTATTCACACCTGAAGACATTTATGGGGAGTTGCCTGAGCTTTGCGCTCAGCAAGTGCAAGGGCGTCACAGTGACGAGGTGATTACCTTATATAAATCGGTTGGCAGTGCCTTGGCTGATTTAGCCGCAGTAAAAGCGGTGTTGTTAAAACATGGCGTTGAAAGCCAAATTTGAGCATTTTCGCTCGTCTTTATAAATTGCATACAATATACATAAAGGAAAGGAAGTTCATGAAAGTAGATTGGAAAGGTGTTTATCCGGCGGTCAGTACGCAATTTCGTCAAGATCAGTCCATTGACCTAGACGCAACACAAACCGTTATCGATAA
>NZ_JAWPOL010000157.1:0-1489 GCF_033391095.1 Vibrio sp. Vb0667 | reverse complement strand
GGAAGAAGGCTTTGGCTTTGTAGCCTTCTAGCGCAAGTTGGTTGGTTTCGAAGTTGCGCAAGCCGCCCCAAATAGCGTCTACTTTCCCTGATGCGAGAGAGGAAGAGAGTGCCCAACCGACGTTGATGATTTGCACGTCAGAAAACTTCACGTTCTCCTGCGCAAGCATGGTGCCGATTGTCGCCTCTTCGTTACCTGCGATCGCAATACCGATCTTCTTGCCTTTAAGGTCGCCAAGGTTGTCGTTCTTGCCGTTATCCAACACCATCAATGTGTTGAGGGGAGTAGCAATCAAGGTCGCAGAGCGAATTAATGGCAAGCCAGCCGCTACGTCGATGGTTAAGCTCGGCTGGTATGAAATCGCCATATCGACTTTGCCAGCCGCAACTAGTTTGGGTGGTGTGCTTGGGTCGGCGGGTTCCTGGATATTGACCTTCAAACCTTGCTGTTTAAAGTAGCCGCGCTCTTGTGCGATCACGATAGGGCCATGGTTCGGGTTAACGAACCAATCCAGCATTAAAGTAAGCTCTTTTTCGGCAGCAAGTACGTTAGTTGAAACCATTGAAGCGAGCAGAGCGGCAGCGCTCATGAGTTTGTTTTTATTCACGGGGTTCTTCCTTTTTCTTTCCCTATTTGTTTTCCCAGGGAATGGCTTTTTTCAGTAATTTGTCAGTGGTGAAATAGAGTGCGATAGACAGCGCGGCGAGAATAAACAGCGCCGCGAACATCTCATCGATGATCATGCGTGCGTTGGCTTGCAGCATCAGATAGCCAAGGCCCTCACTTGAACCAACCCATTCACCTACCACGGCACCAATCGGCGCAATAACCACGGCAACACGAATACCAGACGCTAACGTTGGCAGGGCGGCAGGTAGTTGAATATGGCGCAGTAATTGCCATTTCGATGCGCCCATGGTTTTGGCAAGATCGAGGTAACCAGTTGGTGTATTGCGTAAACCGTCGTAGCAACATGTCGTGACGGGGAAAAAGATGATGATCGCCGCCATTACTACTTTCGATGCAATGCCGTAACCCAGCCAAAGCATGAGCACTGGCGCGATAGCAAATACTGGAATTGCTTGGCTAGCGATAAGAATCGGCAATAGCCAGCGTTTGAGCGGCTCGAACATCAGCATTTGCAAAGCGAATAGCAACCCCATCGATAAGCCGAGTGCGAGGCCAAGAAGGATCTCTTGCGCGGTGACCCAAGTGTGTTTGAGTAGCACGTCGTATCGAGTCACTAATCTATTCAATACTTCAATTGGCGAAGGCAAGATGAAGTTTGGCATGTCAAACACCACTACAATGAGTTGCCACAAACCTAAGATCACCGCTGCGCTGATCAGCAGACGCAACGTCGGATGAGTTACGCGTTCCTTTTTACTAATACGCGCCGAAACGGAGTTGTACTGAGTCATATCACTCATAGTCTTTCTCCAACTGATCCAAAATCGCCTGCTGTAGCGCTGCGCACTCTCCATCGAGA
>NZ_JAWPOL010000156.1:0-1490 GCF_033391095.1 Vibrio sp. Vb0667 | reverse complement strand
GTCTTAGCTAAATTGTCATCCAGCTTGTAAAGCAGCTTGAACATATTGTCACGGTCAGTTGTTCGCACTTGGAACTGAGCGTAAGCCTCGTAGCTTTTCTCCGGTTGGTACGTCAATGCAAAACGTTGTAAACCTTGGCCAATCGAAACCGAGACAAAATCGATGTCATCTTGCTGACGAATATAGCTTTCTACTTTTTCCGCTTGCTTAATGGTCTGACGAATATCCGTACCTTCTGGCATCCACATATCAACGTAGAACATCGGCGTATTCGAAGGTGGGAAGAATTGCTGCTTCACATTGCCAAACGCAATAACGGCACCCACTAACAACGCCACCATCGCAGCGACCGTCATCCAACGAAAACGTAACGAGAATTTAAGCAACGCGCCAAATACAACGAACAACCAGCCTTTGTAAGGGTCTTCGTCTTCACCGTTCGTGTCTTTCTCTTCTTCTTTTAGAAGCAGGTCTGCTAAGAAAGGCGTGAGTGTAATTGCCGTAACCCAGCTCAAGAACAATGAAAAACACAACACCCAGAAGAGTGAGCCCATGAATTCGCCAGTTGCGTCCTGAGATAAGCCGATTGGTGCAAACGCGGTAATTGCGATTACTGTCGCGCCAAGCAAAGGCCACTGTGTTTGTTTCACAATATCAACGGCAGCTTGAACCTTTGTGCGCCCTTTCTTCAGGCCAACCAGAATACCTTCAACCACAACAATCGCGTTGTCCACCAACATACCCAACGCGATGATCAACGCACCGAGCGAAATTCGATGAAGTTCTATGTTGTTGTAATTCATCAAGATGAACGTACCAAACACCGTCAACAGAAGTACCACACCAATGATCACGCCACTACGTAAGCCCATAGTGAACAACAGCACAATAATTACGATGGCTACCGCCTCAGCTAAGCTGATCACAAACGCTTTGACAGAATCATCGACTTCTTGCGCTTGGTTGTAGAAATAGCTCATGTCCAAACCCGCAGGTTTGATGGACTCTAAACTGCTTAACTCAGCGTTAAGGCGCTCACCTACTTCTACTACGTTAACGCCAGACGCAAACGAAATACCGATGTTGATTGCTTTCTTGCCGTTAAACAAAATCATGTTGCCCGGCTTTTCTTGAATACTTCGGGTGATCGTCGCAACGTCTTTTAAGCGAATCAAATTACCCGTATCACGACCGTGAATGATCAGGTTTTCTAACGCTTGAACTGTATTCAGCGTACCGCTAGGACGAATGACGAGGCTTTCACCATTCACCATAACTTCGCCAGCCGAAACTACGTTGTTTTGTTGGTTAAGCAAGCCAGAAACAACGTTCATGTCGAGATTCAGAGACGCAAGGCGGTCAAGCGAGATTTCAACGAACAACATCTCTTGCTGATCACCAGCAATGTCTACTTTGCCCACGCCATCAACCAGTTCGATTTCACGTCGTAGGTGGTCGGCATAGCGTTTGAGCTCGACATAGTCGTAATC
>NZ_JAWPOL010000155.1:0-1495 GCF_033391095.1 Vibrio sp. Vb0667 | reverse complement strand
ATGATGACGATGGTCGAAGAATAGAATTAGAGTAAAGCTCATACCTGGTATCTAGATTTTGTTTTTCTATGAAACTCTTTTCTTTCTGTGAGTAAGGATTTTTCGCTTTCAAATCAAGGAATATACCTTGATAACGCCACCCCTTACGGCGAAGTTCACTCACCGATTGCTCTCCACTTAGTAGCTTTCTTCCATACCTATCTCTGACTGTCACAATAACTTTGGTATTGTCCGGTTGCTCATCATATCCGTACCATATTAATGCCTCGGATTTTTCACCCAATATAAATGGGTCATCGTTTGGGATATTTGAGCATTGAACAACGGTAAACGTTTGGTTCTCTCTGTCTTTTTTGTCGCGTTGGTGAGATAAGTATTTTAAGCCAGCAACAGGTTTGAGTTTGTAATTGTAAGCGGCAGAATCATATTCAAAGTACGAGTCATCGTAATGTGGATACATGGCTTTTTCAAACCAATCCCCGCTTGGGTTATCGACAAATTTAATCTCTGGTTCAGCATGACTTTCAACAAAAGAAGGCGTGTATTGATAGGTCACTTCAAAGAGATGCTCTTCCATGTCCGGCTTGGTAAGTGAATCAAAAGCTCGCCCCACAGATTTCTTGATTTTGTTAATCGAGTCAGGATGAGTTAAATAGATTTCAATTAAACCATGCCCTGCAATGTCTGCTGTGCTTGGCGCTATAACGGTATTCGGTACAGGGACAGAGCCAATTCCCGTTAGTTGCAGGCCATTAATAACAAGGTCAGAGGTTGATAAAATATAGTCACTATCAGGGGTTAATGTTGGCGAGGCCGGCGCAATATGAACCACGTGAATATTATCAGCGTCGTATCCTAATTGAGAAACAACATACTTGTAAGATTGGTTCACCCATAAGTTTCCTTGCGAGTGAGCAATATAAATTAGCTTTTTGCCTTTCCATGTATTGGAATCATTGATGAGTTTATGCTGCATCTGAGTTTTTTCAGTATCAGGTGAATCAATCGAAGTACTCAAGAGCTGCAAAAACTCACGAATCATCGTATTCATACCTTGGCTGACAAGGTCAGAAACAAACCCTTTAAACCATGAAAAAGTCGCACTAATTTTTTGGATGATGGAACTGTCCTGACGTCCGCTAACGATTTCCCAAAACGCTTCCCATCGGTCAAATTGCTTCTGCCCCAACTCTTGTGTTCTTTGATCAAAAGTTTCAGCAAAATCAGCTAAGACATTCAAACCGTTACTTTCAATGTAAGAGTCATTGTAGAACAGTTGATATTCAACTGGCTCACCGTTGAATTGCTTGATACCAAGGGTTGATTCTATTTTCTTCTGCCCTTGTTTAGCTCCTTTTAGTGTCGTAGCTACACCATTAAAAAAGCCGATTGTGTAGCCTTCAATATCGCAGGAATTGGCACTGACATGCGCGGGGAATATCGTGAAAATCAAAAGGGCACCTGTTAGCTTATTCACAGTATTGCTCCTCAGCAG
>NZ_JAWPOL010000154.1:0-1497 GCF_033391095.1 Vibrio sp. Vb0667 | reverse complement strand
TCGCACTCGCACTTAGTGCTGCTTCCGTTATCGACACTTCTCGAGAACATAACCGGCGTTTATGTTCCACTCATGTTGGGCGTGACGTCATCTATTTTACCCGGAGCGCAAACTGGCTTACTCGGTTCAAGCCAATTCGAACCGCGTCTGTTTGCACAAGCATTAGCGACCATCAAACCAGAAAGCTTAGTGCTAACACCGGCTTTATTGCTTGCGCTAATTCATATCGCGAAACAGCAGCCCTCTCTTGTGGATTCTCTAAAATTTGTCGCCGTTGGCGGCGCAAGAGTGTCGTCGCAACTGATTAACACCGCGCATGCACTGAACATCCCTGCGTTTGAAGGTTATGGCTTGTCTGAATGTGGCTCCGTCGTTTGTTTGAATACACCAGCCACATTTAAAGCAGGAACGTGTGGCAAACCACTTCCCCACGCTCAGATTCGTATCGCAGAAGATGGTGAACTGCTCGTCAAAGGCAACGTTGCTCTTGGCTATTTGAATGAGCCGTTTACTCAAGAATGGTTAGCGACTGGCGACTTAGCCCAAATTGACGCGCAAGGTTTTGTCACTCTCTCAGGACGCAAGAAGAACCTTATCGTCACCGCATACGGCAGAAATGTCTCACCGGAGTGGATTGAATCAGAAGCGTTGGCGTTTTTGCCGATGACGCCACTGATCGTTACAGGTGATAGCCAACAAACATTATGCGCTGTCATTGCCAATAGCGAAGACGTCGAAGCAAAGGTTCATGCATTAAACCGAACCCTACCCGATTACGCTCAAATCCGAACCTTATTGCTGCTGGACAACCCACGAGCCATCTCTGGTTGGTACACGGATAACGGCAAGCTCAAACGAAATCAAATTGAACATGATGTGGCTCAGTTATTAGCGTGCACAACGCCTGAATTAACGCTGCAAGCGCAAAAGATCCAACGCATCGATTTGCCCTTTCAGCAACACATTACGTCTTTCCAAACTGCATCTTAGTTAACGGCTTCTTAAGGAGAAGGTTATGACTTTATTTTTCGAACAACTCAAACAAAGCACTGCCGCTGCTCAACAAGCAATGTTAACTGCGCCAGTCATCGCAGACGTTCAACAAGGCAACGTTTCCAAAGATATGTATATCGCCTTTCTAACCCAAGCTTACCATCACGTTAAGCACACCGTTCCCTTGCTGATGGCGTGTGGAGGCCGACTATCTGGGGAATACGAATGGGTACGAGACGCCATTGCCGAATACATCGAGGAAGAGAAAGGCCATCAAGAATGGATTTTAAATGACATCAAAGCGTGTGGCGGCGATGCCGAAGCAGTGCGCAACAACAAAGATGTAGGCCAAGTCGGTGCGCCGATCGAATTGATGGTTTCCTATCTTTACCACAACATTGACCGCCACAACCCACTCGCGCTGTTTGGCATGGTGTGGGTATTAGAAGGCACCAGCGTCGGCATTGGTGGCCAAATGGCAGAAAAAATCCAGTCAACGTTAAG
>NZ_JAWPOL010000153.1:0-1499 GCF_033391095.1 Vibrio sp. Vb0667 | reverse complement strand
CGCGAGTGCTTTGATGTTCTGTGCAATAAGCTCGGCGGCAACGAGTTCGATCTTGTTTAACAATTCAGAGTAAGTCAGTTCAACCGTTTGATTCGCTTCGTAGCCGACAAGTGCTACTCGATCTGGTGTCGTTTTTGCCCATTTTGTAATGGCATCGAGGAGAATATTCATACATCACCTATATTCTGGCGTTGTGTTTAACCAAGTTGTTCTGGTTGTGTTTGCGGTTTTAACGACGTTTACTTTTCTATCTAGGCTTGTTTGCGTTTTCTTTCTTGGACTAATCGAAGACGCTCTAGTCCTTTTTGCAAATTGCCAGCTAACACACGCGGTTGATGTTCGTAGTATGACCCCCAAGTGGACTCGGCATCGGGGACTTTGTTTTGATCGGCCTGCGCGATGATATGAGGCTCCAATCCTAGGCGCGCCATCATGGCGTGAAGTGGGTCTGTCGCGGTGAAGATGCACCATTCAAAACCGAGGTTGACCAGCATTTCTGCGATGAGGTAGAAGTGAAGAGATGACATGCCCTTAGCGAAAGATGCCAAGTGACCGAATTCCACTAAGTTCGAACGTTTTACGTCGCAGTTAAATACGTTAGAAACCAGCTTTTGGGCGTCGTCTTCTAAATACTGTTCAAGGAACAAGGGCTCATCTTCGGCGATGCGAAAGCCGCATACGGAAATAATTTGGCCGCCTTCAATGAGGGTTAAATACGCCGGCATAAATTGTTTTAGCTCGGCAAAGAATGCTTCTTGATAACGCTGAGAAACATGCTCGATAACTTGGCTCCAAAGCGGATGCGTTGGATAAACGATGTCTAAAGTAAAGCCATCTGCAGAAGTTTGTGCATGGTGTTTCATGAGCGCTTCCTTTGTTTGAGTAGTTATCAACAAAATAAAACGCGAAACTTAAGAAATTCTTAAGGAATGAAACTTTGATAAATTATTTAACGACAGGAAGGCTTAAATGGCAGTGCCTTTTGGGGTTTTGTGCTGGTATGTAATTGATATTAATACGATGTTTTTTGAGTAATCTAAATAAAAAAGCCAGTCTAAATAATCGACTGGCTTTTCATTTTCTCACTGAGGAACCAAAGATACGCTAAAGCTTTAGCGGTTTCTTAAGATTTTTGGGCGTTACATTGCCGCTTTCTTCGCTTCTTCCATCCAACCATCAAAGGTTGTTTGGTTGGCTTTAATCCAGCCATTTACGTGCGCTTCGATGTCTGCCGCGCTATTTTTACCTTGGCTCATCATCATGTTTTGAGCGCTGACATCATTGATATTCAGTTTGATGATTTCGAACAGTTTCGCTGCCGATGGGTTCTTCTCTGTGAACTCTTTGTTCGCGACGATGCGCATAGAGTTCATTTCAAAACCGTAGTTTTTGCCGTTTTTCAGTGTGGTGTCGATGTCTTTACGTTCACCAGGAAGAGACGAGAACGGCACCTCTAGCCACACAACGTCTTTACCCGGAACAAGTACGCCACTTACCCA
>NZ_JAWPOL010000152.1:0-1500 GCF_033391095.1 Vibrio sp. Vb0667 | reverse complement strand
CCGCTGAGAAAGCGCTGTCGATTCAGGTGCACCCAAACAAGCAACAAGCAGAACTAGGTTTTGCACTGGAAGAAAAACAAGGCATTCCCCTAACCGCTGCAAACCGTAACTACAAAGATCCAAACCACAAACCAGAATTGGTTTACGCGCTAACCGAATACCAAGCGATGAATGGCTTCCGCCCAACAAGTGAAATCATCAGCTTCTTCTCTGAGCTGGCGATTCCTGAGCTGCAAGGCTTGGTGGATGACCTTATCGACAATCAAACTTCCAAAGGATTGGCGAGCTTCTTCTCCGGTCTATTGTCACTGGAAGGCGAACAGAAAGAGATGGCGTTGACGGTGCTATTGGCACAAGCTCGCATCACCGACTTGCCTCTGTTCAACCTGATCTTGGAGTTAGAAACGCAATACCCGGGCGACATTGGTTTGTTTGCACCCTTGCTACTCAACGTTATCACGCTGAAACCAGGCGAAGCGATGTTCTTGGATGCAGAAACGCCACACGCGTACTTGAAAGGGACGGGGCTTGAGATCATGGCGAACTCAGACAACGTACTACGCGCAGGTTTAACACCGAAGTATATGGACGTAAAAGAACTCGTTGCATGCACACGCTTCGAAGAAAAACCATTCGATACCCTACTGCTTGCACCAATCGAAAACAACGACATGTTGGAATACCCAATTCCCGTCGACGATTTCAAATTCGCGATTGTAAAGCAGGCCAACCAACGAACACTTGATGTAAGAACCGCAGAAATCCTGTTGCCGCTAGATTCCCCGCTCGTGATTACACACGCAAATGGTGAAACGTGTGTAGTAGATAAAGGCCAATCTGTTTTCATCCCAGCTTACGCCAAACAATACACCTTGAATTGCGAAGGTCGCGTTGCACGGGCTTACAGTTGATTCAAATTGAAACAAAAACGCCTCGCAATTTAAGCGAGGCGTTTTCTTTTTCACTCGAGCTATTTTTGTGGCGGTGATAATTAATTAAATATTTGCGGCATCAAACAAGAATTAATCTCGCTGTTGTTGTAGTTCAAAGTGTCCAGTAATTCACCTTGCACAGTCAGGCTCTTAATTCCCATGTGCCGCATATCAGATTCAGTGTAATACCAACCATTCGCGAGCGTTGAACGTTGGCATGTATTCGTTCTTGTATGCCCATAAACGGTAATATTTGGATCCACTCCTACTTTGTTGTAGAACTCCGCTTCTTTAATTCGTAAGCGAGTAAGATAGCGATAAAACTGCTTTTCGTATTGCGAAGGAACCGATTGATCCCACATCTCGTCACTCTGATTCGCGCCACCATGCCACCCAATAAGCGCATCTTTTCCAATCACCACACTTTTCGCCGCAGGCAATATGTAATTCGCGCAAGCAGAAAAACACAATTGGCTGACGATCACATCCATATCGTTGTTTTTTATGAAGTGACCAAACTCGATCCCGACGCCAATATCACCACCACTACTGGTAATACGTAATGTTG
>NZ_JAWPOL010000151.1:0-1508 GCF_033391095.1 Vibrio sp. Vb0667 | reverse complement strand
AGCTGAAGTCGCTTCATCCAGTACCAACAGCGGCGCGTCTTTCAATAACACACGAGAAATCGCGATACGTTGACGCTGACCACCAGACAACTTCACGCCTCGTTCGCCAACTTGCGCATCGTAGCCGACATTGCCAAATGGGTCTGTCAGTGTTTCGATGAACTCGTGAGCGTGCGCTTGTTTCGTCGCTTTAAGCAGTTCCTCTTCTGAGGCGGTTGGGTTGCCGTACAAGATGTTATCTCTTATTGAACGGTGCAAAAGAGACGTATCCTGTGTCACCATACCAATTTTCGAGCGCAACGAATCTTGCGTGACGTCAGCAATGTTTTGACCGTCAATCTTAATGCTGCCTTCTTCCACATCATGGAAGCGTAACAGCAAGTTCACCAACGTGGATTTGCCTGCGCCAGAGCGCCCAACCAAGCCGACTTTTTCGCCAGGTTTGATGTCGAGATTCAGATGGTTGATGACGCCTTTGTTTTCACCGTAATGAAAGCTGACGTTATCGAACTGGATGCCACCTTGAGATACGACCAAGTCTTTCGCATTCGGTTTGTCTTGGATATCGATAGGTTTGGACAGTGTTTTCATGCCATCCACGACAGTACCCATGTTTTCAAACAGGGCTCCTACTTCCCACATGATCCACATCGACATGCCGTTAACGCGCAGCGCTAGGCTGACCGCAATAGCAATGGCACCGACGCTAATCGCGCTGTCCAACCACAGATAAATCGACAAAGCCGCGACGGAAAACACCAAGATGTAGTTGGAGATTTCAACCGCCACGTCAAAGCCCGTAACCAAGCGCATTTGACGATAAACCGTGTTGAGAAATCCTTTCATGCCTTGTTCGGCATATTGGGTTTCTCGTTGGCTATGTGAAAACAGCTTCACGGTTTGGATGTTGGTGTAGCTGTCGACAATACGGCCTGTCATGGTTGAGCGCGCATCGGCTTGCTCAGAGGCCACATCTTTCAGTTTCGGTACAAAGTAAATCTGAATCGCGATGTAAACCAAAAGCCAGACAATCATTGGAATCATTAAACGCCAATCTGCAGCTGCTAACATCACGACCATACTGGTGAAGTAAACCGTCACGTAGACAAACACGTCCATGCTCTTCATGACCGTTTCACGTACTGCGAGAGAGGTTTGCATCACTTTGGTCGCAACACGCCCTGCAAAATCATCTTGATAGAAGTTCAGACTCTGATTGAGCAGATAACGGTGAGCAAGCCAGCGAATGGACATTGGGTAGTTACCCAACAAGGTTTGATGCACCAGCAAAGAGTAGATAACAACCAAAAGTGGCATCACAACCAGAAGTAAGACGCCGTAAAAAATCAGATCCGCTCGGTTATCTTGCAAAAAGGTTTCTGGATTACTGGTGGAAAGCCAGTCTACTAGTTGGCCCATTGCACCAAACAGCATGACTTCAACGATGGCAACAATCGTCGACATCAGTGACATGATGATCAGTGGCTTTTCATACCCTCGGGTGTAAT
>NZ_JAWPOL010000150.1:0-1517 GCF_033391095.1 Vibrio sp. Vb0667 | reverse complement strand
AAAAGTCGACAGTGAAAAAACACGCGCTTTGGTGAGCAATATTGCCAAAATAGATGTCACGGTGACGCATACCGAGACAGAAGCGCTGATTCTTGAACACAATTACATCAAGCAGTATTTACCGAAATACAACGTACTTCTGCGTGATGATAAATCGTACCCTTATATATTCATTAGCGGTCATAAACATCCGAGATTGTCGATGCACCGTGGGGCCAAGAAGCGTAAAGGCGAGTATTTTGGTCCTTACCCTGACTCAGGGGCGGTACGAGAAACGCTGCACTTGCTGCAAAAAATATTTCCTGTTAGACAGTGTGAAGATACCGTTTACTCCAATCGAACGCGCCCTTGCTTGATGTATCAAATTGGTCGCTGCGCTGGCCCGTGTGTTAGCTCGATTATCTCAGATGAAGAGTATGCTGAGCTGGTGGGTTTTGTTCGTCTATTTCTGCAAGGTAAAGATCAGCAAGTACTGAAGCAGTTGATAGAGAAAATGGAGGTTGCTAGTCAGCAACTTCGGTTTGAAGACGCGGCAAAGTTTCGTGATCAGATACAAGCGATAAGACGAGTCCAAGAACAGCAATATGTATCGGAAGACAGCATGGACGATATGGATGTGCTGGGTTTTGCGCAAGAGAACGGCATTGCTTGCATCCACATATTGATGATTCGTCAGGGTAAAGTGTTAGGCAGTCGCAGTCATTTCCCTAAGATTCCTCAAAACACGAGCCAACAAGAGGTATTCGATAGCTTTTTGACTCAGTATTACCTGAGCCACAATGAGGCGCGAACAATCCCATCTCGAATAATACTGAACCAAGAGTTGGCCGACGATCTCGAACCCATTCAAAAAGCACTGAGTGAAGTCGCAGGGCGTAAGGTTCATTTCCATACTTCTCCGACTGGTGCGAGAGGGAGATATCTTAAGCTGTCTAATACCAATGCACTTACTGCCATCACGACAAAAATCAACCATAAGATGACGATCAACCAACGTTTCAAAGCACTTCGCGAGACGCTGGGAATGGAGTCTATTATGAGGATGGAGTGTTTTGATATTTCCCATACGATGGGCGAGAGCACTATCGCATCATGTGTGGTCTTCAACAACGAAGGTCCGGTAAAGCAAGAATACCGACGCTATAACATTACTGGAATCACGGGTGGCGATGATTATGCAGCGATGGGGCAGGCGTTAGAGCGGCGCTACTCAAAGCAGTTGGACGTAGAAAAAATCCCTGACATCATCTTTATTGATGGTGGTAAAGGTCAGTTAAATCGTGCGCATGAAATCATCGCCCAGTATTGGGGAGATTGGCCTAAGCGACCAATCATGATTGGTATTGCCAAAGGTGTAACACGTAAACCTGGCCTTGAAACCTTAATTATGGTTGATGGCGAAGAGTTCAACTTACCTAGTGACGCTCCAGCGCTACACTTGATTCAACATATTCGCGATGAGAGTCATAATCATGCGATTGCGGGTCACAGAGCGAAACGTGGTAAAACTCGACGTA
>NZ_JAWPOL010000014.1:0-98276 GCF_033391095.1 Vibrio sp. Vb0667 | reverse complement strand
CAATGCGACCTTGTTGTTCGTGGTAAAGCTTGAAACAGGAACTGTTCAAGCGAGCGCGGATACTATCATTCCACTTATAAATGGGCAACCCAAATCGTATCCAAATCAACAAAAAGGTATGATTTAGCGGGGTGGAAGGCTATCCCTTTTAATGCTTTGCTTGGATTTTGTTCACATCGACTTCATTTTCATCGGTTTACTGATCATGGTCCGAAAAACAAAGTTTATGTGTTATATGCTTTATGTTCGGCTGAGATGTAACACTAAAGATGCTTTTAATCCACCTAAAGCGCTTGTATCCAATGTTAATTGACCTCGGTAACTGTGTGCCATTTCACTGACTATGTTTAGACCAAGACCTGAGCCAGGGGTTGTTTCATCCAATCTAACTCCTCTCTTGATTACTTGACTCAGTTTCTCTTTAGGGATGCCTGGCCCATCATCTTCAATAATGATGTGTATATTTTCCTTATCCTGAGAGGAGTGCACACGAATCATGCTGTTGGCCCACTTATAGCCATTTTCTAGCAAGTTACCTAGCATTTCATCGAGATCGGTCTGCTCTACTGCTACATTCAGCTCTGAATCAAGTTCATTAATTAAGGTAATGCTTCGGCTCGCATACACTTTATCAAACGCCATTGAGATAGCATCCACACGATCTGCTGGGTTCGACTTCACTGATAATATGTTCATCGACCCGGCCATACGGGCACGACCCAAATGGTAATCGATATGGTCTTGTATCTGATTGATTGGAGCTCGGAGACGGGATTGTGCCTCAGGTTCTAACGTCTGAACTTCATTTTTTAGAACAGAAAGTGGCGTTTTAAGTGCATGAGATAGGTTACCTGCATGATTGCGAGCTCTCTCTAGTAATTCTTGGTAATGGAACAGCAGAGCGTTGAGGTCGAAGATTAGAGGAGAAATCTCTTTTGGGTAGGTTTCTTCTAGACTCTTTTTATTACCAGACTTCAGCTCGGCTAATTCTTTTTGTAGCTTTGTAAGCGGACTCAATGACCAAGCAATTTGCAGTAAAATGACGGTAAGTACGCCCGCGAATAATAAACCCAAAATAAGCCAAAGTTGGCCGATTAACGTCTGAAGGGTATTTTTAATGGGCTCTTCGTCAATACCAATAATAATGTGAATAGGACCATCGTAATCAGGAAGATACAGTGCTTTTTCTAGCGTAATTAGTTTTTCGCCTCTTGCTCCATACGCATCTTTATCCAAACCTTTGTATTCGATTTTTTTGTCCCACAACGAACGAGAACGTTCGAGGCTTGCCTCTGTAGAGGCACTCCAATACAAACCACTGTAAGGTCGATTAAATCGAGGGTCTGATAGCTGAGCTGCGAGTGAAAGATGCCCGGTGTTATCGACTTCTAACTGTGCTGCGACTTCATCCATAAAAATGCTGAGCTGTGAGCGAGTGTCATCAACCATATAGTTGTAGACCTGCGTCGGTATCGTCACACCAGCGGCGAGGATCATTGCCGTTAACCAAACGATCGCCGCTAAAACGAGGCGACTTTTGATACTCAGTCGTTTTATTGCGTTCAACGGTAGCCTGTTTCTATTCGGCATTTAATTGGTATCCCAACCCTCGGACAGTTTTGATGATCTTTGGCGCGATTTTTTTGCGAATTCGGCCGATAAAAACTTCGATTGTGTTGGAGTCACGATCAAAGTCTTGTTTGTAAATGTGCTCGACGAGTTCGGTTCGAGAAATCACTTTTTCCGGGTTATGCATAAAGTAAGCGACCACTTTATACTCTAGCGCCGTCAAGCTTACCGCTTGCCCTTGCCACATGACTTTAGAAGTGCGTGTATCCAAGCTCAAGTCGCCAATTTGCATCACAGGAGAGGCATTACCAGAGGCTCTTCGCAGCTGTGCACGAATACGAGCGATAAGCTCAACCATTTCAAATGGTTTAGTTAGGTAATCGTCTGCACCTGCGTTTAAGCCTTCAACTCGCTGCGTTAGGGTGTCGCGAGCGCTTAGAATCACGACAGGAGTATTAATGTTTTCATCTCGGATGCCTTTTAGGACGGTAAGACCATCCAGTTTTGGCAAGCCGAGGTCGAGAACAATGGCGTCCCATTCTTCCGAAGTCGCGCGATACAGAGCGTCTATGCCATCTTGGGACAATTCTGGTACCCAGCCGGTACTTTCTAATGTTTCGATGATTTGCTCGCCTAAACGAGGATCATCTTCAACAACAAGTATTTTCATATTGATGATTCTTATTATGTTTGGATTTTTATCGAAGTAAGCTACGCATCGCGTCTGGATTACGCATTAGACAAGTTTAGTTGTTTTGCGGCTTTAACGCTTTGTTAAAGCTGCGACCTTTGATCTCAAGCATTTCTAGCGTGGCGGCGTCGTACTCAACTTTCAGGACGCTGTTGTTGTACAGAATTTTCAATTCATACACCCAAGCATCATCATCTTCTTCAAGCTCGACCTTGATGATGCGGCCGTATAGGTCGTTTTCTACTGCGGCGTAAAGTTCCGAAAATGGTCGTATATATCCTTGTTGAACCGCGCGGTAGACCTCATCTTGATCTTCATCGAATTCGATGCGTGTTCCTGGCTTTTCGACATCTTGCACGATGGCGTGGCCATTTTGTGATGTGTACTCGTTGCCATGCTTGGCAAAACTTGGTGCACACATGAATGTCGTGATAAGGCCGAAAAGTAACGCAGAATGTAGAGAAGTCGTTGCTTTATACATAGTCAAACCTTTTCTGGAGCGTTAGCCGCAGTATATCGGAGATAGATGAACAGAGAGTGAATCAGCTAATTAAGTTTTGCCATGTGTTGTCGATGTTATTTCAACTCATCTTCAAAAATTTTATCTCGCAGCTTCCAAAAGCGACCAGATTTTCTAGCAATAACAAACTGAGGCAAACGGAAACGATGTTGATTAGCGACAACGCGTGTCGGTGAAGCCTCTTCAAAAGGGCGATGCTTGTCTGCTAAGTGGGGGCGTACGAACTGATCTTTAAACGTTTGTTTTTGTTTTTTGGTACTCAATGTCCAAAACTCATGAACTAACGCATTGCCTTCGCCTTGGTATGGTTCACCAGAATACGTCACCTTTAGCTGAGATTTACCATCACTGGACTTAAATACAGATAGGTCCATTTCTGTGCATTCAAAGATTAATGCATCTTTGAGATTAAGGGCTTCTTTTAGCTTTTTATCTGGGTCTACGAGCGTCGCATCACACTCATGACAAATTCGTGCAGCGATATCGTTGTCCGCACCACATTCACCGCAGTATTTGGCACGAAAACGGTAGCCACAGTGTTCACGTTCGCCTGTGTCTTCATCTTCAAAGTAACCTTGGCAACGTCTGCCAAAATGTTCAACCAAGAAACCGTTACTATCCAACTTACCCCAGAAGTTGTTATTGAATCCGCAAGCCGGGCAAGGAATCGTGATAATTTCACTGTCAGAGTCTGGTTTGGGATCACCGACTTCAGGTTGGTATAAATCGTAGCTGTTGCCTGCGTAATCAAGCACTAAACATTCTGATTTTCCGTCTGATAAGCGTAATCCTCGTCCTACTATCTGTTGGTACAGACTGACTGACTCTGTTGGTCGCAAAATCGCGATTAAATCGACATGCGGCGCATCAAACCCGGTTGTCAGTACCGAAACATTGACTAAGTATTTTATTTGACGATTCTTGAACGCTTGGATGATCGCATCGCGCTCCGGCGTAGGTGTATCACCAATGACGATTTCAGTTTCGCCTTCTGGCAATAAACTGTGTATCTCCTGTGCGTGTCGAACAGTTGCAGCGAAGATCATGACACCTTGACGCTCTTTCGCATATTGCATGATTTGCTCAACAATTTGTGGAGTCGCACGTTTGGCTTTATCGATCACCATGTCCATTTCTGTTTCTTTGTAGCGTCCGGTGTTAGCGGGCTTCAGCTGAGAGAAGTCGTAAGACAAAACGGGCGCATCCATCATGCGGGCTGGAGTGAGGAAGTTTTCGTCGAGCAAGTAACGGATCGGCAGTTCGAAAATACAATCGCGGAAGAATCGAGGCTCTTCGGTTCGCACTTGACCTCGGGTGTGATACTGATAAATCCAGCCCATTCCTAAACGATAGGGCGTTGCAGTTAGTCCCAGCACCTTAATGCCAGGGTTCAGTTCTCGTAAGTGAGTAATAACTTTTTGGTAGCTGCTGTTTTTGTCATCTGGCACACGATGGCACTCATCAATAACGAGCAGAGAAAACTGGTTTTTGAACGAATCTAAGTTACGTACGACCGATTGAACCGAAGCAAACACGACTTGCTGGTCAGTTTCTTTTCGTCCCAATCCTGCTGAGAAGATAGAACCTTTTAAACCATAACCTTCATACTTCGCGTGGTTTTGCTCGACCAGTTCTTTTACGTGGGCGAGGACTAACACTCGTCCTTTCGCAAGGCGAGCAAGTTCTGCGATCACCAAGCTTTTTCCTGCACCGGTTGGCAGCACGATCACTGCTGGTGTCGAGTGTTTACGAAAGTAATGAATAACGGCTTTAACCGAGTCGGCTTGATAAGGACGAAGTGTGTACATGAAAATATGTGAAATTGCTCAACTATTCGAACGAGGAACGCTATAATACCTGACTTTTATACCCAAGTGACCTTTAAACCAAGATTTAGAGATCACTTGGGTATAATTCAATGAGGTATTCATGCGTTTAGATAAATATTTGTGTGACGCTCTGGGTGCAACACGCAAACAGGCAACAAAGATCATCAAAAGTGGAGACATCACCGTTGACGGTGAGGTTCAAAAAAGTGGTGCATTTAAAGTACCTAAAGGTGCGGAAGTGATGTGGGAAGACCGTGTTATTGGTGCTCCTGGTCCTCGTTACATTATGTTGTATAAGCCTGCTGACTTTGTTTGTTCACATGAAGATGGCTACAACCAAACTGCATTCGCATTGCTTGATGAGCCTAAAATTGAAAACCTTCACTTTGCGGGCCGATTAGATGTCGACACAACTGGTTTAGTATTGATTACGGATGATGGTAAGTGGTCTCATCGTATTACCTCACCTAAGCATAAGTGTGAGAAAACGTACCGTGTTTGGCTCGTCGATGCTATTCAGCCAGATTACGCGGAAAAGCTCGAACAAGGCATCATTTTGCGCAATGAATCAGAAGCAACATTGCCTGCTCGTTTGGAAATCGTGAACGAGGCTGAGAATGAAGTATTGTTAACTATCGTGGAAGGTAAGTATCACCAAGTGAAACGTATGTTCGCGGCGTTAGGAAATAAAGTTGAGTACTTACATCGTGAGCGTATTGGTTCTATCGAACTTGATGAGGCACTAGAACCAGGTGATTATCGCCACCTCACGCAAGAAGAAATTGATTCTATTTGGAATTAATTGTCGGCATGGGAAATTCTTTAGTTCCTAATAGGAACTAGTCTTTTGGTAGGAATTGGCTCAAAATAAATTTTCCTACCAAAATTAGTGCCTAGACAATTCCGGTGTGCTTACTCATCTCAGTGATATGCCTTTGCATTTAGCTGATGCATGCATACTCTTATTGCAAAGCCTTCGGCTACGGTGAATGGAATGATGGTGTCAACGCCATCATTTTTACTGCATTGTGTTTGTTTCCCATAAACACATTTCGCTTTCACATGCTTTTCTATGTCGAGTTCGTCAAGGTCACACCTTGGTACATATTTGCCCTTATGATTCTCGAACGTTGGATAGAACAGGTTTTTGGCTTCTACATTCAGCGATATGAGAACTTCCGTTATTTTCACTTTGTTCTGCAAGTATTGACGGTAGGGCTCCAACAAGAGGTAAAAGAATGACAGAAAAAGCTCAAAGTGCTCCGCAATCCCAAATCAGTTTTCTATTGTTTCTGGTACTAGGAGCGATTGGTGCTTTGACGCCTTTGGCGATCGATATGTATTTGCCTGCGATGCCGACAATAGCGAAAGATTTGGGGGTCGCGCCTGGCGCGGTTCAGATTACGTTGACGGCTTATACCGCGGGTTTTGCGATCGGCCAGTTAATTCACGGGCCGCTTGCCGATAGCTTTGGTCGCAGACCTGTGTTGATTTTAGGCGTACTTTTCTTCGGCTTGGCTGCTGTTGTGAGTGCGACAACAAATGGCATTGATGCGCTGACCTATGTACGTACGGCACAAGGTTTTGCTGGCGCGGCAGCGGCGGTCATTATCCAAGCTGTCGTGCGTGACATGTTTGACCGTGAAGACTTTGCACGCGCAATGTCCTTCGTTACTCTGGTCATTACTATTGCGCCGTTGGTGGCACCGATGATCGGTGGCCATCTCGCGATTTGGTTTGGTTGGCGTTCCATTTTTTGGGTATTAGCTATTTTCGCTGTAGTCGTGATTTTTCTCGTACTTTGGAAAATCCCTGAAACGTTACAGCTTGAAAATCGTCAGCCTCTTCGTTTCCGCACGACGCTGAGAAACTACGCCAGATTATGCTCCAATCCTGAAGCGATCGGTTTGATGCTCTCAGGTGCGTTTTCATTTTCCGGAATGTTTGCATTTTTGACGGCGGGTTCGTTTGTTTATATTGATTTATATGGTGTTCGACCAGACCACTTTGGTTACCTATTTGGTTTGAACATTGTGGCGATGATCATCATGACCAGTATTAATGGTCGCTTGGTGAAGAAAGTTGGTTCCCATGCCATGCTTCGTTTTGGGTTGTTCGTGCAACTTTTGGCGGGGATTGGTTTATTCGTAAGTTGGTTAATGGACTTCGGATTATGGGGCATTGTACCTTTTGTTGTGCTGTTTATCGGTACATTGTCGACGATAGGTAGTAACGCGATGGCGCTGCTTTTAAGTGGTTACCCATCAATGGCGGGTACGGCGTCGTCTCTAGCGGGGACATTAAGATTCGGTATCGGTTCATTGGTTGGTGCGCTGGTGGCATCACTGCCCGGGAATGTTGCTTGGCCGATGATCATCGTGATGTTTGCTTGTTCTGTGCTTTCAGCACTGTTTTATTGGACTTTAGGAAGAAAGGCGTAATGTCGAATTACACCAAAGAAATTCAAAACTTGGTTAACTCAGCACTTGAAGAGTTAGATCAAGAGCATCGCTCAGGTAAGTTAGCCAATGCCCCTGTTGCGAATAACCATTATTTAGTGCGTTGGGTAACAAAGGCGCTAAAATCACAACGTTTCGGACGTACGGTAGGCGATGACTTAACGCGTTGGCAAAAAGCAGGTCGCTCAAAGGGGAACGATGCTGGTTTGTTGTTTATCTTTAAACGTATTTCTGCTTTTTATGCGCAATTCTTCCCTGAAGGTGAAGACTCCAAAGTGTTCAAAGATTCAGATATTGAGTCTTTTCTTGATTTGATGGAGCAAGCAGGCTGGGAAGTCTCGACGTCTGAGCAACTGATTGGGTGCGGCAAAGTACAAATCTTCACTGAAGGTCAAAACTCTTTAGCGTTATGTGCAGACCAATGCGAAAGCTGTTTTGATGGCGAGTTGCTCGTAAAGCCAATGAGTTGGTTTGTGCGTGGCAATCATGCTGAGTTTGTTGAGAAAGCAGCGCAAGCGGGCTTTATGGTTCATAAGGTAACAGACTACAAATCGATGGTGAAATACCATGGCGAGTACCTTATTTTTCCAGCAAACGAAGGCAACCAGTTAGCCGAAATTCCACTCTCGTTCAAAGCTGACTAAAGTGACATTTTGAGTGTTTAGAAGCCCCTGTTATTGGGGCTTTTTGTTTACTAAACGGTTTGCTTCTTTCGCGATGGCTTTGACCATGCCTTTAAATATGAAGAGATGGGCTGGCATCATTGCAAACCAATAAAGCAGCCCAAGAAACCCTTGCGGGTGCCACCAGGCGGTAATATCCAGCTCTCGTTCGTCACCGAGATCTTTGATGGTAATTTCTAAACGCCCAAGGCCTGGGCCTTTCATACCAAAAAACAGTGAAAGAAACTGATTATTATCGCAGCGAATCACTTTCCAAGAGTCAATAAAATCACCGACTTTAAGCTCTGGTCCAGGAGGAGAAACGCGAATCGGTTTTCCGCCACCAAAAAAGATATCGAGCCATTCACGTGTACGCCACAAGATGTTGGCAAAGTAATAGCCTTTTTCGCGACTCCCGATCTTTTGCGCCACTTTCCATAATGCCGCAGCGGAGGCATGAGTTTTAATGCTCGCTCCAGCTTGTTTTGGGTAATAGCCATATCCTGGTTGCCATCGACGAAGCGCTGCGGGTTCAAACCCCCAGACATTACTGCGTACAAATGTGCCTTCATCTTGAATGGTATCAGTTACCGCTTGCTCGTAGCTGATCAGCGTTTGAGGAAATCGTTCTTCAATCGCTTTGGAGTCTGCAATGTAGTCGTGCTCTAAGCCCGCAAGTAATGCTTTACCGATACTAGTTGGCACTGAGGTAACTAAACCTAGCCAGTACGATGCCATTTTCGGAGTAAGTAGCGGGGTCGACCACAGCCGATACGGCTTGTTCGTGATTCGGCAAATGACTTTGAACTGTTCGCGGTAGCTAAGTGTATCTGGCCCACCAACTTCATAAATGTGACTTTCTTCTGGAGAGGGGGCTTCTGCTAACTTCAATAAATAGTGGTTGAGATTGGGCAAGGCAATAGGGTTCGCTTTTGAGTCGACCCATTTAGGCGCGATCAAAATAGGTAAGTTGTAGACAAAGTCACGCATGATTTCGAAAGCGGCAGAGCCGGGGCCGATGATAACGCCAGCACGCAATTCAGTTACTGGAACACCAGACTGTCGAATTATTTTTCCCGTGGCTTTACGAGCGGCTAAATGGCGAGAGTTTCCGGTTTGAGGTTGAATGGCACTCAAATAGATAACATGCTCGACGGAGCTTTGTTCCAACGCATATTTGAAGTTCAAAGCAAGGTTTAGTTCGTACTCAACAAAGTCATCACCTTGAGCCATCCCGTGCACGAGAAAAAATACTAAATCAAAATCGTTCACTACAGCCTTCGTGGTCTCTGCGTCAGCCAAGTCGAGATACCTTAACGTTAAATTAGGGTGAGGCTGAGTTCTTGACTCTAAATAATCAATATGTCGCGCCGCTGCTGTGACGGCGTAACCTTTATCTAAAAGTAACGGAAGAAGTTGAGAGCCAATGTAACCCGAGGCGCCTAGCACCAACACCTTTTTCATTATCTGTCCTTTTATCGTTGGTGGAATAAACACCACAGAGTATAATCATGAGACACTTTCCCCATTCTATCAATAAGTTGTCGTTGGAGCGCTTGTGACTTTTCTTTCTCAACTCTCAATACACGCAGATAAAGCATTCTTACGTCGTTTATTTGCAATCGCGTTACCAATTACACTGCAAAGCATGATGTTTTCTAGCAGAAGCCTCGTCGATGTTCTTATGCTTGGTCAACTTGGTGAAGCTGAAATTGCCGCTGTTGGAGTTGCTGCGCGCGCGACTTTCGTCACCACCATCATGTTAGTTGGGGTGACAACGGGCGGTGCGTTGTTAACCGCTCAATATTGGGGGGCTGGCGATAAAGTTGGGGTGCGTCGCAGTACCGCTTTAACATGGATGATCGCAATGATGTTTGCTGCGATTGCTGTTGCTTTGTTTGTTGTTTTTCCACAGCCCATCATGAGTTTGACTACCGATTCACAAGAAGTGATTGAGCTAGGGGCCAGCTATCTCATTATTTCGTCGGTTAGCATGTTTGCTGTTGCATGTGTGGCCAGTATGTCGGTGGGCCTAAGGGCGATGCACCAACCAGGCTTAAGCACTTTTTTTAGTGGTATAGGCATTTTATCTAATGTTTTTCTTAACTGGGTTTTAATTTTTGGTCAATTAGGCTTTCCTGCTTTGGGTATTACGGGAGCAGCGATCGCAACGGTAATCAGTGGCGCGATCGAAGTAGGTTGCTTGTTTGGTTATCTATGGTTGAAAAAACACATAATCGCATTTGGCTGGGATGATATACGCGCAGGATTGGTCTTAGATAAAATTACGCGTTTCTTGAGCCTCTCTTTGCCAACCACATTTAACTTCTTGGCGTGGGCTGGTGGGTTGTTTGCTTATCACGCCATCATGGGGCAAGCAGGCGTGCAAGGTTTGGCGGCGCTTTCCGTAATGACACCTGTTGAGTCGATCGCATTGGCGATGATGATTGGTTTATCGAATGCGGCCGCAGTTCTAGTAGGGAACCAGCTCGGCGCTCGTAATTTTGAACCCGTTTATTATCAAGCATGGGCTACGGTCATTTTGAATGTGCTTATCGCATTTGTGGTCGCCGTCTTGTTGATAGTGTCAAATCAATGGATCCTTAATGCGTTTAGTGCACTGACAACGGACACTCGCGAGCTAGCTGAACAGTTTATGGTGATTCTTGCGTTGGGTGTCGTGCTACGCTCGGTGCCGATGATGGCTATTGTTGGTGTATTACGTGCGGGCGGTGATGTTAAGTTTTGTTTGTATCAAGACATCTTGGCGCAGTGGGTGATCGGGATTCCACTCGCAGCATTTGCAGCGATTTATCTCAATTGGGACCCACAATGGGTTTACTTACTCTTTTTGACGGAAGAAGTTGTGAAGTGGGCGATTTGCTTGCCAAGAATGGTTAGCCGAAAATGGATGAAAAACCTGATTGGCCAGTAAGGAGGAACAGAGTTTATTTTGGCTGCAAAAATCTGCTCAAAACGTCAACAAAATTAGCAACAGAAAGTGAATCGAGTTGCATTTGTACTTCCATAGTGTGATCAAGCATTCAAAATACTTTCTACTAACAGGATTTTAGTGTAGATTCTGATCCCAATTTTTAAACACCATCCGAGCGGCATAATCAATGTTAAAACTGTCAGACCTATGTAAAGGCTATGTAGACGGGGGAGAGTTTCACCCTGTATTACAAGGGGCAGAATTAACATTGCAGCAAGGCGACCAAGTTGCTCTGATGGGAGAAAGTGGTTCGGGTAAAAGTACTCTACTGAATTTAATCGCCGGATTGGATACTGCTGACTCTGGTGAAGTGCAGTTTCCAAATTTTGCTATGCATGAAGCACCGGAGCATTTAAGAACCCTTTATCGCCGCAACAATATTGGGAATATCTTCCAACAATTCAACCTGCTTCCTACACTTAATATTGCCGACAATATTCGTTTTTGTCGTCAGTTAAAAGGTCTGCCGGAAGATAAAGAGTTGTGGCGTCAAATTCTTTCTGCTTTGGACTTAATGCCATTGCTAGGACGTTATCCGGAAGAGGCGTCTGGTGGTCAGCAACAACGTGCGGCGATTGCTCGTGCACTCTATATGGAACCCAAAATCCTGCTTGCTGATGAGCCAACTGGTAGTCTAGATGAGCGAAACGCAGAAGCAGTAATGCGCTTATTAACGAGTCTCGCTCGCCAACTGGAGTGTACTTTGCTGTTAGTGACGCACAGTGAAAAAGTGGCCGCCCATATGGAAGGAAAGATTCGACTTCAAGGAGGGCAGCTACATGTTATGGCCCGTAGTTAAGGCACTACTCGGTCATTACCGTCGTTACCCTCTACAAATTATTCTTGTCTGGCTGGGATTAACTTTAGGCGTGTCCCTCCTTGTTGGTGTTACTTCTATCAACCAGCATGCAAAACAAAGTTATGCTACTGGGGAAAAGCTTTTCTCCAATCCTTTGCCATACCGAATCCGAACGAAGCACTCTGCCAATAAAATTCCTCAAGGTTTCTATATTCAGTTACGTCGAGCTGGGTTCAACCAATGTGCACCGTTTGACGTGCTGCATCTAGATGCCAAGACCGATATGAGCCTGATGTTGGTGGGGATAGATCCTGTCGCGATGATCCCACTACAACAAGGAAAATCGCTAGGTGAGATGCCTGTTTTATCACTAATGAAGCCTCCTTATCCTATTCTCGTTAGTCAAGATTTGGCCGCTTACATGAGTTGGCAGGATGGGGACTTCATTGAGATGAATGACGGAAGCCGTCTTGGGCCTATTCAAGTAGATAAGGACAAGATGCTTTCGGGTACTCGGCTGGTTACTGATATATCGTTGTTGCGTATGCTCAAGCGGAGCTCAGGTTTGTCTGCGATTTCTTGTGGCGAAATGCCAGAGGAAAAGCTGATAGCACTGAAAAACATGTTGCCAAACGGAATGACGCTCGTTAGGAATACGCGTACTGAGCTTGAGTCGCTAACTAACGCATTCCATATGAATCTCACCGCGATGGGAATGCTGTCGTTTTTGGTCGGGTTGTTTATTTTTTATCAAGCGATGTCTCTGTCTTTCATCCAGCGACAACGTTTGGTAGGTATTTTGAGACAGACTGGTGTTAACGGAACACAGTTAGCGCAAGCCTTATTGCTAGAGTTGTCTTTGCTCGTCTTTATTGCGTGGGCGTGTGGTAACTTTTTTGGCTTGATCTTAGCGAATGAACTTATCCCAGCAGTGTCTTCGAGCCTGAGTGATTTGTATGATGCCAACGTAGGTTTAACCATAGGATGGTCATGGCAATCTAGCTTATATAGCCTAATCATGGCAGCGATGGGTGCGTTGATATCGTGTCTGTGGCCATTAATCCGTTTGCTGAAGTCACAACCAATCCGCCTTTCTTCTCGACTGTCGCTAATGCGATTTGCTGGAAGAGAGTTCTCTTGGCAGGCGCTTGCGGCATGTGTGTTTTGTGTCGCTGCAATAGCGGTATATCAGGCGCCGAAAACACAAGAAACCGGCTTTGCAATTATTGCGCTGATGTTGGTTAGTGTGGCGTTGTTTATGCCATTTATTATGTGGCATATGTTCCAAAGTTTTTCTTATACCATGCGATGGGTTCGTGTCCGTTGGTTTTTTGCTGATGCAGCAGCCAGCATGAGCTATCGCGGTGTGGCTACGATGGCGTTTATGTTAGCGCTGGCGGCAAACATTGGTGTAGAAACAATGGTCGGAAGCTTTCGAGATACAACCGATAAGTGGCTAAATCAGCGATTAGCCGCTGATGTGTACATCTATCCGACCAACAATTCAGCCGCTAGGATGAGCGCATGGCTCCAGAATCAGCCAGAGGTGAACTCGGTTTGGTGGCGCTGGGAAAAAGATATGCCGACCGAGCACGGTGCTCTACAAGTTGTAAGTACGGGCTCTTCTGAAGGTGAGTTAGACTCACTTACCGTCAAGTTAGGTGTCCCAAATTACTGGTATCAACTGCACGCTACCAAGAGCTTAATGGTCAGTGAGTCGATGGCCTTGAAGCTGGATATCCGCCCTGGCGATTTCATTAACTTACAAGAACCGCTTGGTGGTGATTGGCAAGTCGTAGGCGTTTACTACGATTATGGAAACCCATATAACCAGGTGATGATGTCGCACCGGAATTGGCTGTATGCATTTGCAGGTAGGGGTAATGTTGGTCTTGGCGTAGTATTAAAAGATAACGTCAATGGAGAAGGGCTGAAAAATCGCTTAGAGAATGTATTCCGTCTCCCGCAAGATCGTGTGTTTGATAACGGTAATATTTATAGCCAAGCAATGAGAGTGTTTGATCATACCTTTGCGATAGCAGGAACCTTGGGCAATATCACGCTGATTATTGCCGTGTTTGGTTTATTCTTTGCGACGTTGGCAGGAGAACTTTCACGGCAGCGGCATTTTTCCTTATTAAGGTGCATGGGTGTGTCCGGAAAAGAACTTGTCGTATTAGGTGGTTTGCAGCTATTCGTCTTCGGAGCCATTTCTGCGATTATTGCAGTGCCGCTCGGCTTGGCGCTCGCACATTTGATCGTTGATATTATCATTAAGCAATCATTTGGCTGGTCTCTAGAGCTTCAAACGATTCCATGGGAGTATGCTCAAACCATTGCTTGGGCGATGCTTGCCATCATGGTTGCTGGCGCATTGCCAGTTATTAGAATGATCAAAAGTACACCGATGAAGTCATTAAGGGACGCGTTGTAATGAAAAAAATGGGCTCTAAAAAACGCTTGTTGGTTTCAACGCTCATTGTTGTTACGTTCGCTTTTCTGACTGGGGCTGCTTTTTACTCAACTTTTTGGTTAGAGGCGACAACAACACGAGAAAGCGAACTTGATTCTATCTTAACGCGTGAAAATCAAACGATTTTCGAGCCTGTACTACCTAATGAGCATGTCTCTTTACCCTCAGATTTTCGCTTTCATCCCGAGTATCAGCATGAATGGTGGCACTACTTTGCGAAACTAAAAGATGAGCAAGGCAAGATCTACAATGTTCAATGGAGCTATTTCAGGGTTGCGACGGACGAGCGAGAAACCAGCGGTTGGCAGAACCCTCAATTGTACATTTCACATGTTGTCGTCAGTCATGGCTCGCATGTATGGAAAGAGCAACGGGTAGCTAGAGGTGGGATAGGCCAAGCTGGTATGATCAATCGTCCTTTCAGGTTATGGATTGATAATTGGACTTGGCGATCACTCGGTGCGACGCCTTTCCCGGGCAACTTGAATGTGAATACTGATACGTTTGGACTTGAGCTCAATACCATGACAAACGGCCCCTTTGTGGTGAATGGAGACAAAGGCTTCCAAGTTAAACATGCGTTGCAATCTGTTGCTTCTTTCAGCTTCAGTGCTCCATTTTTAAAAGTAAAAGGCAGCTTAAGCTTAAATGGTAAGCGATTCTCAGTGACGGGTTCTGCTTGGGCGCAAAAAGAGTGGGGCAGCGGCTTAATTGGTGAGGGGCAACAAGGCTGGGATTGGTTTGTTTTCAATTTAGATGATGGTCGAGCATTAACTGTTAGCCGTTATCGTCACCATGGGCAAACACCGCACGTATTTGGCACGTTGTCGACACGCTCAGGTAAAGTCATCAACCTCTCAGACGATGATATCAGTATTAAACCAATGCAAGTGACCAGTTTATCCAATGGAAGAAGGTTACCTTTGCAGTGGATTATCAATATTCCGAAGCATCAAATTAACTTGACTACCCGCATTATCAAGTCAGATATGTGGCTACCCTTTGTAATACCTTACTGGGAAGGGCCTACTTTAGCTTCCGGCTCCAATGAAGCTTGGGGCTTTATGCAGCTGACAGGCTATTGAGTTGTGAAGAAAACCACCCCCTACGGGTGGTTTTTTAGTGCGCGAAGCTTCCTGGCTTTTTCTCAAAAGTACGGGGTTATCATGATGGTACAAGCCGTGTTATGCTGATTTTCTCATCATCTTGATAAATATTTGGTGCGACAAAAACAAATACGATCTCCGATCAAAATTGAGTGTTATGTTGGAAAATACGATGTATAGTAAACTTAACATCGAAAAAACCGAAGTTTATACTCTGAAGAAGCGATTATTCTAAAGTTTTCGACAGCTATACACTCTTATCACTCTTTGTTAATCGTTTATTAAGATAATAAATATAAGGACGAAACCATGAACGATGTCATTCGTGACTTTTTCAAAATGGAATCAGCAGGTGGTATTCTTCTCGTAATTGCAGCGGCAATTGCGATGACCATTGCTAACTCACCGCTGGGCGAAACTTATCAATCTGTACTGCATACTTATGTATTCGGTATGTCAGTTTCTCACTGGATTAATGACGGCCTAATGGCTGTTTTCTTCTTACTTATTGGCCTTGAAGTGAAGCGAGAGCTACTTGAAGGAGCGCTAAAATCAAAAGAAACCGCAATTTTCCCTGCGATTGCAGCGGTTGGTGGTATGTTAGCGCCTGCTCTTATTTACGTTGCGTTTAATGCTAACGACCCAGAGGCGGTTTCTGGCTGGGCAATTCCAGCTGCGACGGATATTGCATTTGCTCTAGGTATCATGGCGCTACTAGGTAAGCGCGTACCAGTAAGCCTTAAAGTGTTCTTGTTAGCTCTCGCTATTATCGACGATTTAGGCGTGGTTGTTATTATTGCACTGTTTTACACAGGTGATCTTTCTAGCATGGCGCTGCTTGTTGGCTTCATCATGACTGGTGTCCTGTTCATGTTGAATGCGAAGGAAGTAACGAAACTGACACCATACATGATAGTCGGCGCGATCTTATGGTTTGCGGTACTTAAATCTGGTGTTCACGCAACACTTGCAGGCGTAGTGATCGGCTTTGCTATTCCTCTTAAGGGTAAACAGGGCGAACATTCCCCACTTAAGCACATGGAGCACGCACTTCATCCATACGTGGCATTTGGTATATTACCTCTATTCGCATTTGCAAATGCGGGGATTTCGCTAGAAGGCGTATCGATGTCAGGCCTAACTTCAATGCTGCCATTAGGTATTGCTTTGGGACTACTGGTTGGTAAGCCTCTAGGTATCTTCACCTTTAGTTGGGCAGCTGTGAAAATGGGTGTAGCTAAGTTACCGGAAGGCATTAACTTCAAGCATATCTTTGCGGTCTCTGTGTTGTGTGGTATCGGTTTTACAATGTCTATATTCATTTCCTCTTTAGCGTTTGGAAATGTAAGCCCTGAGTTTGATACCTATGCTCGACTAGGTATCTTAATGGGCTCGACGACAGCCGCGTTACTTGGCTACGCGTTACTGCACTTTTCTTTGCCTAAGAAAGCGCAAGCGTAAGATACACACTGTTTAGTAAAGCCTCCCATTCGGGAGGCTTTTTTATGTCTTGCAGATCGGCACATCAACCACTTCAGGGTGGTTACTTTTGTGACCAACTAAGGTCTAGCTGATGGAGTTAGGGCAAATCATCGAAAGAGGCGCTTGGTAAATCTATAGGCGAAAAAAAGCCCAGCCGAAAATTTGACTGGGCGGATACAAACATAGGAGTTAATAAGAAAAAAGCAGCAACGTAACAATTAGATGGAAACAAGTTTGACGGCCAGTGAAACTTCAAATGCCCTAACTGTTACGTATATTCAGACCGAGCCTTTTCCAAACAGTTCCATTTTTTTTCAAAAAATTTCTACTTAATGCTTTCTAGCTTCTTACACATCCGAAAGTAATAGAAAAATCGAGATGGATTACCAACTTGGCGAAGTTACTAACTTCTGTGTTTCTCATTTTATCTCCCCTAGAACCGAAGATGTATTTCATACTCTCGTCGCTCACTCCGAGCCGCCAAGGCTATTGTTAGCGTTTCAATTGCGCTGGACTGAGAAATTTGATCGTTTTCTTCTGACAAGCTTCACTGGAGTATTCGATTGAATTTCAAAAGATTAGATCACACCTTTTACTGTCTGGTCAGACCAATTGGTTAAAGTGTGATGTTAATCATTTGTTAATCTTAAGTTTCGGGAGTATATTTTCAAACAGTTGTTTAATACGAGTGATTAAAATGGCCCCGAGAACATCAACAAAAGAAAAAATACTCGATGTCGCAGAAGGACTCTTTGCTGAACATGGCTTTAATGATACTTCGCTAAGAACGATAACAGGTAAAGCTAACGTTAACTTAGCATCGGTAAACTATCACTTTGGCGATAAAAAAACGCTGGTTAGAGCGGTTTTAGATAGGTATTTAGAAGCACTAATGCCGAGCATTAAGACTTCATTAATTGAGCTAAACACGCGCGATAGCTACAACATGGACGATGTCTTTGAGTCATTGCGATTACCTTTACGTACATTAAATGATGTACGCCCAAATGGTACTGCGCTATTTATGTTGTTAATTGGCCGCGGTTATACAGACGTTCAAGGTCATCTACGCTGGTTCATTACCACCAGATACGAAGAGGTACTAAACCTTTTCACTTTCTCGATAATGAAGGCGAACCCGGAACTATGTGAAGAACAGTTGTTTTGGCGACTGCACTTCACGTTAGGGACCTGTGTATTTACGATGGCTTCAAGCCAAGCTCTTTCGGAGCTGGCAGAAAGTAAGTTTGAAAAGGAAGTCGATGTGAAATCTGTCGTCGATTTACTGATTCCATATTTGTCAGCAGGAATGTCAGCAAAGCAGTTGGCATAAGACAAATAAGAAAGTTAAACCAATAATAAGATTATACCCCGAGCGGTTACGTGAACAAAAGGATCTGAACTATGAGCTCTCTACGAAGAAAATGGATTAGTGACCCGGCTTTTAAAGTGTTCAAAAAAGTATTGCCACCTCTGTCTAGCACCGAGAAAGAGGCGATGGAAGCGGGTAGTGTATGGTGGGATGCCGAACTATTCTCAGGCAAGCCAAACTTCACAACATTGCATCATTATCCAACGCCTACACTGACGGCAGAAGAGCAGTCATTTATGGATAATGAGCTTGAAACCCTGCTAGAAATGCTTGATGACCAGAAGATTGTCAAAGAAGACAGGGATTTACCGCCTGAAGTATGGGAGTACCTACGTAAAGAGCGATTTTTCTCTTTGATCATCTCGAAAGCATATGGTGGTCGTGAATTTTCCGCTTTGGCGAACTCAACCATTGTTTCTCGTATTGCGACTCGAAGTATCAGTACCGCGGTATCGGTAATGGTACCGAACTCTCTTGGCCCTGGTGAGCTGCTATCGCACTATGGTACGCAAGAGCAAAAAGATTACTGGTTGCCTCGTTTAGCTGATGGTACAGACATCCCTTGTTTCGCCCTAACTGGCCCTGAAGCGGGTTCTGATGCAGGTGGCATACCTGATCAAGGCGTGGTTTGTTACGGCACCCATGAAGGCAAAGAAGTGCTTGGCGTGCGAGTTAGTTGGAATAAACGCTACATCACGCTTGCGCCAGTTGCGACAGTGCTCGGGTTAGCATTTAAACTGCAGGATCCTGAAGGGCTACTTGGAGACAAGAAAGAGGTTGGCATTACATGTGCGTTGATTCCCGCTGACCATGAAGGTGTCGAGATAGGCGAGCGCCATGATCCTCTGGGGTCTGCGTTCATGAATGGCCCAACTCGTGGTGAAGATGTCTTCATCCCTATGGACTGGTTGATCGGTGGCGCTGATTACGCAGGTAAAGGTTGGCGTATGCTGGTTGAGTGTCTTTCTGCTGGTCGTGGTATCTCTCTTCCAGCGCTTGGCACAGCGATTGGTCACCTTACTACACGTACAACAGGTGCTTATGCTTACGTGCGTAAACAGTTTGGAATGTCCATCGGTAAGTTTGAAGGTGTTGCAGAAGCAATGGGGCGCATTGGTGGTCTTACTTACCTACTAGAAGCGACGCGTACGCTAACGACGACTTCTCTCGATATGAAAGAAAAACCTGGGATTGTAACCGCGATTGCCAAGTACCACATGACGGAAATCGCGCGTACCATTCTAAATGATTCGTTTGATATCCATGCGGGTCGTGCGATTCAAGATGGCCCAATGAACTATCTTGCTAAACATTACCTTGGTATCCCGGTTGCTATCACCGTTGAAGGCGCGAATATTCTGACTCGTAACCTGATGATTTTTGGTCAAGGTGCGACTCGATGTCACCCATATGTTCTAAAAGAAATGGAAGCAGCGGCGAATCCAGATTCTGAACAAGGTGCGAAAGAATTTGACAACTTGATCTTTAAACACATCAAGCACGCGCTCGGTAATACATTCGGTGCATTTGGTGCAGCACTAACTGGTTCTCGATTTGTTAACGCGCACATGAGTGGCCCAACGCAGCAATACTACAAAGACATTACTCGTCTCAGTCGTGCACTTGCAGTAAGTGCAGACTTTGCGATGTTAACCTTAGGTGGAGACTTGAAGCGTAAAGAAATGATCTCCGCACGTTTGGGTGATGGATTAAGCTATCTATACATGGCATCTGCTGCCTTGAAAAAGTATGAAGATGAAGGCCGTCAACAAGGCGATCTAGACTTCGTTCATTACGCTGTTCAACACTGTTTGTATAACGCTTCTAAGTCATTAAATGAGGCTTACACCAACTTCCCTGTGAAATACGTTGGCGGTGTGCTTAAGGGGCTATTGTTCCCGCTTGGTAATCATTTCAATAAGCCAAGTGATGAGCTGTGTGTGAATTTGGCTGAAGCGATGATGACGCCAGGCGCGCAACGTGATCGCCTCACGCATCTGTGCTACATCGGAAAATCAGAGGATGACAGCGTAGGCTTAATGGAGAATGCATTCCTTGCAATGTACGACATTAAACCTTTGGAGCGTAAACTTATGAAGGCTGCGAAGGATGGTAAAGTGGCTCGTAAAGGTCTGCTACATGATCGTTTGCAGCAAGCATTTGAAGCAGGCGTGTTAACTGAACAAGAAATTGATCAAATCATGGCTGCAGATAAATTGCGCTACAAGGCGATTCAAGTTGACCACTTTAGTCATGACTTTTCTGAAGTGCGAACTCATAGCCCAAAAAAGTCGCAGTTGAATCCGGCGGCATAATAGACAACTAATGTTAAGAAAAGCACCTCAATGAGGTGCTTTTTTGTATTCTTGGGGAGTGGATGGTGGGATAGTGCTCCAACCACTTGCCTTTTAAGAGCATTTTTACAGAAATTAGATGCGAAATCCCAACGAAACTTTTATCCTAACAAGGTTTTTTAAAGGAAGTTGAATATGATCATCAAACCTAGAATTCGTGGATTTATCTGTACTACAACGCACCCTGTTGGTTGTGAAGCTAACGTAAAAGAACAAATTGCGTACACCAAAGCGCAAGGTCCAATCAAAAACGCACCTAAGCGTGTTCTTGTTGTTGGTGCATCAAGTGGCTACGGTCTATCTTCTCGTATCGCTGCGGCATTTGGTGGCGGTGCATCAACTATCGGTGTTTTCTTCGAAAAAGAAGGTACTGAGAAGAAGCCAGGTACAGCAGGTTTTTACAATGCCGCTGCTTTTGAAAAGCTAGCGCGTGAAGAAGGTCTGTACGCAAAAAGCTTAAACGGCGACGCTTTCTCAAATGAAGCGAAACAGAAAACTATCGAGCTGATCAAAGAAGACTTAGGTCAAATCGATATGGTGGTTTACTCACTGGCATCTCCAGTACGTAAAATGCCAGAAACTGGTGAATTAGTTCGTTCATCTCTTAAACCTATCGGTGAAACTTACACATCAACGGCTGTTGATACCAACAAAGATGTGATCATCGAAGCTAGCGTTGAGCCTGCAACAGAAGAAGAAATCAAAGACACTGTCACTGTAATGGGCGGTGAAGATTGGGAACTTTGGATCAATGCGTTGTCTGATGCTGGTGTTGTTGCTGAAGGTTGTAAGACCGTCGCGTACAGCTACATTGGTACTGAGCTAACTTGGCCAATTTATTGGGATGGTGCACTAGGTAAAGCAAAAATGGACCTAGACCGTGCAGCGAAAGCGCTAAACGACAAGTTAGCAGCAACAGGTGGTAGTGCCAATGTTGCGGTACTTAAATCTGTTGTAACTCAGGCGAGTTCTGCAATTCCTGTTATGCCACTGTACATCGCAATGGTATTCAAGAAAATGCGCGAAGAAGGTGTACACGAAGGCTGTATGGAACAAATCTACCGTATGTTCAGCCAACGTCTATACAAAGAAGACGGTAGCGCGGCAGAAGTTGATGAGATGAACCGCCTACGTCTGGATGACTGGGAACTTCGTGACGACATTCAGCAGCACTGTCGTGAGCTATGGCCTCAAATTACGACTGAGAACCTAAAAGAGCTGACTGACTACGTTGAGTACAAAGAAGAGTTCTTGAAACTATTTGGTTTCGGCGTTGAAGGCGTAGATTACGAAGCGGATGTGAATCCAGCAGTTGAAGCAGACTTCATTCAAATCTAATCGAATCACAGACTAGATAACCAATAAACAAAAGGCGCTCATTGAGCGCCTTTTTGTATTTCATAGTCAAAGTGAGTATTAACTTAGTATTATCAGAATCGTACCAGCTAGCGTCATTAAAATATTCGCAATCGCATAGGTACCCGCATAACCAAGGGCAGGGATGGTGGACTTAGCGTAGTCGTTAACGACATCCATAGCTGGAGCGCAAGTACGGGCGCCAATAATGGCACCGAAGAGCAGAGCACGGTTCATCTTGAGTACGTGTGCGCCAACTAAGTAAGCCAGAACTACAGGCACAACACTGACAATAAATGCCAAACCAATGACTTTTGGTCCTACTTGCGTTAGGTGCTCGAACATCTTTCCACCTGCACTTAGACCAATTCCCACCATAAAGAACATTAACCCTAGATCTTTGACCATATTCAGCGCCCCTTGTGGGACATAACCGAAAGTAGGGTGATTTGCTCGTAAGAAACCAAGCGTAATACCGGACAACAGAAGACCCACCGCATTACCCAAACTGAAAGACACCTGACCGAACGTCATTGTGATGAGGCCAAACAGAATACCCAAAATAAAGAAGCTACAAAAAGCGAGCAAATCGGCCATTTGACTGTGGATCGAGATGAAACCGATTTTTTCCGCCAGTCCATGTACTCGGCTTTTCTCGCCGCTCACTTGAAGGACGTCCCCTTTAGCGAGCACAATGTCTAAGTCCATAGGCATTTCAATCTGAGCGCGAACTACGCGGTTTAAGAAACAGCCAAACTCAGACAAATTCAAATCCGATAAACGCTTACCAGCGATAGCGTCACTTTTTACGACGATTTCTTCTTCAACGATGCGCAAATCAAGCAAGTTACGGTCGAATACTTCTTTACCATTACGGAAGCTAGGGTCTAAGCGAGCATGGCTGTCAGGGAAGCCAACCAGTGCAATTTCATCTCCCTCTTGCAAGATAGCATCACCATCTGGGTGGGCGAGAATACCATTGCGACGGATTCGTTCAATGTAACAGCCAGTTTGACGATAAATACCCAGTTCTCGCAAGTTTTTACCATCAGTCCAGTCAATTAGCTCTGGGCCCACTCGGTAAGCTCGAATAATGGGTAAATACACTTTTCTCTGGCTTGAATTTCCAAGGCCACGCTCTTGTGCGATTTGCTGCGCGGAATCAGAAAGGTTTTGTTTTTGCAGTTTTGGCAACAATTTAGCAAACATGATCATGCTAATTAAGCCGACCAGATAAGCCATCGCGTAGCCTACGGATAGATTTTCTAATACCAGAGAAAATTCCATATTCCGCGGTATAGTCGCAAGGCCAGAGTTAAGAGCATCTTGTGCACCAACCAGTACTGGCGTTGCGGTCAATGCGCCTGCCATCATACCGGCGGATAAGCCAAAATCGAGGCCGAAATAGTGACTCAAACCATACGTTAAGCTGACCGCAGACACGAGAACAGTCATGCTTAAAATAAAATAATGCTTACCATCTCTGAAGAATATACCAAAAAAGTTTGGTCCAGCTTCAATGCCAACGCAGTAGATAAACAGCATAAAGCCAATGGTTAAAGCTTCTGCATTAAATGAGAAACCAAGGTGGCCCATTACCAAAGAGGTAATAAGAACGCCAATAGAGTTGCCTAATTGTAATTTGCCAAATCGAATTTTTCCGATGGCAAGGCCAATGGCTAATACGACGAAGATTAGAAGGATAGGGTTTTGCTCAAGAAGGTATACGACGTCTATGTTCACTGTGTGGCTCGGTAGAGTGTGTGCCAAAAAAGATTAAGAACTGTGAATTGTAACTAAATATAGCAAAAAGATAAGTGAATTTTTTTAGGTTTTACCATTAGTTGACTTAACGTAATAACCAGCTGAAAAATAATAAAAAAGCCGCATGAAGCGGCTTTTTTGAAAACAGTCTTTATTATTCGTCAAATAGACCTAGGTGCTCTTTCGCGTATGCTTCGAATTCGTCGCAGCCACCGATGTGCTCTTGGTCGATAAAGATCTGGGGAACGGTTTCAACTGGTTTACCAACTGTTTTCTCAAGATCTGCTTTAGAAATACCCTCAGCGTGAATATCAACGTAACGGTAGTTGAAGTCATCACGTTTTGCTTTTAGCGTTTCTGCGTGCTCTTTTGCACGAACACAGAAAGGACATGCAGGGCGACCAAAGATAACAACGAACATAATCTTATTTCTCCTAAATCTATTCTTTTTTGAAAGCGTACAAAACATAGCGGCTGAGTGCGCTTTCTTTTGTTGGAGTAACTATGCCCGATCCAGATACGGAAATAAAGCGGCAATTACCTCTTGGTTCTATAGGTGAAATCTATCGAATAAAAACTAAACGCGCGTGCTTATTTTACGGCTCTGAAGTATGTGAAGTGACGCATAAAAAACATACATTCTAAAGGGTTAATGATGGCAAGGTGGAATTGGTCAATTTTTTTTGTTTAAAAAAATAGCAATCTATTTTGGCTATACGCAAATAACTTCAACTCTTACATAAGTGTTAAATCAGAGGGCGAGAGGTTATTTGGGTATATTCTTTTGGGAGGGTGTGTATGTTTCAGTTTATGACTGCAACAAGGATTATATTTGGTGAAGGTGCACTTCAATCTTCATTGTCCGTTATTAACCAATTTGGCTACAGTGTTTTGCTGGTTACTGGGCAGGATACCCAACGAGCCGCCCCCATTATCCAATATCTTAAAGCTCAAAATATGCGTTACCAGCACGTAGCTATCGTTGGTGAACCATACATCACGATGGTAGAAGAGACCGCAGTGCTCGGTAGAAAATTCCAACCTGATATGGTGGTTGCGATAGGTGGTGGCAGCGTCATCGATATGGGCAAAGCCTTAGCTGCCATTATTCCCAATCAAGGCAATGTTTACGATTACGTAGAAGTGGTAGGAAGAAGCGTCCCTTTAAAAGCAAAGCCTCTTCATTTTATTGCAATTCCTACGACAGCAAGCACCGGTTCAGAAGTGACCAGAAATGCTGTGCTGAAATCTGGACAAGATAAAGTGAAAGTGAGTCTTCGAAGCCCTGATATGCTCGCAGACGTTGCCATTGTAGACCCGACACTTACTTACGGGACCGACCAATACACATCTGGACGTGGCGCAATGGATGCGTTCACTCATTTAATGGAAGCGTATGTGTGTGGTGAGCCAAACCCTCTTACTGATATGGTCTGCGAAGAGGGGCTACGCCGTTTAAGCCGTTCAGTGATTGCCGCTTGTAAGCAAGATAATCATAAGGCGCGCTCTGATTTATCGTTCGCTGCATTGCTTGGTGGTATGGCGATTACTAATGCCAAATTAGGTGCTGCTCATGGGTTAGCATCGGCGTTAGGAGGCAAGTTAGACGCCCCCCATAGCGTTATTACGGCTCGCCTAGCTCCGCACGTGATGCAGGAGAACATTAACGCTGCTAAACTCGCGGGTAGGAATGATGTGATAAGTCGTTATCGTAAGCTGGCCCAATTAGTCACTGAGCGAGTAAATGCTAACGAACACGATGGAATTCTTTGGGTAAATATGGTGCTAGATAAGTTAGCGTTACCGCTACTGGCTCAATTTGGAGTATGCCAAACCTCTTTTGAGCAAGTGGCGAATGATGCGCTTAAATCAATGGCAATCAAAGGGAATCCTTTACCTCTTAATCAGGAACGTTTGATACACATATTGCAGCAAGTCTGTGATTGTAGTGGAGAGTGTGTAGCAGAGAGTGCACAACATGTCAGTTCTGTTGAAGTACTGGAATCAAGAACGGACTTATCGAGTGTCAACGACTTAGGGTGATTGCTCCCTTAGCAGCATTAAAACAAAAGGGGAGCCTTGAGCTCCCCTAGATAAAGTATTGACTAAGCTTTAGTGCTTAGTACTGGCTTAGTTTGTCATAGCGACTGTCTTTCAACGCATCTTTTACGCGTTTTAGGTTCTCACGGAAACCTGTACCACGGCGAAGAGTGAAGCCAGTTGCTAGCACATCAATCACTGTCATTTGTACAACCCGGCTTGCCATTGGCATGTAAACGTCGGTATCTTCTGGAATATCGAGCGTGATGGCCAGCGAGCTTGCCTTTTCTAGAGGAGAATCCTTCGCTGTAATCGCAATAACCGTTGCGCCATTTTCACGAGCAAGGTTCGCTATTTCTACCTGACTCTTTGTTCGACCGGTATGAGAAATAAGAACCACAACATCATTATCACTGCAGTTGATACAACTCATGCGCTGCATAACAATATCTTCAAAACAAGTAATTGGAATATTAAAGCGAATAAACTTGTTTTGTGCGTCTCGGGCAACAGAAGATGATGCACCAAGGCCAAAGAATGAAATGCGCTTCGCTTGCGTTAGCAAATCGACCGCACGGTTCACTTGCATTGGATCTAGGCTATTTTTCGCGACATCTAAACAGGCCATCGTCGATTCGAAAATCTTATGGGTGTACGCGTCTGGGCCATCGTCTTCTTCCACATTACGGTTAACGTAAGGGGTGCCGTTTGCTAGGCTCTGTGCCAAGTGAAGCTTAAAATCTGGAAAGCCCTTGGTGTCCAGACGACGACAGAAGCGGTTTACAGTGGGCTCACTAACGTCAGCCATTTTAGCCAGCGTTGCAATGCTTGAATGAATTGCAGTTTGTGGAGACGCCATAATTACTTCCGCAACTTTGCGCTCTGACTTACTGAAATTCTCCAGGTTTTTTTGAATTTTTTCTAATGTATTCATAGTGTTCACGAGGGTATAGAGAACAACTCGCTGGCTCTGCTAACGAAAGGAAACACGAAGATTCCGGAGTAGAGTGGGGCGTTAACGAAAACAACCAGCGCCATAGAATCAGTATAAACCTGATCTTCAATCAGTCTAAACCAATAACGGGTACTATTTAGTGAGAATTTGACAGGCCTCAAACAAAATGTTGTAAAAACTACAGAATTGGATGTGTAAACGAAGTTTTGTTGCGCTAGTCGCACGATAATGATGTTTGAGTTACATCAAAACGAAAAAAAATTTCAAATTGATGTAACTTGATCTGGCCGTTAAGACGATTGAATATCAACAACCAGCTGCTGAATTCTTTTCATCAAATTTGGTGCTTGCTTGGCGATTTCGCGTTGTTCATCAAGCACTGAGCTCAAAATTTCTTTTGTGGTCAGTGGATTTGCCAAAACCACTCTAAACACTATCGTATTCATCCGTTGCCATTGGTCTGGGTTCAGTCTTGTACGTGAAACGAACGATTTGCCCGTTTCGCGCTGACGCTTTTGAATAAACTGTGTTAACTCATTGATCAGCTCATTCAGTTGTTCTTTTTGTGAGCCTTCTGCTTGTGCTAATGCTTCACGGATGAATGGCGGCAAATAACGGTATGTGAGCAGACAAAGCTCTGGTTCAGAAACTAATTCGAAATCATCTTGCTGTTTGATTAAATCCGCAAAGTAGCGAGCTTTTTCAATGCTTTGGTCAATAAGAAGCTCATAACCTGGGCGACTTATGATGTGCATTGCGGCGTAGACCAACATCGCCATACCCGAACGTGAACCTTCTAATGTATGGCTGCCTAGGTCTTTTGAACCTTTGCGCAATATATATTGAGCGTGATGTTCTATGGATTTCATTGCGTCAGGGTCTTTGAACAGAACCATACCAGCGCCCATCGGGATGTAGAGCTGCTTGTGCGCATCAATAGTTACTGAGTCTGCCATTTCCACACCTTTAAGAAGGTGACGGTGATGGTTAGACATAAGTGTTGCGCCACCCCATGCGGCATCTACATGGAAGTGACAGCCATGAGCTTGGCAGACTTCAGCGATTTCAGGCAATGGATCAACATTACCTGTCTCTGTTGTGCCTGCCACACCAATAACAGCAATAGGCTTGATATTTTGTTTTTCGAGCTCAACAATTTTCGCTTTCAGGTCGTTGACAATAATACGGTTGTTGGCATCGGTTTTAACCGTAACCAAGCCCTCTTGGCCTAGCCCTAATACATCGGCTGCTTTCTTAAGGGAGTAGTGACCACGCTCAGACACTAGCACCGCTAAGCCATCATAGCCATAGTGCTTCATGGCTTTAAAAAGGCCTTCCTTCTCAACGCCTTTAAATGAGCCATTGGCTCTTAACGCTTTGTTACGTGCTACCCAAAGCGCAGTGATATTGGCAATGGTGCCGCCGGAACAAAATGCGCCTAATGAGTGGTTTGCACTGTGCATCCACTGATTGTAAAAAGTATCATTCTGACCATATATCAAGCGATGCAGCATACCCAAAACTTGACGCTCAAGTGGCGTAAAGGCTTTGGAAGTCTCTATTTTTACCAGGTTTTGGTTTAAGGCGATCATGATCTTTGACAGTGGCATCAAGAAATAAGGCAGTGCCGATGTCATATGACCAATGAAGCTTGGTGAAGATGTGTGAACTGAGTGCGACACCAAAGTGTCGAGTAAGTGCTCTGTATGATCTGACACGAACTCTGGCTGCTCAGGAATCTGAGCAGAAGAAAAGTCTTTTTCGATTTCGCGTAAAGGCTTTTCTTCTGCCACGATGTGTTCACGAAGAAATTGATTTAGATTTCGCGAGAGGCTCTCGTCAATTTTAGTTAACGTTGAGTCCGGACCTTCTGGGACAGTGAAGATCTTTAGCAAGCTCTCAAAGCTAACATCAGCGGTTTTTTGTTCCTTAACCATAGCAAAGAATCTTTGTAGTTATTTTGGTAATGCGAGCGGCACAATCTAAACTAAAACGGGCGCAAAGTCCCGTTTTAATTGTTGAAACCCAAGTTGTAGAAATGAAAATTTTAGGTGAAGGTTACGATATTCACATTAAAAAATTCTAGATTGAGTACGTTAAAACATTCTAGTGTTTTCGAATGCTAATCAACGACTAATGCGAGCAATCTTAGTCACATTTCTGCTTTTCAATCTTTTCTATTGACTGATTGTACTTATTAAGTGCGGTATCAATTTGTTGGGGATGACTAAGCAGATCAGCGAATGCTGAACGAAGCTCGTAGTTTTTTGGGTGGTTAGTTGATTGACGGTCGCTAAATGTCTGTTTTGCAACTTCACCTAACTTATCGCTTCGGGTCGCTAACTGCTTAACGTCATGTTGCTCTAGTTTTAACCATGCTTCGATTGGCTGTTCCGTCGCAACGCGGCTAGGGTCGTTCTCTAGAAAGTAGTGAACCGCTTCGCGGTTTAATTCAAAGTGATGTTTACGTCCATCCAAGAACCATTGACTAACTTCTTTCAGATCTGGATATTGGGTAACCGTCAAATCAACAAGATCTTGATACCACTGTAGTGAGGCATCGACGTAGCCATCGTATTTGCTAGCAAGACATTGTTGATCTGCGGCAAGCGTAAAAGTTGAGCTTGTAGCGAGGAGCGCTGCAACGACAAAGCGTTTCATTCTTCTTCCTTCTGGTTGTTATCCCTTTATTAACGCAATGCACATCAGTTGATGTTTCTCCCTTCTTTCTATTTGGTCGTGACAAATCGTTGGGCTGAATGACGAAAAGAAAGAGGGGTCTTGCCAAAAAATATTGACCACTTTGACGTTAACTGGGTATTTAAATTTTTGCCGTATTGTAATGGATGTTAAAGCGAAAACCTGAGATCTAGCTAGCAAGTGATACAAAGAAAAGCATCATAACTGGTACCAATAAACTCAAAATAAAGCCGCTAACGATAGCAACAGGAACACAACGCACACCACCGGTAGTTTGAATAACGGGTAGGGTGAAGTCCATTGCTGTTGCACCGGCATAACCAATTGCGGTGCACGGATAGCTACGAATAAAGAGAGGAATGGCAACCAGTGCGACTAACTCTCTCATCAATTCAATCAAGAACGACGCGCCACCAAATACCGGACCAAAAGCGTCACCCATTAAAATACCTGCGAGTGAATACCAGCCAAAACCTGAAGCCATTGCGAGTGCTTGATAAAGAGGAAGATCCAAAAACACCGCTGCAAGAACGCCACCAAGCATACACGTTGCGATGACCACGGCTGCAATGGCCATTCCTTGTTTATTTAATAGGATTTGACGCAGAGTAAGCCCACTATTGCGCAGCTGAATACCAATAAAAAATAGAAGTAGAAAGAGTATCCATTCGCTTGCTGTATCTACCCAACTCAAATCAATGGGTAACAGCAGGCCAACCACTAACCCTCCGCCAACGACCACGATAAGCTTAACAGACTCTAAAGCCATCGAAGATAACGGTAGCTTCTTTTGATTCTGATTGGTCTGGAGTGGAATAATTTTATCAATAATAGGCAGAGCCAACAGGTTGCAGGCACTTAGACACAAAAAAAACGTACTCGCATAGAGGAGAATACTTTGTAAGTTGCTGCTTAAATTATCGAGCGCCGCCAAACTAAGACCCATCAACGACAAAATGACGTAAATAAGGTAGGACGTTGACTGATTGATCTTCTCCAATAACGAAGATCGAGATATAGGAATTAGATACCCCACCACAAGCGGAGCGAAAATAAATAGCATCCCTGAAAACATAAAGCTCAATGATTCCTTTTTGAGATAACATCAACACGCATAAATCAAATTATCTATCGGTTGAAATTAAAGACATTTCACCACACACAGCTCAGCCTTGAGCGAATCGTTTTATCACGGATAAGGTATTATCAGAAAGCGATAAATTACAAACCGCTAGCATTGAGTACAGCACGGATTTGATCATTGAAGTCAGTATCACTCATGTTACTAAGTTCATACAAGACTTCTGCACCAGTTAAGTTGAATTCAACTTCGTGTTCGTCAATGCGTTCATCGTGATTGCGGAACATCAATAAATGATGCGCAATTCTAGCGATGTCGAGATAACTCACTTCTGGTCGCGTTAATTCGTATTTTTCGTTTGAGGATACTTCTCTGAAGTCGTTGTCAAACCCCCAACGCTCAAGCACCAGTTTACTTGTGGCAGAACAACGTGTTTGGAAGATCTGCAATGCAATATCTGGGTCTAAGTAATTGCCCCTATCTAAGTACAAGTGGTACTCATTAATTAGACAAAATAATCCTATATCGGCTAATAGACCGACCAATAACGCCTTTTCTTGCTCTAGATGACCATAAGTGCCTGGCTCGTGGCTACGAAACGATTGAACCAACATCACCATGACGGCACCGAGCTCACGAGATATCGCCGCACTCTTCACCAAGATGGCATTGCATTCTTTAGTGAGATTAACTGAGTGTTTAAGTTGCTCGATCGCTTGTGCGGTAACAATATCACGTACACGAAGTATTCCGAGACGAGATACCGCTGTAGTTAAGTCGTTGCAGGTGATATTTCTGCGATTGAAAATCACAGAGTTAGCGACTCGTAAAACGACCGCTGCTAATCCGGGATCTTCCAATAAACAGTTAGCAACATCGGCAATCGTGGTGTGTTCTTCGACACATAACTGCTGAATTTTAAGCACGACATCAGGAATAGGAGGTAACGAAATCTTACCCGTGGAGATGGACTGTTCTACCAGCTGAGCAAACTCGGATTCCAGTGCGTTTATAAGCTTATCTTTATTATTTGGCAGCCAAAAAAATGATAAATGTTCCATTGTGACGCTGTACTTGAGATCTTTCGTACAGTGTACCCTTACAGCGTATTCTTTATCAATTAAATGCGTATTATGTGCCCGTAATTGCCAGCGAGATCATAATGATGGCGCGTTTTAGGCATGCTATGCGTCAAAAAAATATCACCACACGAACAATAAGTGTGAAACTAATCACGTATGCAGAATTTATACTTTTTTATATGTGACCTATGTCCTAACTTATTTTTCAACGTTAAGTATGATTAAGCAAGTTGGTGAGCACAACTCACAAAAATATCGCCAACAAATCGACATTTATAATTCGCTATAAGCTGCTGTTTATCTGGTGACATCGCTAATCGGGGTAATTTATTCAGATTAAAGAGGTCAATGGACATGACAGACCAAGCTTTTTTTAAATATGTACGCACCTTCAGTGAGTACCAAAAACGTTCTATGTTCGGTGGTATTGGTTTATTCACCGATGATGCTATGTTTGCGCTTGTCAGCAATGATTGCTGCTACTTACGTGGTGGTAATGGGCTAGATGAAGTGTTTACTCAACTGAGCTGTGAGAAGTATAAGCACGTCAAAAAACAGACGACGGCAACCGTAAATTATTATGATGTAACCGATTTATTCGAATCCGGATATGTAGGGCTTGATGAACTGGTACAGAAATCAATTGAATACTCAATTAAGGAACGGAAATATCAAAAGTCCTCTGCCAGTAGACGCTTAAGAGACTTACCCAACATGCAACTAACCCTTGAACGTATGGTCAAGAAAGCCGGTGTTGATGACGTAGAAACCTTTTTAGAACTTGGACCTGTAAAAGTCTTCAACAAAGTTAAAACGGCTTACGGTAATGATGTTGATGTAAAGCTACTGTGGAAATTTGCTGGTGCAACTGATGGCGTACATTGGAAACTGATCCAAGAGCCGCGTAAAAAACAGTTATTGGCACTGTGTGACTAAGCGAAGCTGATCGCACAATGATTGACTCGTTTCGATGGAGTTAGCGGGTCGTAAAGGCAAGTGTGAAAAGCGGAAAAAGGACGTTGAAGTTTTTACCACTTCATTGAGTTAGTCATTAAATTAGACAAAAAAACCGAGGCAGAGACCTCGGTTTTTGTTTTTTTAATTTGCTCTTTTCTTACAGCACAAATCTTAAAACTTAAAACGCGTAGTGAACATTACCTGATCACCGTAAAAATCGTTGATACGTGCTTCAGCACCCAAAGAGAAAAGCTCTGTTGAGTGGAATCGAGCGTAGGCAGAGCCAGTCCAATCGTCATCGTTATCGATAGAAACGTAGCCGACTTTGCCGCCTACTTCTAATTGAGGGCCCAACCATTGACGAACACCTAAGTTAAGCTCCATACCAACATCTGTGCTGCTCTCATTCGAAGGTTGCACAACGCGCATTAGCATTTCACCAGTAAGATCTGCCCAGTTGTTTAGCGGAGAATGGAAGCCAAAGCCTGCAGCTGAGTCAAAATCACTTTCAAACTCAGAGTCAATACGAGCAATAACATGCGCGTTCGGGTGAATTGATTTGCTGAATCCAGCACCAAATGTCACAGGACTTGCGCCAATACGTGCTTCGAAATAGTCGTAGCTAAAGTTGCTCATAGTTGCTGGCGCATTGCGATCGTTTGCAGCTAGGGCATGGCTTGATGCCACTAGTAAGGCAGCGGCTAATAGTGTTTTACGCATAACTAACGATAAACCTTGTTCATTATTTCCATGGATTCAAGCAACCACTTGAACCGTAATCTGATTTGTCCGACATCATAATAAAAAGGAAGGTCCACGACCAACAAAAATGTGTCGATGTTTTGTCAATTAACTTAATAGTTCCTTGGTTTAAGCAAAAACTACGCCATATACGTAGTGTCCGAGAATTTCACTCGGACAAGTAACGATGTTTTTCTAACCTCATTCGACTATGCGAGGTTAGGTGGTGCAATGAGCATCGTTGAGTTCAAGTTAGAACCAAACACTTTATTACTCGCCAAAGCTTGCTCTTCTTTCTGCCATGGCGTTGAGGATTGCCTCAGAATCAAGGATTTGAGTCCAGGATAGCAGGTTATCATCATTCTCAATCACAAACGCGGTAAGCTGAGACACGATTGCTTTTCTCAATGCTTCACCTTTCCAAGGTTTGGCAATGTAATAATCGAGACTCGCGTTATTTACGGCTTCTACGGTGTCTTCCAAACCAGCTTGTCCTGTGAGTAAAACTTTGCGCGCTGCTTTTGTGTCACCATTTTGACTGAGTTCGATTAAGAAGCTGATCCCAGTTTGTTCCGGCATAATGTGGTCACATAAAATGAGCGCAAGCTGAACTTCTTCTTCCGCCATCTCCTCAATCACTTGCCGAGCTTCAGTCACCGATTCCGCTCCTTCGACGACAAAGTTCTCCTCGAAGGGAGCAAGATCTTGGAGCACGCTATCCAAGACTTCTCGTTCGTCATCGACACATAAAATTAGATACTTGGTCATGTTTCATCTCCTTCTTCGATGACTGGTAACCAGACGGTCATTCGTGTGAACTGGCCGATCTCTGATTCGACGTCAATCCACCCTCTGTGTGCTGTTACGATTTGCTGGCAGATGGACAGCCCGATGCCTAAGCCAAAATTACCTTCTTTTTTTGTGGTGAAGTTCAGCTCGAAAATGGCGTCTCTTTGCGATTCAGGAATGCCACATCCATTATCTTCAAATGAGATAACGGCATAATGTGTGTGCTCTTTTTCTACAAGGCGTGTTTGTATGTTTAACACACCTTTCTCTGGAAATGCGTCAATGGCGTTAGAGACCAAGTTCGTCCACACCTGTTGGAGTGCGATCGGTTGACAAAGGATGGAAGGCAAGTTTGCATAGTCGGTTGAAACTTGGTGCATTTTTAATTTGTTCTCGAAAATCACCAAGGTGTCTTCAATGCCCTCATGAATATCGGCATAGTGCAGGGTCTCATCATCTGACCGAGCATATCCTTTCAGGCTTTTTACCATATCAGCAATTCGTGCTGCACAGACATTAATTGAGCGAAGTGTAGAACCTGCTTTGTGGTATTGCTCTAGTGTATTGAGAGCATGATAAGACGCTTGCTGCTTTCTCGTTAGTTGGGTAAGTAGCTCGTGATCGGATTCTAAACCAAGGCTCACCACTTTCTTTGCCAACGCTCGGTCTGGAAGAGTATGGCTAAGCGCTTTTACGCGTGATCTGAGCTCGGCGGTTGAAGCGGGTTTTGAGGTTTGCGCTTTGTTCAGTAATTCAATGCCTTTGGTTTGTATATCGGAACTGGGCGCATCGTTAAGTAATCGTTCTAGTGTATGCGTTAAATTCTCTACGCCTCTTAATATCGCGGCTACTGGATTGTTTAGTTCGTGGGCCACTCCCGCAACCAATTGACCAAGCATCGCCATTTTTTCTCTTTCAATGAGCTGCTGGTGGGCTGATTCTAAAGATTCGAGCGTTTTTTGAAGTTGCAGTTTGGTGTTGATGCTTCTTTGCAATCGGCGGTTGAAGTGGCGTAAGAGCAAGTTTGTAAAAAGAGGCAGTAAGTTTGAGTCGCTTTGCATCACTTTATTGAATACGTTGCGATCGAGTTTGATAACTTCTGTTTTGGTTAGTGTTAGAGCTGTCGAGAAAGAACATTCCCCAGTAACAAACGACATGCCTCCGACAATATTCCCTTTGTTATGGCGTACAACCTCTCGCTGCATGCCTTGCTCATCGCGCTTGTACAGAGCCACTTCACCTTCGGTGATAAACCACAAAAAGCAATTTGGCTCGCCTTCCACGGTTAATAAGTGTTCAGGTGAGTATGTACGGCAAGCTCTTGTTTCGTCATTATCTTTGAAAAATTGCTGGAGAGCGGAGACCACTTGCTCGGCTAACTCGGCATCAGACATCGAGTGGTAGTCGTGTAAGAATCCGGCTTGATAATGGCTCATCTGGTTATTGATGTGCGCTCGCAACAAGCTGTGATGATCCAATATCTGACTGTAACTTAGCAGGTCTTCTTTGCCATTTCGCAAGATAAATTGGGTCAGCTCTTTTTGCACTGTGTTAAATAAGACGTGATCTGGCAAAGGTTTAGTGAGGCAGTGGTCGAGCCTGCCCTCATTAACGGCAGTGAGAATTGCCTCTATATCAGACGAGCAGCTAATAAGAATTTTTCTTGCTTGCTCGGTATGTGGCATCCGGTCTAAACCAATAAGAAAATCCACGCCGTTAAAATGAGCGTGATGGCTCGCTATAACTAAAGCAACAGTCTGTTCTCTTTCTTCTAGATACTCTAAAGCGCTTTGAGCCTCTTCTATCGATTCGACAGAAAAAATATCAAACTTACTTGAGAAGGCAGACAGCTCCAATCGAAACTGTTCAGCACTGATTGGGTTGTTGTCGAGACACAACACAGCATAACGATTCACAGATGTTTTAGCTCCGGTTAAAACTTCGCCACGCAAACTTTAACAATAAAAGGACATGATGAGTGGGAGCCAAGTATGATTCCTGATTAATGGACTAGAATAAGCATCAATAGTCTGATTTGTCTCAATGTTTTCTCCGCAGATGGTTTGGGGTAGACTGACCGAAAATATCTAATAAGTGACGTTATGCAAAATCTTAAAAAAATCGGCGCCATTGGTGGTGCTATCTCATTAGCACTGTGTTGGCCATTGGCTGTCGGACAAATTGGTCAGTCCATCATTGAAGATGGTATTACCAATATGAATGATGAAATGATTAAAGGCGAAGTGGTCGAGTATCAGCGTGGCTATTTGTCTTCAGTCGTGCTGACTCGTTATTCAGTTGTTGATCCTGAGCTTAAAACGCAGTTAGAGCGTGATGGTATGCCAACGACGTTTGACGTAACCAGTGATGTTAGCCACGGTCTAACAAGCCTAACAGCTGATTCAAAATTGGTGGACAATGACTTTTTGCCTCTCACGATGCATAGCCAGACTCAACTAAATGGCAATACAGCATTTATCCTCGACCTAGACAGTTGGCATTATCGTAACGAAGCGCAAGGTGTTTCTGTTTCTACAAGCCCTGCAAAAGTAACAGGTGATGTGACGGTATTGGGTGATCTCAATTACCAAGTTTCCGTTCCTTCTGTTCAAGTGGATTTTGAAAACGGTGAAGAGCTTCATCTGAATGCATTGACAGGGCAAGGTAAAGGAAAGCAAGCAAAAGGCTACTGGTTAGGCGAGCAATCTTTCTCTCTAGAGAAGCTGGATGTGGTTGATGCGAACTTGACGCCTGTCTTTTTGATTGAAAATGCGAGCTACCGTGGTAACACTACGATGAGTGAGTCTGGTGATAAGCTGAACAGTCAATTAAACCTAGATGCTAAGAAACTACGTTTAACTGATGGGACGGATGTCGATAACTTTAAGTTGGATTTCTCAATTGCAGATGTGGATAGCCAGTCTTTTGATCAAATTATGTCTATCTATCAAGGCTCTCCTATGCTAGATGAGCAGGAAATTGCGAATTTATTGCCACATGTCGATACGCTGTTTAGCAAAGGTTTTGATTTATCCGTGAACGAGCTTTCACTCGCGTTCGGTGACGGCAAGTTCCACAACGAGTGGCAACTATCCATCCCTGAAGGTACTGAGCATATTACTCAAGATCCAATGAAGTTGGTGACGGCCACTACTGGTGAACTTAGCACTTACTTCTCTGATGAATTAGTAACGCATTACCCATTTATTCAAGAAGGGATTGATGAGCTCCTTATTATGGAGTTGATCGAAAAAGTAGAGGGCGGTTATCAATTAAAAGCAGAAATTGGTGAAGGCAAATTGAAGTTCGAAAATGGGCATGAGTTCCCATTGGTGGCTCTACTTATGCCTGCTTTGATGCAACAACAGTAATTCGTGTTGTTGCGAATTTGTTCCAATTCAACGCTTAGTCTTTAAAAAGAGGTCGTAAGACCTCTTTTCTTGTTTTTATCACTGCGAAAACGTGATATTAATTTCGTAATATTTACATAGCAGGAGCAATGAGCATCATGGAACAAAATACGGACAACGTATTTAACTTCAGTGCAGGGCCAGCAGGTCTGCCTAAAGCAGTTATGCAGCAAGCACAACAGGAACTAATCGATTGGCAAGGTCTTGGCACTTCGGTCATGGAAATCAGTCACCGAAGCAAAGAGTTCATCAAAGTTGCAGAAGAAGCCGAGCAGGATTTACGTGACCTTCTGAATATTCCGGACAACTATAAAGTGCTGTTCTGCCAAGGTGGTGCTCGTGCTCAGTTTGCTGCTGTTCCTCTAAACTTACTTGGTGATGCCGATACGGCAACTTACATCAATGGTGGTTATTGGGCTGAAAGCGCGGTAGCTGAAGCGAAAAAATACTGCGAACCAGACGTGTTTGATGCAAAAACAGAAATCAACGGGAAAGTCGCGGTTCTACCTGTAAGTGAATGGAAAATTGCTCCAGAAGCGGCTTACGTTCACTTCTGTCCAAATGAGACCATTGATGGTATTGAGATTAACGATCTTCCTATCACCGACAAACCGATTGTTGCTGACATGTCTTCGACAATTCTTTCTCGTGAAATCGATGTGTCTAAATACGGTGTGATTTACGCGGGCGCTCAGAAAAATATTGGTCCTTCCGGCATTGCTATTGCTATCGTGCGCGATGATTTATTAGGTATGGCGAAGCAGGTTCTACCAAGTATCTTGGATTACACTGTTTTGGCAGAAAAAGAATCAATGTTCAACACGCCACCAACCTTTGCATGGTACCTGTCTGGTCTTGTTTTCAAATGGCTGAAGGCACAGGGCGGAGTAAAAGCGATTGAGCAAGTGAACCGCGCTAAAGCCGCGCTACTGTATGATTACATCGATCAGTCTGATTTCTACCGTAATGGCGTGCACTCAGCGAACCGTTCTTTGATGAACGTTCCATTTCAACTTGCTAAGCCTGAACTGGATGCAACCTTCCTTGAGTTAGCAGACTCTAAAGGGCTGAAAGCGCTAAAAGGTCACCGAGCAGTTGGTGGTATGCGAGCATCCATTTATAACGCAATGCCGCTTGAAGGCGTTCAAGCGTTAGTAGACTTCATGCAAGAGTTTGAGAAAAACTACGCGTAAGCTCAAACTGATAACTGATATTTGTTCTCCAAAGCGTCGCTATTGCGGCGCTTTTGTTTATCTCAACTCACATCATTCCAGGAAGGTAAAATGACCAAGGCAAATATTGAAGCGCTGACTAAGCAGTTCCCACTCTTGGCAGCACTTATTGATCTTGAAGAGGTTTGTTGGTTTAACCCCCATATCACTTCCTTGGAGGAAGGCTTACCTCATGTCGGGTTAGATGAAAAAGATATTCAAGCGGCGAGTGAACGGCTAGCACGATTTGCGCCTTATTTGATGAAAGCGTTTCCCGAAACGGAAACGTCGCGTGGCGTTATTGAGTCCGCAGTGGTGGATATTCCCAATATGAAAGTGCGTTTGGAGCAGCAATACGACACACCAATATTGGGCCATTTAATGCTCAAAAAAGACAGTCATTTGCCAATTTCTGGTTCGATCAAAGCGAGAGGTGGTATTTATGAAGTGCTCACTCATGCAGAAAAGTTGGCGTTTGAAGCCGGCTTGCTCTGTGAAAGCGATGATTACAGCAAATTGTTCAGCAATGAGTTTCGGCAGTTTTTTAAGCAGTACAGTATTGCAGTTGGCTCAACCGGCAATCTTGGTATGTCCATTGGTATCATGAGTGCGAAGCTGGGTTTTTCAGTTTCAGTCCACATGTCTGCGGATGCGCGGGAATGGAAGAAAAATAAGCTCCGGTCACATGGTGTTAATGTCGTAGAGCACCAAGAAGATTATGGTATTGCTGTCGAGCAAGGTCGTAAAGAGGCAGAAAAAGATCCCAACTGTTTCTTTATCGATGATGAAAACTCACGGACGCTGTTTCTAGGTTACTCTGTTGCGGGTGAGCGTCTTAAGCAGCAGTTTGATGACTTGGGAATCGTGGTTGATGAGCATCATCCATTGTTTGTTTATCTTCCTTGTGGTGTTGGCGGCGGGCCTGGTGGGGTGGCATTTGGCTTGAAGGTAGCGTTTGGCGAGCATGTCCATTGTATTTTCGCGGAGCCAACGCACTCCCCGTGCATGCTGTTGGGCGTACATACAGGCTTGCATGACGATATTTCGGTACAAGATTTGGGTATCGATAACATCACCGCCGCTGATGGCTTGGCAGTCGGGCGTGCCTCGGGATTTGTCGGAAGAGCGATGGAAAGGCTACTTGATGGTTTTTACACCATTGATGACGCTCGTATGTATCACCACTTGGGTGAGTTAAGTGAACTGGAAGGTATTAATCTAGAGCCTTCTGCATTAGCCGGTATGATTGGGGCAGTGCACGTCTCGAATAACCATGCTTATCAGTCTCAAATGAAATTTGACGAAGAAAAACTCAAAAACGCAACACATCTTGTTTGGGCAACTGGTGGGGGCATGGTTCCGAAAGATGAAATGGCGGCTTATCTCAAAAAATCTGGTCGGTAAATCAGCACTGTATACGTGCTTAATTAGGTAACTAATAATACAGGAATAACAAAAGGGCTCATCGTTTGATGAGCCCTTCTCGTCACTGAAAATCGAATTATAGAGATTGTAATAGCTGGTAGTAACGACCTTTTTGAGCGAGTAGCGTTGGATGGTCGCCTTGTTCGATGATCTCACCTTGTTCCATCAAACAGATGCTATCCATACTTTCTAACTCTATCAGTCGGTGTGTAATGAATACTACTGTCTTATTAGCAAAGTGTTCATTGAAAAGCGCCATCACTTTTTGTTCCGTACGCTTATCGAGGCCTTCAGTCGGCTCATCTAAGAGTAGGATTGGGGCATCACGTAGCAATGCTCGAGCAATACCGATTCGGCGTTTCTCACCACCAGATAACTGACGACCGCCGTCGCCTAACCAAGCGTCTAACCCCGGCTCTTCAAGAAGTCCGCCAAGCTCGACTTTTTGTAAAATAGTAGACAGTTGCTCATCACTTGCATCCGGAGCGGCCATGAGTAAGTTGTCACGTAGTGTCCCGTTTAGTACATCTACGCGTTGACTGACCACAGTCATTGCTGCTCGCAGGTCCGACTCGCTCCAATCTTGCAGTTTTGTACCACCGATTCGAACTTCACCTTGGTTAACATCCCAGTAGCGGCAAAGAAGCTGAATCAGTGTTGATTTACCTGAACCTGTTTGACCTACAATTGCAGTTTTAGTGCCCAACGGTAGTGAGAGTGACAAGTCTTTCAGCACCTTTTGCTGACCGTCAGGGTAAGTGAAATCAATGCTGTCGAATTCAATGTCTAACGTTGTGTCTTTATGTTTCGACTGCTCAGGGAAGACAACGTCAGGTTCAGCTAAAATTACTTCATTTAAACGACGAGCAGAAGTCAACGTTTGACCGAGATACTGGAATGCGCCCGCGATAGGCATCAGAATCTCAAAGCTCGCCATGGTTGCAAACGCAAACAGCGCAATCCAAGGATCAGGAGCACGACCACCTACGCCGTCTGCAGCAAACCAAAGCATCACAACCAGTGTAAGGCCGTTCACCAGCATAAGCAGGCCTGAAGCCATGCCCGTTAAATTCGCGTTCACAAATTGGTTAGACAGCAACTGCTTCTGCTTCTCTAGAATGAGATTACGATAACGTTCTTCTGCTCCAAAGATACTCAGTTCACTGTAGCCTTGAAGCCAGTCCAGTGTCGCCACTCGCAATTGCGCTTTATGATGAGTGAGATTCTCGCCATTACTTTTACCAAGTTTATAGAACAACACTGGCCATACAAACAACATGACGGTAAGAATCGAACCAAGCAGTAAGGCGAGATGCCAATCAAAGAACGCCAGGACAGCCGTTAAACTCAATATGCCAAAAATACCAATCACGACAGGGCTGATAAGTCGAAGGTAAACGTGATCCATCGCATCTACGTCCGCTACTAGGCGGTTGAGCAGATCGGCATCACGCATCGTAGAAACACGACCCGGAATCAGTGGTGCAAGTTTCTTAAAGAAGAAGATACGTAGATCGGTAAGCAGCTTGAACGTTGCATTGTGGCTAACGACACGTTCTCCCCATCGACCTGCGGTTCGAGCCATTGCAGCGCCGCGTACCCCGGCACCTGGTAACATGTAGTTGAAGGTCTCACGAGCAACCGTCAAGCCTGCCACCGCTGCGGCTGAAATAAACCAACCTGATAGCGTTAATAAGCCAATAGACGCCGCTAAGGTCAGAAATGCCAGTAGCATACCTAGCGAAAGACCAAACCAGTGTTTCTTATAGAGTTTTAGATAAGGGAGTAAATCACGCATCTAAGTTCCCCTTGTCTGTTTCACGTTGTGCGAGGTTCGCTTCCAACATGTCTTTAAATAAGCCATCTTCTGTCGACAGTGTGGCGTAATCACCACGTTGAACAATCTGGCCGTCCTGCATAACAAGAATTTGCGATACGTTTTGTAAAGGCGCAAGTTGGTGAGTAATCATCAAATTCGTTGTGGCATGCGCATACTTGTTAATGCCTTCCATCACGAGTTTTTCACTGCGAGCATCTAAGCTTGCGGTTGGTTCATCTAATAACCAAAAACGACCATTTTGTAGCATGGCGCGAGCCAGTGCTAAACGCTGCGCTTGGCCGACAGATAAACCACCAGAACGATCAGATATCGGATAATCCAACCCATGCATTTCAACAAATTCAGCAGCGTGAGAGTCATTCAACACAGAATGTACGTCTGCATCCTGAATATTGTGCTTACCTAGTGTGATGTTATCTCGAATGCTACCGTGTAATAGCATCGGGTTTTGACCAATCCAGCTTACTGCCTCTCGCCATGTGGCTAGATCCAGTTGCGACAATTCACAACCATTAATCTTCAAGCTACCTTGATAAGGCATGAAACCGAGGATGGTGTTTACCAAGCTTGTTTTACCTGCGCCACTTGGTCCAACTAAAGCCGTACTTTTGTTGGCTTCAAGAGAGAAGGATAGGGGACCTGCGAGCTGCTTACCTTCCGGACTAAAAATGGTTAACTGGTTCGCTTCAATATGGATAGGGCTGTTTTTATCTAACGCTTGGGTACCATCTTTGATTTGATCGACTTCCAAATCCAGAAACTCGACAATGCTTTCTGCTGCGCCAACCGCTTGCTGTTTCGCATGATAGAACGTGCCCAAATCACGTAATGGCTGATAAAACTCTGGCGCAAGAATCAGAATGAACAAACCAGCAAAGAGCGTAACACCTGCGCCGTAGTAGCCGAAATCGAGCTCCCCGATATAACTAAAGCCAAAGTAGACAGCGGTAATTGCGATAGAAATAGAAGTGAAAAACTCTAACACCGCAGAAGACAGAAACGCGATTTTCAGAACGTCCATGGTACGAGTACGAAAGACTTCCGAAGCACCCTTAAGAGTTTCAGTTTCAGATTTTGTTCTATCGAATAAGCGAATAGTCGTCATTGCTTGCAAGCGGTCATAAAAGTGACCCGACAAACGCTGCATTGCTTTAAAGTTTTTACGGTTTGCTTCTGCGGCTTTCATCCCAACCAGTGCCATGAAAATAGGCACTAGTGGTGCAGTGACCAGGAAGATCAAGCCTGCTGCCCAGTTTACTGGGAATACGACAACCAAAATGATGAAAGGCACTAGTACCGATAATGACATTTGAGGCAAGTAGCGTGAGAAGAAATCTTGCATATCTTCTACCTGCTCTAAGATGAGCGTTGCCCAACTGCCAGCAGGTTTGCTTTTGATGTAAGCTGGCCCAAGTTTATGAACTTTATCTAAAATGAGTTGGCGAATATAAACTCGAATTTGCTCCCCGCAACGGTAACCGGCAAGCTCTCGACCCCAGGTACAAGCAGCTCGACCGATAACCGTGCCACCGAGCCCAACAAAATGCCAAATGAGGTCGGCTTTGTCGACTTGGTCAATAATTAACTGGTGCAGAATGGAGGCGAGCAGGGCTGCTTGAGCCAATAAAAACACGCTTGAAAGTACGCCTAGGCCTATCGCAATCATAAGCCAGCGCTTGGCTAACTTACTTTGTTGCTTCAGCCACTTATTCAAGCTGCTTTGCTTTTTCTTATCCATCGTGAAGGCTTAATGATAATTGTTTTAATGAGGCGGTAGTATACAAAAGAAAACCCAGCGGGAATACCGCTGGGCTTTAAGGATATGACACAAATGTGAAAAGTTATTTGTCACCAAGTGAGTCTAAGAAACGTTCAGCATCTAATGCAGCCATACAACCTGTACCTGCAGAGGTGATCGCTTGACGGTAGTTGTGGTCCATTACGTCGCCAGCTGCAAATACACCTTCGATACTAGTTTGTGTTGCGTTGCCTTCAAGACCTGATTGAACGATGATGTAGCCATCTTTCATGTCTACTTGGCCTTCAAAGATTTGTGTGTTTGGCTGGTGACCAATTGCGATGAATGCACCCATTACATCGATATCTTCTGTCGCACCGCTGTTCACGTCTTTAATGCGGACGCCCGTTACGCCCATATCGTCACCCAGTACTTCATCGAGAGTGCGATCGGTATGAAGAACGATATTACCGCTTTCAACTTTATCCATCAGACGTTTCACAAGGATCTTCTCTGCGCGGAATGAATCGCGGCGGTGGATCAGGTGAACTTCTGACGCAATGTTAGATAGGTATAGCGCTTCTTCAACAGCCGTGTTACCACCGCCCACAACTGCAACTTTCTGATTACGGTAGAAGAAACCGTCACAGGTTGCACAAGCAGAAACGCCGCGACCTTTAAATGCTTCTTCAGACTCAAGGCCAAGGTATTTTGCTGATGCGCCGGTAGATATGATTAAGGCATCACAAGTGTACTCACCTGAGTCGCCTTTTAAACGAAATGGGCGTTGTGATAGCTCTACGTCATTGATGTGATCAAATACGATTTCAGTTTCGAAACGCTCGGCGTGTTCTTTCATGCGATCCATCAATGCTGGACCTGTCAGTCCCTCAGCATCGCCTGGCCAGTTTTCAACTTCAGTTGTGGTGGTTAGCTGACCACCTTGTTGCATTCCCGTCACAAGCACAGGGTTTAAGTTTGCACGCGCTGCGTAGACGGCAGCTGTGTATCCTGCAGGACCAGAACCAAGAATTAATAATTTACAGTGTTTTACGTCGCTCATTATGGCTCCAAAAAGGGCGTAACATTTCCCTCGATTGTATGGAAATTCTTAGTGCTTTAAAAGCATAAACAACGATTGTGATCGAATAATTGGTTATAGATTAGAACCCACTAAATATTGATAGAGAACGTTGACTTCTAGCATAAAATTCTATTCGTAGTAGAGAAGTCTAGTTTCAAATATTGTCAAAGCGTAAAACTGAAACATGGCTCTATTTTTTTGGCTTCATTTGGTTTGATGTGTTGTTTTTGTTGTTTTGTTGAAGCTATCAACGTTAAAAGCTGGTAATTGCAGAATATTTGCGTAACCTAGCGTGTAAATTAAATGTTAATTAATGTGCCTCATTAAAGGAGCAAATGATGTTACATTCACGTGAGAATACTCTACATTTAACACAGCTCAGCATGGCAGCAATTGAGCAGCTTTCCCCATCGTTTGAAGAACTGCCTCGTACCGAACATGCAGATGGTCAGTATCGACTACGACGTTATTCTGTGGTTGGTTTTGATAACGGCAAAGTCATCGACTTAAATAAAAATAGCTTTGTTCAATCCTCTGATATCAACCGATTTCAAGGTGATGTAGTAAGACAATTCGAGCCAATTGAGAAGGATATTCTTACCAGCGATGGCTTTCGAGAAATGTGTGAATTGTTTGTCAATGCGAATCATCTGCCAAACGGTCAAGAAATAGAAATTCACCAAATCCGTATCAGGGCACTGGAAGAAGAAACCCAAGTAGCACCTGAAGGTGTGCACCAAGACGGTTTTGATCACATTGCAATGGTTGGTGTGGGACGCCATAACATCATCGGTGGCGACATCATGCTGTACAGCAGCCATAACCAAGCCCCATTTTTCCGTAAAGTGCTAGAAACCGGAGAGGTCGCAATCTTGGCTGATAGCAAGCTGTGGCATAACGCGTGCCCAATCCGCTCTGTTATTGATGACGAAGCGGGCCATATGGATGTATTTGTACTCACGGCTACGGATAAGCGTAATGAACTTCAATCTTAATCAGATCAGAGAGCAATTTCCGGCGTTGGCTCAATACCACAACGACAAGCCCGTGACGTTTTTTGATGGTCCAGGCGGCTCACAAGTGCCTCAATCAGTACTAGACAGCATGGTAGGGTATTTAGGTCGTTTCAACGCTAACTTAGGCGGGCATTATTTTTCTAGCCAAGTGACTGTTGACGTAATGCAAAATGCGCGTGAGTCGGCTCAGGCTCTACTTAATGCCCCTTCATCTGGCAATATTGTCTTCGGTGCCAATATGACCTCACTAACCTTTCAGCTTAGTCGCGCGATTAGTCGAGATTGGCAAGCAGGAGATGAGATCATTGTTTCCGCTTTGGATCACTATTCAAATGTATCCAGCTGGCAGCAAGCGGCAGAAGATAAAGGCGTTACGGTTCATCAAGTTCGTATCAACGAAGAAGATTGTACGCTGGATATGGAGCATTTAAGCCGCCTTCTTTCTGATAAAACGCGCCTTGTCGCTGTGACTTATGCATCGAACACGACGGGTTCTATTGTGGATGTACAGCAAGTAGTCAGCATGGCGCACAATGTTGGGGCACAAGTTTATGTGGATGCCGTCCATTATGCGCCTCATCATTTGGTTGATGTTCAAGCGTTAGGTTGTGACTTTTTAGCTTGCTCAGCTTACAAGTTTTTCGGACCGCACGTTGGTATTGCTTACATAGCCGATCAGTGGCTCCACAGTATTCGCCCTTACAAAGTCGAGCCTGCCACTAATATAGGCCCTGGTCGATTTGAAACAGGAACGCAAAGTTTTGAAGGTCTTGCTGGTGTCGTTTCTGCGGTTGAGTATCTGGCTCAATTTGGTGAAGTCGGTTTACCTCTTCGCCAACGGTTGGAGCAAAGCTACCAACTGTATGAACAACATGAGCAGCGCTTGAGTGAGCGTTTCTTACAGCGTTTGAATGCATTAGATGGTGTCAATCTATTCGGTATCGCAAAGGAAGATAGCCAACTCCGCACGCCAACTTTTGCGCTAACGTTTGACCGATATTCTCCAGAGTTCATCGCGAAAACACTGGGTGAACATAACATTTGTGTATGGAATGGTCACTTTTATGCGTTGGGCTTAGTTCGTCAACTTGGTTTAGAAGAATCGGGTGGTGTAGTGCGAATTGGTTGTATGCATTACAATACAATAGAAGAAGTCGATATGTTATTCGATGTGCTAGAAAGCATCCTTGACGCATAACTAACGATTTCTTCCTAATAGAAAAACAAAAGCTCGAGTCAAACTCGAGCTTTTTTCGTTTTTATTTGAATCAACGCGTTTTACAAGCGATTACTCACTAACTTCAACTTCATAGGAAGTGAATTTTCTTACATTAATAACGCCAGTATCAAAGATGAGGTATTGACCTTTAATGCCTTGCAAAGTGCCAGTAACAACCGGGTTTTTATCGAAGTTATGCGAAGTGATCTTCGTTGGGTGCTGTTGTACCGGGTAGCTAAGGTCGGTAATGCTTTCGTTTAATACTTCAATGGCATCTTCGCCGAATTGCTGTTTTATCTCGGCAATTTTCTCTTCGACTAAAGGCAATAGCTCAGCAAAACGGTCCTGCAATGCCATAGGTTCACCGTCACCTTTAAGCAGTGTGCGCCAATTGGTCTTGTCTGCGATATGTTTCGCCAGTTCAACTTCAATTAAACCGGAGATATGGCGAGTTTTTACTTTAAAAATTGGCAAGCCCTGAGTCGCGCCTTGGTCAATCCAACGAGTCGGGATTTGAGTATGACGAGTAATACCAACTTTTAAGCTGGATGTGTTGGACAGGTAGACAAAGTGATCCACCATGCAATTCTCTTCACCCCATTGTGGTTCGCGACAAGTCCCTTGATCGTAGTGGCAGGTCTCTGGCTTCATGATACACATGTCGCAGCTTGCTAGCTTTTTCATGCATACAAAACAGTGGCCTTGCGAATAACTCTTTTTCGTTTTCTTTCCACATGAGCAACAAAAAATATTGCCAGTGTGAGTCAGTGTGAGCGTTTTACCCAGAAACGGAGTTAAGTCGATTTCTTCCTCACCGACAGGAAGACGGTAGTTGACGGCACCGTCCAGAGAAGCACGCATTTTGTTTAGCGTGCCAGTTGCAATTAATGACATGACATTACTCATTATTGTGTTTTTGCACAGTATATACTGAAGTGGAGAAGAGATGCAGGGTTGACAGGAGCTTTAAAGTAAATGTCTTGCACTAAATTATTATGCATCGTGTTTTATTTTCTAAAAATTATGGCTGTGAAATGCTTCGCAAATAGAAGTTGAGCTGCACTTTTTAGAAATTTTAAAACGTGATAACGGTTCAAAATCCGTTACTATGTGTCGAAACTAAGAATTGAATGAGAAAGTGATTTTATTTCTTGATAAATCACCTTGATTTCATTTTTTGAAATTATTGAACCTCACGTATTGCATATAATCTCAGCAGGTCACTTGCCCATGAAGTGGATCCATAACTTTATCTTTGCTCTTTCTATTTGCACTATCAGTTTGGTTGCCCTTTATAGTGTGCTTGGCGATACGCGAAAGCTGACCATTACACCTGAGCATTTCAATATCTATGCAACTAAAGATGCCAGTGAAGGAGGTGTGAGTGAGGCTGATATCACATACGATCGGCAAAGCCTAGTTCTTAGCTGTGAACTAAAGCAGAGCTCGTATGCTTGGCCTTACTGCGGAATCTCGGTTTATACCGATTCAGCAACGCCAACACAGGGTATTGACCTTTCCAACTACCATACGATTCGATTGAAGGTGCGATATGAAGAGGCAGGAATAGGGGCTAACCCTAGCCACGACCTACGTTTGTATCTTCGCAATTATAATTCTGAGTATTCCAAGCCGGACGACGAGTACACCATTAAATATAATGGCATGCAGTTTTCTCCGTCGGGTTCGATCGATATTGTCGAAATTCCGATTAAAAATCTTCAGGTGATGACCTGGTGGTTAGCAGATAACGGAGTCGCGATTGAGCACTCTGCACCTGAATTTTCAAACATCACACGTATTGATATTGCAACTGGGTCTGGTGCGGCACTTGGTAAACATAGAATTGTGATTGATAAAATTGAGTTTGAAGGCGCTTACCTTGCGCAAGAAACATTGTTGTATGCATTATTACTCTCTTGGATGGCGCTTGGACTGGCTTTTTCACTGCATGAGTTACGAAAAAATAGAGTGGCTTATGAAAAAGCGCAAAAGCGTCACCGTCATTTGGAAAAGGTGAATGATACTTTGCGAGCTCAAAACTATGAGTTTGCAGAGTTAGCGCATCGAGATGCTTTGACGGGCACGATGAACCGATATGCTGTGCAACACTGGCTGGAACAACAATCTCGTCAGGTTCGCTGGGGGCATAACACCTTCAGTATTCTCTATTTGGACTTGGATAAGTTTAAAAAGGTGAACGACAAATTTGGGCACCAAATGGGGGATGACATATTGCGCGAATTTGTCATGGTGGTAGCGACTTCTATTTACTCAGACGATCGACTCGTTCGTTGGGGCGGCGAAGAGTTTGTCGTATTTTGCCCTGATACCAATATTGAACAAGCGTTAGAGAAGGCAGAAATGATTCGCAAAAATGTGGAGGATCATTTGTGGGTGCACGGTGAATCATTAACTTGCAGTATTGGCGTTGCCCAAATGCAGAATGAACGCGTCTCAGAAACCATGGCGAGAGCTGACGAAGTGTTGTATCAGGCGAAGCGCAATGGTCGCAACCGAGTGGAAGCTCATTATGGTTTACTTGCTTGCGAAAAGAAGCAAGCCTGATAGCCGTTCACTTAAAGGAAAGAAAAAAGGTGGCCAACTGGCCACCAAGAGGGAAACTGCTGAACACCACTTGGGGGGGAGTTTGGGTTATCGATACGATTACCGTGAGCAGCAGTGTAGTGCTAATCGAACTTGCTATTTTTACCAGAACAACCAAGCGAAAAGCGTTAGTGCAGCAATACAGGCAATGTTTAATACGAAACCAATTCGCATCATTTCTTTTTGCTTGATATGACCCGTACCGAACACAATCGCGTTTGGAGGTGTTGCAACTGGTAACATAAATGCACAAGATGCAGCGACGGCAATCAGTGCAGAAAGAATAACCGGAGACATGCCTAAGGCTTCTGCAATGGTCGCAAATACAGGGACAAGTAGTGCAGCACTGGCGGTGTTACTCGCAAACTCAGTTAAGAAGACAACAAAAGCAACCACTGCAAGAATCGTTAAGAGAATACCAGCTTGCTCAAGGAAGCCTGACAAGCTATGAGCCAAAAATACGCTTGTTCCGGTTGTTTTTAGGACGTTACTCAAACAGATACCACCACCAAATAGGATTAACACACCCCAGTCGGTTGTTTTCTCGATATCTTTCCACTCGACGGCGCGAGAAGCACCAAGTAGAAGGATGGCGCCAATAGCTACAAGAGTATCGAACTTCGCGAAGCCACCCAGCATAGCGTTAATAGGCTTACTGAATATCCACAACGTCACGGTCAGTAAGAAAATCGCCAACGTAATCATTTTGCCGTTTGTCCATTCGACTGGTTGATGGTCAAGGTCAAACTTGTGGCTAAGGTCAGGCTTAGTCATCGTGTACAATACGAGGATAGCGATTGGCATTAATACTAGGGAAATAGGTACACCAAACTTCATCCATTCAGTGAAGCTAAGGCCAACTTCAGCTGCTGCAATTGCGTTTGGTGGGCTACCAACCAGTGTTGCAATACCACCAATTGAAGCACTGTAAGCGATACCGAGTAGAACAAACAAAAAGGTGTTGTGGTTTTTCTTGGCGTCTAGCTTTGTCATCACACCCAGCACAAGCGGTAACATCATCGCGGCGGTGGCGGTGTTTGAAATCCACATTGACAGGCCAGCACTCACACCAAATAGCATGAATACAGCGACAGACATTTTTCCTCTTGCGAGCAATAGTACTTTATCTGCAATAGCTTGATCTAGCTTTTGTTTATGTAGAGCCGCAGCTAGTGCAAAACCACCCAAAAATAGAAAAATGATGGAGTTGGAAAAGTTATTCAGTGCGGCTTGAGTGTTGAACACACCCAAAAATACCGCAAGTAGTGGTATGAGCAGCGCAGTAATGCTGACGTGAATCGCTTCGGTTAGCCACAAAATAGCAACAAAAACTAAGATGCTCAGGCCGGTTACTACTTGTGGTTCAAAGGGTAAGGTATTAAACAAGATAATGAACAATAGGATATTCGCGTTCAAAATCATGCTGTTGCGAGTGAAGAACCAATTCTTCAATGTCACAGCGAGTGCGGTCATGGGTAGTGCTCCTTTTGCATTGCCTTTTGTCGGTTTTTTTATGGCAAAGTAACTGACTTGTAGTTATTTATTGATGAAATGTTACTTTGAATGCGAAAAAGAGTTTTGCCTGAATCGTAGAGCAAATTAGAAAGTGTGATGTTGAGAATTGGAAATGGGTAGAAAACTACCCATTTGTTTTATAGAAATGTTACTAGGCTTGTGAGCCACGTTATTCCTCTATTCGACGGGGACTTGAAGAGGCTCGTTATCTGCTTTATTTGGCTCTTTTACTGCAACGATAGGTTCTTGAGGGCCAAGGAACTTAGGCTGCGTATTGATAATGTACAGGTCTAAAAACGCTTTCACACGGGCTAGCAGTTCTCGAACACGCATCGATGTTTTTTGCTTGTTGGCCGTCGGCCCTGCTACCGCGAGACACTGGGCATCAATGCTGTAAGCATCAGCGATGAACAGTGCGCGTTCACAGTGAAAGCGCTGAGTCACAATCAGAAATCGCTCCGAAGCAAAAATTTTTTTCGCTCGTACAATCGAATCTAAGGTACGAAAGCCAGCATAATCAAGGTGAATCACTTCTTCAGGCACGCCTGCTTTAAGTAAGTCGCGTTTCATTGTCCACGGTTCGTTGTATGAACGGTGGGCGTTATCACCACTCAATAAAAACTGTTTTACTTTGCCTTGGTTGTAAAGCTCAATCGCCGCATTAATGCGATGAGTGTAGTAAGTGTTGAGGATCTTTCCGATGTATTTACTGGTACCAAGAACTACGGCAACCTCATGTTGAGGGATTTGCTCGTATTCAGTGAAAATGCTCTCTTTGGCTTGTAAAACCACCCACCGGTCGATGGCAATAACAGAAACAAGCAGACTAAGTGCAGAGATCGACAAAATCAAAGCAAATCGCTTCCAGGAAAATTTCAGCTTCCACTTTGATCTTATGCGAGAAAACAACAAAACGTTTTATATCCTTAACTAAAAATGTAGTTCTCATCATATCTGATAGAAACAAAAAGAGAGAAGCCCATTTATGCCAAAATCTGGTTAGGATGATAAAAAAATAAAAGCCCCTACATGGTAGGGGCTAATTATTAAACGAATTGTCTCAAGCTTAGAACGCAGTGCGTTTGTAACGGCGGTAAACAGGTTGCCAGAACGACTGTTCAATCGCCACGTTCAATGCTTCATCAGTAATTTCTAATGCGACACCTTGTTCAATTGCCTTTTTACCAACGGCAAATGCGATTTTTTTCGATACTAAGTGGATCTCTTCTAGTGGTGGAAGTAGAGCCCCACGACCGTTGATTGCTAGAGGAGAACATGTTGCGAGCGCGCGGCTTGATTCCATTAGCATCTCGTCAGTGACACGTTTTGCATTGACAGCAAGTACACCAAGGCCAATGCCTGGGAAGATGTAGCTGTTGTTACATTGTGCAATAGGGTAAGTGCGACCTTCATGAACCACTGGCTCAAATGGGCTACCTGTTGCAACCAGTGCTTCACCATTTGTCCAACGAATGATGTCGTTCGGTGTCGCTTCCACGCGGCTTGTTGGGTTCGACAGTGGGAAGACAATCGGACGCTTACAGTGTTTATGCATTTCTTCGATGACTTCTTGGCTAAATAGGCCAGGCGCACCAGAAACACCAATTAGTACCGTTGGCTTGGCGTTACGCATAACATCGAGTAGTGAGAAGCCATTTCCTTCATTTTCCCACTCTTTCGTATTGGTATGCTTTTGCACCAAGCGTTGTTGGAAATCAAGAAGGTTAGGCATGCCTTCTTGTAACAGACCCCAACGGTCAACCATGTAAACTTGTGAGCGAGCTTGCTCGTCAGAAATTCCTTCCGATACCATTTGTGCGATGATCGCTTCTGCGATACCACAACCAGCAGACCCTGCGCCTAGGAAGGTAATACGTTGTTTAGAAAGCTGAGTTCCTGCTGCTTTACAAGCTGCAAGTAGAGAGCCAACAGTAACAGCAGCAGTACCCTGAATATCATCATTGAAGCAACACACGCGGTCTTTGTAACGCTCAAGAAGAGGCATCGCATTTTTCTGAGCAAAGTCTTCGAACTGGATCAAAGCATCAGGCCAACGGCGCTGTACCGCTTGGATAAACTCTTCTACAAATGCATCGTATTCTGCACCCGTAATACGAGGATGACGCCAACCCATGTACATCGGATCAGCTAAGCGTTGCGGGTTATTGGTACCCACATCAAGCACGATTGGTAGCGTGTAAGCAGGGCTGATACCACCACACGCGGTATATAGTGACAGTTTACCGATAGGAATACCCATGCCGCCGATACCTTGGTCACCCAAGCCAAGGATACGTTCGCCATCTGTCACAACAATCACTTTAACGTTGTGGTTTGCTGCGTTGTTCAGCAAGTCGTCAATACGGTCACGGTTCGGGTATGAAATGAACAGACCACGACCACGACGGTAAATGTTAGAGAAGTTTTCACATGCTGCGCCAACAGTCGGCGTGTAGATGATAGGCATCATCTCAGAAATGTGATTTTGCACGAGGCGGTAATACAATGTTTCGTTGGTGTCTTGGATATTACGCAGATAAATGTGCTTATCCATATCGCTTTCGAAACTTTTGTATTGCTGGTAGGCACGTTCCACCTGCTCTTGGATAGTTTCGGTCGACTCTGGAAGCAGACCTTCTAAGTTGAATGAACTACGTTCTTCAGCAGAGAATGCACTGCCTTTGTTCAAAAGAGGGGTTGCTAAAAGAGCCGGACCCGCATATGGAATATATAGTGGGCGTTTATCGTTGTTCATTGGGTGCCTTATGTAGGGTTGAAGGATGCGCACCAAATTTTAACGGGTTCACTATTTAGTTGTAAACATGCGTTGATGCACATCAATGTAATGTCGCAAAAAAATTCAGATACCGACGAAAATATCGGCAATGTTGGTTGTTTAGAGATACCTAAAGCATGATTTTTTTACTTGGGTATAATGTTTTGCATCATCAAATCAAATCCAATTTCTATGTTTCAACTACCTATCGACAGCCTGCAAGCCGAGTTTGACCATCATGTAAGCCTTAACCATCTTGTGGTGGAAGCCGAAACCGGGTCGGGTAAATCTACCCGCTTGCCCATGTGGGCGGCAAAACACGGACGCGTTCTGGTTATTGAACCACGTCGAATTGCTTGTACCTCGCTGGCTGAATTTCTTGCGGAGCAATCTGGAGGGCCAATAGGTCGCAAAGTCGGTTACGCGATCAAGCTTCATACCTACTTTGATGAAAAAACCGAAGTTGTATTTGTGACTCCGGGGGTTGCACTGCGTTGGTTTTCGGAAAACAAGCTAGCAGACTTTGATGTCGTGATAGTGGACGAATTTCACGAGCGACGCTGGGATATTGATCTATTAACCGCCATTTTGAAGCAAGAAAATCAACATCGATTGATCGTCACTTCCGCTACCTTAGAAGGCGAAAAGCTTGCTCGTTACCTGAATGCTAAGCGCCTGAGTTCGGAGGGACGTTGCTTTCCAGTCACGGTGACACATCGTTCCACAGACAGCCGCTATTTACCGAACAAAAAGGGATGTGAACAGGAAGTTGTCGGAGCGGTAAAAGAAGCACTGGAAGATGAAGATGGCGATATTCTTGTTTTTCTCCCAGGACGCAAAGAGATCGCCCAATGCGCGCAGATGCTACAAAGCAGCAGTGATGTCATGGTGGTTAAACTTCATGCCTCGGTCAGTGATGAAGAACGACATCGTGCGCTGACGGTACAAAAGCAACGGAAAGTCGTATTGGCAACCAACGTCGCGGAAACCTCTCTGACCATTCCTAATATCCGTGTGGTAATCGATAGTGGTTTAGAGCGCAGAACTGTACAACGAAATGGACGTACAGCACTGACATTAACCAACATTTCTAAGGCCAGTGCCGCGCAGCGAATGGGGCGAGCAGGTCGCGTTACCGAAGGGGCTTGTATTCGTCTATATGGTGAGCACGCGCCTTTAGAGTTGGTGACACCTCCAGAATTACACAGAGAAGAGCTCGTCGAGCCCATGCTGGCAGCGGCTTGTTGTGGGTACCGTCTCTCAACACTCGATTTTCTCGACTCAATTCCCCCAAAGTCGCTAGAGGCATCTCATTCGACGTTGTTATCTATGGAAGCGATTGATGAGGATGGCAATGTCACGCAGCATGGGAGAAAAGTATATCCACTACCCATTGATGCACTGTTTGCCGATCTTGTTACCAGAATTCAAGCGAAGCCAGAGAAGGAAGCAATGATTGATTTGGCTGCCGCCTTATCTGTGCCTGCGCAGCTCTATCAGCGACAAAGTGGTGAAGTTGCTGAGCTTCTATCTCAAGAGGAGCCATACGGGTGTGATGCCTCTTTACTGATCCGTTTGGTTCGGGGGGAGCGACTTCCGGGCATTGTCATTGATGCCAGCGCACTCGAAGAGGCGCAAGGTTTAGCGAAACAAATGCGAGAAGTATTTGAATTACCGGAACTTGACGTTGCCTCTCGATATAAACGTGAAGCGCTCTTTTTCTCCATCGCCTCATTGCACCCTGAGCTTGTGTTTGTCCGACGAGCTCGTCGAAGAGATGCTCTAGGAAATGGCGTAGTCGAGATGCTGGTTGGGCGTAACAGCCGCTTTCCTGATAAAGAAGAAGCGGCCATCGTGCTAGATAGCCATAGCGTGCCAGGACGAGGCGTTAAGCAAACACTGAACCTCGCATCGGTTATGATGCCTATCCCGCTGACATTATTACGCGAACTTGAGCTAGGGGAGTGGCAACAAGGTGAGACGAATTATGAAGAGGAGACCCCAAGAGCAACGATGCATTTGGTCTACGCCGGACGAACAATCTGTACTGAACATCAAGCGTTAAAAGGTGATGTTGCTGTTCAGTCTATTGTCGAAATGATAGAAGACGAGACACTGTTACCAGGATTTGCTTCTCAAAGAAAACAACAAATCCAACACTGGAAACTCTACAACGCATTGGGCCTTAATGTCGAAGGAGAAGAGGTTAACGACTTGGCCTCCTTGACATTTTCTAGCTGGTTAAAGGATCAGTTGGAAACATTAGGCGTTGAAAATGTCGATGATATGGCGTTGTTTGAACCAGAAGACTTAACATTTAATGGTGTCCCAGAATGGGAATACGACGATTTCACGGAGCAGTACCCTTTAGAACTTTCGCTGCCAGAACTCCAACTAGATGTCGAGTATTACGCGTCTCGCAAGCTGGTACAGGTCGTTTATCGAGAGGGAAACCGAAAGGGAGACCCGAAGCGTTGGGAGCTGCCACGTTGGGCGGGTTGGAAGATACAGTATAAAAAGGCCAGTCGAGTGATTGATGTGAAGTAGGTCGGCGGATGACGTTGTGACAAGAATTGATATTTTCTTGGTGAACCTATAATGATTTCATATTGATAGCGTTACTTGCGTGTTGTTTTTAGTTTCTTAATTGAAATATTAATCAATTGAATGCTTATATATGGCGAAGCTGTACATCAGTTGTTACAAAGCTGGTTTTAATATTTCCTTTTGTATGTAAATTAGGGCATAAAAGACGAATGTTTTATATCCCATTGCTATATCAAAACAGTTGAACGATATTTGGTATATCTCATTTTCGAGTGTCGGGGGCATAGAATGGATCAACAAGGAAAGACGTGCATTGAATTCGACTACACTAGCTTTTTAGGAGCGACAGGTAGTAAGAAATGGACCTTTTTAGAGGCATTTGCCACCATCGCGCCTATTTTCGGTTTGATGTGGAAACAGAACATTGCGGAATTGAGCAAGCCTGAAGATCGGTTGTGGGATGCCGCATTAAAATCGATGTCTTCTCGTAAAAGTGATGAATCCAATTTGGTCCGCTTAACCCAGCTAGCTAAACATGAAGGGATCAATGAATTGCGAGTCGTTATGCCATATTCGCTCGATGTTCAGCAAATCGAGTACATAGAATCTCGCAGTCAGTTGAAAGTGGACACGTCAGAACAAGATGTTCTTAACATCAAGTTTTAGGCTGAGTATTTCCACTTCATCGATGTACTACTTAACAATAGTGCAATGAAAAGCGACCTCAAAGTAGGTCGCTTTTTTATTTTGAGGTTTTTGTCACAGGTCTTAGGAAGTGTGATGAATATAGAGTATTTGCACTTAAATTAACAAAAATGTAACGTTTGGAAATGCAATTGTCATAACTAGCTTCTAACTTTGTGTTTTTAGGACAAATTACCGACTAAGTGGTTGGTACTGTAAGTTCGAATTAACGTCCCTTATTGGCATACAAGGATGATTGAGTCACCACGTCATTTGGGCATAAAAACAAACACAATAAGAAAGGAAGTCAATATGTCTTTGTCTCGTCGAGACTTTATGAAAGCTGCCTCTTCAACGGCGATTGTTACCGGGCTGGTGGGCTGTGGTAGCGATGCTAGTGAATCTGTTGCGGTTACCTTTGAGCACGGAGTGGCGAGTGGAGATCCTACTCAAACACAAGTAATCATTTGGACTCGTGTTACGACCTCAGCAAGCTACGCAGATGTAAGCTGGCAAGTTTCATCTAACGAAAATTTTACTGATATCGTGCAAAGTGGCACTTTTGCCACAGACACGAGCCGAGATTTCACGGTAAAAGTCGATGTTCAAAATCTCAACGCAAATTCTCGCTACTACTATCGATTCATGGTTGGAGATGTCACTAGCGAAGTCGGGCAAACTCAAACATTACCAGAGGATGGTGTAGAAAAGGCATCCATGGCGGTTGTTTCTTGTGCAAACTATCCTGCTGGCTATTTCCATGTGTATCGAGAGATTTTAAATCAACATGAGCAAGACCCGTTTGATGTGGTGCTTCATCTCGGTGATTACATTTATGAGTATGGTGCTGGTGGCTACGCTAGTGAAGATGCTGAGGCACTAGGGCGAGAGCCAAGCAAAGGCACTGAATGTATTACCTTAGATGATTACCGAAAACGGTATGCGCAATATCGCCAAGATGCTGATCTGCAAGCGTTACATGCGAGCCTACCAATGATTGCTGTCTGGGATGACCATGAGCTTGCAAATGATAGTTGGAAAAATGGTGCGGAAAACCATCAAGAAGAGGAAGGCAGTTTTAATGATCGTCGTGCAGCTGCGGCTGCCGCGTGGACAGAATGGTTGCCCGTTCGTGAAAACACTTTCTCAAACATGCTGATTTACCGTCAGTTTTCGTTTGGAAGTTTAGTCAATTTGATGATGCTCGACACGCGACTTGTGGGGCGTGATAAACCGTTGGATTATTTCTCGCTCAGCTCACCAACGATGGAAGCTATTGGCGGTTTAGTTGCTCAGTCGCGCAGTCAAGACCGAGAGCTGTTAGGCGGTGACCAACTCGCTTGGCTGATGGATGCGTTCAGTACGCACGACGCAACTTGGAATGTGCTAGGGCAACAAGTGTTAATGTCTCGTATGGAGTTGCCAAGTTCGGTTATGACCGCGATGTTTCAATTGTTTACTGCCACTGAAGAACAAAAAACAGAGGCGTTATTAGCGGTAAACTCTGCGATTACGGGTTATCTCTCTGACCCAAGTTTAGATACCATTGCTTTGCCATATAACCTAGATGCATGGGATGGTTACTACGTTGAGCGAGAGAAAGTTTATCAACTGGCCAAAGCCAGCAGTGGTAACTTTGTCTGCTTGGCAGGAGATACGCACAACGCATGGGCAAGTGAGCTTAAAGACGTATCTAAGCATCCTATCGGGGTAGAGTTTGCGACTAGCTCGGTGAGTTCCCCTGGGTTAGAGGCCTACCTCGCGTTAGACCCTGTCGCGATCGCTCAAATGGAATACACGCTGCCGCACTTAGTGTCAGAATTACAGTGGGCAGACATCAAACAGCGTGGCTTTATGCGCGTTACTTTTACGCCCGACAAGGCAGAGTCGACCTGGTATTTCGTATCAACGATTAAAGACAAAACATATCAGGTGACGACTAAGTCAGCCTTTACAACAGATGGCACTACGTTAAACATCAGCTAAACTGAACCTAATATGAAAAAAGTCCGCAAGCTAGTGCGGACTTTTTATTGGAAAGCGTTTAGCAATCTAGCGACAGTGCTAGTCAATCAATCCGTATTCTTTGCTCAGAACTTCGATGATTTCCGCTTTCGGATTCTCACTCAAATGAATCGGCTTGCCTGTAATCTTCTCGGCAATACCAATGTAGGTGCTCGAAATCGCCATCAAAGATTCGACGGGTAAAGCATTATCACGAGCGAGTGCTTCACGCTCTGGCATACGTTCTTTGTTTAGCAAGATATCTGGGTCAGGGAAGTGGTTAAGTAGGAACTGGCGGAAACCTTCTTTTGAGTTCTCTACGATGTGACCTGCTTGGTACTCTTTAGCATCCCATATACGAGACGAGTCTGGTGTACCCACTTCATCCATGTAAATCAGCTTTTCATTGCCAGCAGCATCATGAACATAACCAAATTCGAATTTGGTATCGACAAAGATTTGGTCGATTTCTTCTAACACTTGGCTGATAACGTTAAAGCCTTCTTTCAGCAATTTTTCGTAGAGTGCGATATCGTCAGCGCTTGAGAAGTTAAATGCTTCGTAGTTGTCTACGATGTTTTGACGAGTAATATTTACGTCATCCGCTTCTGGCACACCGGGAATGCCTTTTAGAATGCCTTTTGTGGATGGGGTCATTAGCAACTCTGGCAGTGCTTTGTCTTTTCCTAACCCTTCAGGAAGTTGGATTCCACAAAACTCGCGCTCGCCATTTGCGTAAGCGCGCCACATCGAACCCGTGATGTATTTGCGGCAGATGGCTTCGATTTTTACCGGTTTGGCTTTTTGTACAATCCAAACAAAAGGGTGAGGAATGTCTAGAATATGGCTATCTGCTAAGCCATTTTCTTTGAACAGTTTGAACCAGTGATTAGAAATCGCATTAAGCGCAGCCCCTTTACCCGGGACACCATTAAGACCACCTTCAGCATGCCAAATACAATCGAATGCAGAGATTCGGTCGCTAATCACCATGATAGCCAAAGGCGCATCTGGAGCGACATCGTATCCTTTTTCTTTGATCAGTCGGGCGCTGTCTTCTTCAGTTAACCAGTAAACTGAACGAACTTTTCCACTATGAACGGGTTTATGGGTGCGAATTGGCAGGTCGTCATTGACGGCAAGTACTTGATTAGCAAGGCTCATTGCGACATTCCTATCATCTTAATCAAACGTCAGAAAGAGAAGATATTCAGCAAAATGTGGGCGCTGAATAAATCGAATGTGGGCATCATACCAGAACTATTTTAACTCGCCAGAGAAAAAGCAAACGTTTGCTTGTTTTCTTTAATACAAAAAAATGCCCCCTTAAAAAGGAGGCGAGATGCAGGATGGATAACGTCGAACTTATTAGTGGTACTTATTAACTCTGCCTTCGACGAAAAAGACTTCACACTGATAGCGCTGCGCCATGTCGCGCAACATAGATTGATTCATAAGTGCAATTTTATTGGATGCGACAACAGCACTGGCATTGCCTGAGCGGATGGCTTTTATCACGATCTCGACTTCTGAAAGCTGTTGAGAGGGCTTCATTTGAATAACGTTTTTACAGCAAATATTAGAAGCAGTGAGTTGTTCAAAGTCTGGACGAGGGCAGTCTGCTGTAAACAAAATCCATTGTTTCTGCTGCGATAAAACAGCCAGCTTAGATAGAAGCTGATCCGAAACGGCCATGGGCTTAGTTGCTTGTGCCAATACGTTGTAACGAGAGTATGTATGAGATTGACTTTGTAACTGCATCTTACTGTTCCTTTATACATGCTGTATGTGTATACAGTAGTTTGTTTTGGTGACCTGATCAACCAGTTTCTCAAAAGTTATTTGCGGTTTTTTGAGAAGGAAATAAAAGGATTTGATTCTAAGTAATTGAATTTATGTGGTTGTTTTTCATTTTTGATATGTCTAACATCAATTTAAAAATGTGAGGTGAGTAGAAAACTGGACGAGATACATACAGGGGTTTACTACTGTATATACAGGTGTTGTTTCATGGACAGTGGTTTGTATACAGTAAGAGAGGGCTGATAACCGATGCGACGTGCTATGTAGGATAGGAGGGAATACGAGATAGAAATTGGAAATAGGCTTGGCCGATCAAAAAAGCGCCTTAAAAGGCGCCTTTGAAAATCAGTTCCATTGATTCCGTCTTGCTTAGCTCGCTCGTTGCAAGCGTTCGCGCATTTGCAATTCGCCTTGGTTAAATAGGCGCACGTCGATTTTTGCCATGTCGTAACAAGCTTTACATGAGTAATGGTGCTTGCCATCTAAATAATCGTGACGAGTTACAAGACTAGGTTTTTTACACCAATCACAGGTGCCTTCTTCAGTGAACATTGATTTTCTCCCCACCTAGATTAATTTGAGTCGTTAGGTGTTATTTTGCGCCGGGCATTATGGCATAAAAGCGAGACTTAAGTTAAATGTCTGTTAATTTCTTTGAGAGGGAGATCGATTGCGGTGTTTGATTATATGGGAATAAAAGCATGGCAGCCAAAGTATCCTGACCTATTTTTACTGTTTTGTAACATTTTGTGAAACGAGCTTAAAGGCATGATTGAGTCGCTTCATTTCTTCTTCACTGCCCCTTGTGTCAGGATGATAAAGCTTTGATAACTGTCTATAGCGTAGCTTGATTGCCTGTAAATCAGGGATGGTTTGTGGTGTGTAGCCAAACATAGCACACGCGACGCTTAGCTTATGGTTTTCTGCCTGAGTTTTGGATTTCTTAAATTCTCTGAATAGTTTCTCTAACTGACGCTTCAGTTGCTTGTTCGTAAACTCTAGCTCTTTTATTTTTTCCGCCATTCGTTGATTTTGGCTTTCCTCTTTGGCTTCACGCGCTTTTCTATTCTGCTTGAGTTTTTTGATCACGAGGAAACTTAAGCCGCTGATGATGAGGATCGCCGCTAGCCAAATCAGCCATAGAAACTGCGAGTGTTTTACTTTGGGGTTTGCAACTGTGCTTTTCTCTTCTTGTGTTTGCTCTGCTTTTTTATCGAGCGACTTTATTTGCGAGACTTGTTTAGCTCGTAGCTGGTTGAAGCGCAGCTCTAACAGTTGATTATAAGCTTGTTCTGCTGCTGGATTATGCTGAGAAGCCATTTGATACAAGGCTTCAGTCAATTGAGAAGTTGTGACCTTATCTGGATTGCGCTGAATAAAATCGGCGAGAAGAAAGCCACGATCGGTTGGGTCATTGAGTGCGATAGAGGTTAGCCAATATAACGCTTGTGTTTCATTTTTTTCGCCATTTATCCCTTTAGCAAAGTCGTTCGCGAGGTGTTTTTGCGCAGGGAGGTAACCTTGGTTGGCGGATTGCTCTAGCCAGTAGCGCGTTTCTGGTGAGGCTTCAGCTTCGTTTGATGCCAATAATTGTTGTGCGTACTCGTATTGTTCGATGGGGTCATTTGGAGCTTGAGAGGCAAGTGAGTAGCCAGAAAAGCTGAGGCTAAATAAGCAGAGTAGGGCAGACGTTTTGACAGACATTAATATGTCAGGCCTAACGATAATGGTTAGGCCTGCTCCGGTAATTTTTTATTATTACCGTTATGGTGCAACCAAATTACTTCAGTGGCAAGATCTGGATTTCAACACGACGGTTGCACGCACGACCTTCAGAAGTTTGGTTTGAGCAAATTGGGTTACGTTCGCCGTAGCCGCGTGCAATTGCACGACCAGGTGCAACGTTTTGAGATACTAGGAATTGACGTACGGACTCTGCACGGCGCTCTGACAACGTTTGGTTGTATGACTCACTACCTGTGCTATCCGTGTAACCGTCAATAACGAGACTGGTATCTGGGTACTCAACTAGGATGCGAGCAACACCACGTAGAGTATTATGGATGCTAGCATCAAGCTGGTAAGAGCTTGAAGAGAAGCCGATACCGTTTTCCATACGCAGTAAAAGCTGATTTTCACCAACACGCTGAACTTGTACGCCAGAGTTTAGCAAAGCGCGACGTAACTCCGCTTCTTGTTGGTCAAAGTAGTAACCAACGCCAGCGCCAGTCGCTCCGCCTGCGGCTGCACCAATGAGTGCATGCTGACGACGTTCTTTAGCATCATCACCCGTTGCTAGGCCGATTGCTGCGCCAGCGATCGCACCAATAAGCGCGCCTTGCGTGGTGGAGTTAGTTTCGTATTCACCCGTTGTTGCATTTTGGCGTTGAGTGGCTTGACAGCCAGTAAGAGCTAGCACTAGAGCTAGTGCAATAGGCATCTTTTTCAAGGGAAAATCTCCGTATAAAACTGAGGCGAAACCATGCCTCATAATGGGATGCGAATTATGAATAAACAAGCATTAATATTTGTTATGAGAAAGTAAGATTGATAAGAGTTTCTGTAAGAAAATTCCTATCAATACTGCCAAAGCTCTCAAAGTAAGCCCCATAGACATCGAAGTCATTGCTGCTTATGTGAATCCTTTACTATCCTGGCTATTTCGATGAATCGCCCAACATTTTGCGTGCTTGTTCGCCGCCCACTCCACGGTTAACTGAAACCTTTCTACCTTTCTTTAAGCCCACTTCGTAGTCTTCAGTTAGGTTTTTCATCGCTTCTTTCAATTGCTTCTTGAACGTTTCGCGGTCAATGTTTTGGAATTCTTTATCAATATAGTCATTAATTTTATTGGCCGACTCTTCATCTGGAGAAATAATTGGCAATTTTTCAATCGCGCCTTCCACCCAGCCAGATACAAATGAGTTCACACGGCGAGTCACTTCCTGAGAAGAGGTGCCGGTGCCAGCAAAGCTGTTTCGGAATTGTCCGGTACTTTCGTTCATCTCGCGATAAACAATATCGAAAGCAAATGCAGCAAAAATAGCGCGATCTGCTTCACCGATAAATTCGACACGTTTGAGCCCTTTGTGATTCAACAATACTGCTTCGACACCGAATTTTGTGTTAATGCCGCGAATCACTCGCAATATGGTAGAACTGATGTTCGCTGGTAGCAGATGAGAAGATTGTGTTTTTCCCATTCTGATGAACTCAATATCGTCTTTATCGAGACCATATTTAAGCATGAGGCGATGTGCCATTTTGATAGCATTGGCAGCCTCATTAACATTAGCGGAATTGCCCAGTTCTAAGCACTTGGCGATTTTTTTCAGAGCTTTTTGTTTATCCATCGACAACCAGTAACGAAAGCAGAAAATTTATGAAGTCAGACATATTACCTTTTTTGACATAAAAACGAAATACAAGGTGGGACTGAAGATAATTTCAGCACATAAAAAGAAGCCTCGCATTAAGCGAGGCTGGCGTTTTAGTTCGTCGTAATCAGTATGAAGTCGTACTTGTGTCTAAGAAGCCATTCTTCATTAAGATTCGTTAGAATTACAACCCGAGCTGGTTGAGCAAGTCATCGGCATCATCGTTTGATCCCGACGATTTAGATTCTTTCTCAGCCAACTGTTTACGTGTTGCCTCTAAAATGTCGTCTGGGTTTTCGTCTTCAGCAACTTCAAACTCTTCCAGTTGGATGAACTCAGTTTTATCCATTGCTAGTTCGAGATAGAAAATATTGTTGTTTTCGGTGGAGAACGTCACTCTGCGCGCTTGAGGGCGGTCAAGGTTGGTATCAACTTGTAAGATAACTTGCTTATTCAGCGCCAGCATTTTTGGTTGGTTTTGTGTGATGTTCGTTTGCAGGTCTTTACGAATTTTATTAGTGAAGTCTCCGACCAGTTGATTCATGAGTTCACCCAGAACATCGCCTACCTCGTCAGAAGTATGAGATATTGCCAGTTCTTCTTCTGGCATGCCCATATTACGCATGTAGTTGGTGTAGATCTCCAGTGCGGCTTTTGCCGTAAAATTAATCACAACTAGCCCGGTAAATCCGCCATCAAACAGAACAAAACAGCCAAAATCTGGTTTGAGGCTAGTCTTGTGGATTTTTTGCACCATTGCTGAATAATTTACTTGAGAAGATGTCGCCGAAGTAAGTACGCCAGAAACAGACTGGCAAAGTTTGAGAAGGATATCTTCAGTGGTCACAATTTTATTTTTTTTCATTCTGAAAACTCATCTAGAAACGCGATTCGTTCCCCAATGTAAGGCATCAAGCGTGAAAAAATAAAGCATAAGTTTAATTATTGTATCGAGATTCTGATTTGCTCGTCTTTTTAAATGTTGTAAAGTGACGAAATTCAAAGAATATTACTTCACTAACTCTTTTGTGGTGTTTTTTTTCGCTTAGCGCCAATTTGTATGAGAAGTGAGCAAATAATTACACAACCCGCAGCTGATCGGATCAGCGTCGTAGGGGCAGGAAGCAAATGTTACCAAGATTACACTCGCAAACTGATGTCGATCCTCTTGTTCTTAGTTTTCTGAAAGAGCTTGAGCACGCCGGATTCACTGGTGATATCGAAAGCCAATATTCAAGTCGACTAGCGGTTGCCACTGACAACAGTGTTTACCAGCAACTTCCTCAGTCTGTCGTTCATCCCAAAACGACAGAAGATGTTTCTCTCCTCGGGAAACTGAGCAATAAAGAAAAGTACGAACGAATTACCTTTTCACCTCGTGGTGGCGGCACGGGGACCAATGGTCAGTCGCTAACCAAAGGTATTGTGGTGGATATGTCTCGCCACATGAACAAAGTGCTTGAGATTAATGAGAAAGAAGGCTGGGTTCGTGTACAAACTGGTGTAGTGAAAGACCAGTTAAATGACGCAGTTCGCCCTTATGGCTACTTCTTCTCTCCAGACTTATCTACCAGTAACCGTGCAACGATTGGCGGCATGGTCAACACCGATGCTTCTGGTCAAGGTTCTCTGAAATACGGAAAAACATCCGATCATGTTTTGTCGCTACAAGCGGTGTTTGCTGATGGCTCAGTTTTAGAATCAGACCTGTCCAACGGCTACCCAAAAGAAGACGAGTTTGCTGCCAAGGCGCTACGTGTAACGGAATTCGTATGTCGTGAAAAACGCCAGCAGATCGTAGATAAGTTTCCTCCTCTTAACCGCTTTTTAACGGGCTACGATTTAAAAAATGCCTTGAATGAAGACGGTGACCGTTTCGATATCACACGAGTACTTTGCGGCGCGGAAGGTTCATTGGCATTTATTACCGAAGCAAAGCTGAACCTGACGCCAATTCCGAAAGCGCGTACGTTGGTTAACGTTAAATACAACAGCTTTGATTCTGCACTGCGTAATGCACCGTTTATGGTAGAAGCGAAAGCGCTGTCTGTAGAAACCGTTGACTCAAAAGTGCTTAATCTCGCGAAGCAAGATATCGTTTGGCACACCGTGAGCGATTTACTTACCGATGTTCCAAATAAAGAGATGCTTGGCATCAATATGGTGGAATACGCAGGTCAGGACGAAGAGGAAGTTGCTGCTCAGGTTGCAGCGTTGACCGCCAAGCTCGATACCATGTTGGAAACAGAAGAAGCGGGCATTATCGGCTACCAAGTTTGTAACGATGTAGCGAGCATTGGGCGTATTTACAACATGCGTAAAAAAGCGGTGGGTTTGTTAGGCGCAGCAAAAGGTCGTGCTAAACCGGTCGCATTCGCTGAAGATACCTGTGTGCCACCAGAAAACCTGGCGGACTTTATTGTAGAGTTTCGAGAACTGTTAGACAGCAAGTCTCTGAATTACGGCATGTTTGGTCACGTCGATGCTGGGGTGCTTCACGTACGTCCTGCGTTGGATTTGTGTGACCCGCACCAAGAAGCATTGATGCACGAAGTGTCTGATGAAGTGGTCAAGCTGGTGGCGAAATACGGTGGTTTGATGTGGGGTGAACACGGCAAAGGTTTCCGTTCAGAATATGGCCCTGAGTTTTTCGGCGACGAGTTGTTTACTGAACTGAGACGTGTGAAAGCGGCATTCGATCCACACAACAAAATGAACCCGGGCAAAATCTGTACACCGCTGGATAGTGATGCAGAGCTTGTCAAAGTTACCGATACCAAACGTGGTTACTATGACCGTCAGATTGACGTTCAAGTACGTGACAGCTTTAAACAAGCGATGGAATGTAACGGTAACGGTTTGTGTTTTAACTATGATACCAGCTCGCCAATGTGTCCATCGATGAAAGTAACAGCCGATCGTCGTCATTCACCAAAAGGTCGTGCAGGTTTGGTTCGTGAGTGGTTGCGTCAGCTTACTGAGCAAGGCATTGATATTCTTGACTTAGAAAAACAAACACTAGAAAACAAAACATCAATCAAAACCATGATTGACCGCGTACGTCATTCTATCAATCGTCGTCACGAGTATGACTTCTCTCACGAAGTGTATGAAGCGATGAATGGTTGTTTGGCGTGTAAAGCGTGTGCGAGTCAGTGTCCGATTAAAGTCGATGTTCCGAGCTTTCGCTCGCGCTTTTTAAACATCTATCACTCTCGTTACCAACGTCCTGCAAAAGACTATCTGGTTGCGAACATTGAGACTATGCTGCCGATGATGGCGAAAGCGCCAGGTGTCGTAAATGGTGTTTTGAAGCAGTCGTGGGTGAAAAGTTTAACGGCATCTACGGTCGGGTATGTCGATGCGCCGTTGTTATCAGTACCCACCTTGAAACAACGAGTAGAGTCGCTGACAACGCCTTATGATCTGCAAGCGCTCAGTGGTTTGTCTTCGTCTGAAAAGAGCAAGCATGTTTTAATTGTTCAAGACCCATTCACTAGTTACTACGACGCTGATGTCGTTGAAGACTTCGTTAAGTTATTGAAAAAGCTGGGTATGAATCCGGTGCTTCTGCCGTTTAAGCCGAATGGTAAAGCACAACACATTAAAGGGTTTTTACGTCAGTTTAAGGACACAGCAGCCGACACAGCGAAGTTCTTGGCGATGGTAGCGGATCTGGATATTCCATTAGTTGGCGTCGATCCTGCTTTGGTGCTGTGTTATCGAGATGAATACGCTGAAGTGCTTGGCAGTAAGCGAGGTAATTTCGATGTACTAACAGCCCACGAATGGCTTTACCCAAGACTAGAAGCGTTTGAAAGCGGAGAGCATAAGGCGCAGGAACCTTGGTATCTGTTTGCGCACTGTACTGAAAAAACCAAAATGCCAAATGCGGAAAAAGAGTGGGGCGCTATTTTTGCTCACTTTGGTGCAGTTTTGAATACGGTACCTGTTGGTTGTTGTGGTATGGCGGGTACGTTTGGTCATGAGGTTGATAAGTTGTCGATGTCGAAAGACATTTACAATTTAAGCTGGAAGCCAAGCTTAGATAAGTTGGATAGCGAGAGATGTTTGATTACAGGCTATTCTTGCCGCAGCCAAGTGAAACGCTTTGAAGGAACGAAGCCCAAGCATCCCGTTCAGGCATTGTTAACTTTGTTGTAATCGGACTAAATCAAGCCCAGTTTTACTGGGCTTTTTAGAAACCGTACTTAGACCCTTTCAAAGGATATGAATCTTGAGAAAACTTGAACTCAAAGTCCCACCTGTTGCAGTGTTTTTGCTAGTCATACTTTTGATGTACGGACTTAAAGTTTTGACGCCGAGCATGAACATTCGAGTCCCCTTTGTTGAATTTGTAGTAGGTGTATTAACTTTGTTGTCTGGCTACATGGGCATTGCTGGCGTGTATGAATTTCGCAAAGTAAAAACCACAGTGAACCCAGTAAAACCTGAAGCGGCATCTTCTGTTGTAAGAACTGGTGTGTTTGCCTTTTCACGCAACCCTATGTACACGGCATTATTGCTTCTAATCATAGCAACTGGTTTGTGGTGGCAGCACTTGAGTGTGGTGCTTTGTGGCGTGATATTTGTCAGTTATATGAATCGGTTTCAAATCAAGCCTGAGGAACGCGTTTTAGAGCGATTGTTTGGTGAAGAGTATGTGGATTATAAAAACCATGTTCGTCGTTGGCTCTAAGCATTGCGTTTAGTTTTGTTTGGATGAGACATAAAAAGAAAGCCCAACGGTCGACGTTGGGCTTTCTTTTAGTAAACACGTTTTTTGTGCGCTTCTGATAGGGCAGTCGACTAGGCTGCCTTAACGAACTTTGCTAGGAATGCATCCTTACGTTCATTAAAGCGGCGTACAAGGTCGTCAACCGCTTCTTGGTCATATGGCTTCAAGCCACTTGCAACCATGCGCTTAATACCTTTACCAACGACTTCACCGTCTTCTTTGAACGCAAAGTTTAAGGTGACTACACCTCGTTTTCCTTCTACGTCGAATGTTGCGCCAGTGAAATCCACCTCTGGATGCGTAAGGTCTAAGCGTGAAAATTCGACTTCCATGCTTTCATAAATAACTAATGGACGCTGGCAGTTAATCATCATTTGCTTCTCTTCCATAAGAGGAACCATGATGTGGGGGAAGTTCATACCAGAAAATTGCACGTAATTTGTCACTACATGCTCAATAAATGCCGGATCGTGGTTAGTTTCACCTTCACGGGACATGTGTAAGTATTCTTTACCTGCCTCGTCAACAACAGCGCTTTCTTTGTCACACTTATTTTCAATATGAAGTGCTACACCATCGTTTACCATGCCAGAGAAGTTAAAACGCATCTTTTGGCTAACGCCTTCTTTACTAAGAAGCACAGCGAAAAGTAAATCCCCAGGGACACAAAAGCGTTTGTTGTCTTCATCATGAATTGGGTTGTAGTCACCTGCGACACGTTTTGCAAAGTGGCTTGCTTGTTCGCGAGTGAACTGAAACTGGTGATTAGTGTTTGAAAAATAAGGTGTTAGAAACATAATTTTTACGTAGTAACCAAAACTGTGTGGGATTATATGCGAATATCTGCGTAGCAATGGTCCATCCAGTGAAAACTTCACCGTATCCTAACAATAAGACACTATTTCGGCGGATAAACCGTTAAAAACGCATACTTTAGCAACGCTTTTATTTGTTAAAACAATAAACAACGACCTTTTCGCTCGCCTATCTTGTAAAGTATAGCCATCAAAGTAGACAGGTGTTCATAAATAGTGCCATCAATATGTTTAATCGTATATAAAAAGGCTCCACGCAGAACGTAGAGCCTTCAATTCATCATCTTTTTATTCGGTGAAATGCCAGTTATGCTTAATTATTGAACACTGGGTAACAAGCTCTCTGGCATGAGCGTGTTGTGGATAGCCAGCTTAAGCAGAGTGTTTGCCTGTTCAATGTCTGGAGCAAAGTAGCGATCTTTATCGTAGAACGATACTTTTTCACGCAACATTTGTTTCGCAATCTCAATACGCTCAGAGGACTTGTTTGGCGCTCTAAAGTCTAGGCCTTGTGCTGCTGAGAGGTACTCGACAGCCAGAATACCGCGAGTGTTTTCGCCCATTTCTTTCAATCTGCGAGCCGCGAATGTTGCCATTGACACGTGATCTTCTTGGTTTGCAGATGTTGGCAAGCTGTCTACTGACGCTGGGTGAGCGAGCGTTTTGTTTTCACTTGCTAACGCAGCAGAGGTCACCTGAGCGATCATGAAACCAGAGTTCACACCACCATTGTCGACTAAGAACGGTGGCAGTTTTGATAGCGCGCTATCGATAAGTAATGCCATACGACGTTCAGACAAGCTGCCGATCTCGGCAATCGCAAGTGCTAGGTTGTCGGCTGCCATTGCAACAGGCTCCGCGTGGAAGTTACCGCCAGAGATGATGTCACCATCTTCAGCAAACACCAACGGATTATCTGATACGGAGTTCGCTTCTACTTGTAATACTTCCGCCGCATTGCGGATTTGCTGTAAACACGCACCCATCACTTGAGGCTGACAGCGCAAAGAATACGGGTCTTGTACTTTTTCACAGTTAGTGTGCGAATCACCTATTTCACTCGATGTGTCTAACAAATGACGGTATGCGAGTGCTGCGTCCATTTGGCTGCGATGACCACGTACACGGTGAATGCGCGGATCGAATGGACGTCGGCTGCCGAGAGCGGCTTCAACAGACATTGCACCACAAACGGTTGCTGACGCGAAAAGGTCTTCCGCGATAAACAGGCCTTCCAATGCGAACGCTGTGGATGCCTGAGTCCCATTTAGTAGCGCTAAGCCTTCTTTTGGCGCCAGAGTGATAGGCTCTAGACCTGCGATTTTTAATGCTTCTTGCCCGGAAATGATTTTACCGTTGTGGCGAGCTTGTCCTTCTCCCAGTAATACAGTGCTCATATGGGCTAGAGGAGCTAAGTCACCTGATGCGCCAACAGAGCCCTTTTTAGGTACACAAGGGTAAACTTGTGCGTTGACTAGGTCGGTCAGCATATTAATGACTTTTAGGCGAATCCCAGAAAAGCCACGAGACAGACTATTGATTTTTAATACCATCATCAGACGAACCGTTTCATCTGACATAAACTCACCGATACCTGCCGCATGAGAAAGAACGATACTGCGTTGCAGTGTTTCTAAATCTTCTGGTGCTATTCGTGTGTTAGCCAATAGCCCAAAACCAGTGTTAATTCCGTAAACCGTTCTATCTTCCGCGATGACTCGGTCTACGACCTGTGTGCTTTCTTCAATGGCCGGAATGGCTTCAGGATCCAAAGTAAGGTTGACTGGTGAACGGCTCACTTGGCGTAGTTCGTTTAAGCTAATATGACCCGGCTTTAGCGTTAAATTTAACATCTCTTTCATCCTTACTTGAGCTTCTTCAGTTCTTCGTTGAGCATTGGCAAATCTAGCCCTTGCTCTGCTGCACATTGTTTAGCGATATCGTATCCCGCATCAGCATGACGCATCACGCCTGTTGCTGGGTCGTTATGCAGCACGCGGGCAATACGTTGTGAGGCATCTTCACTGCCGTCACAGCAGATAACCATACCTGAGTGTTGCGAGAAGCCCATACCTACGCCACCACCGTGGTGCAGTGAAACCCAAGTTGCGCCGCCCGCCGTGTTGAGTAGCGCGTTTAATAATGGCCAGTCTGATACGGCGTCAGAACCGTCCATCATACCTTCGGTTTCACGGTTCGGGCTTGCTACAGAGCCAGAATCTAAGTGATCTCGACCAATGACAACGGGCGCTTTAAGTTCGCCATTTTTCACCATTTCGTTGAATGCTTGACCAAGACGCTCACGATCTTTAAGACCAACCCAGCAAATACGCGCAGGTAAACCTTGGAACTGGATGCGTTCGCGAGCCATATCTAGCCAGTTATGTAAGTGCGGATTATCTGGAATTAGCTCTTTTACTTTTTGGTCGGTTTTATAAATGTCCTCAGGATCGCCAGAGAGAGCAGCCCAACGGAAAGGACCGATACCTTCACAGAATAGAGGACGAATGTAGGCTGGAACGAAGCCAGGGAAATCAAATGCGTTTTCTACGCCTTCTTCCAAGGCCATCTGGCGGATGTTGTTACCGTAGTCGAGTGTTGCGGCGCCGCGATTTTGCAGCTCTAACATCGCTTGAACTTGCACAGCCATGGATTTTTTCGCTGCTTTTACGACCATTGCTTCATCTTGCAAACGCATTTCTGCTGCGTGAGACATGCTCCAGCCTTGTGGTAAATAGCCATTGAGCGGGTCGTGTGCAGACGTTTGGTCTGTTACTACATCAGGCGTGATATTACGTTCTACCAGCTCAGAGAAAACGTCTGCTGCATTACCTAGTAGACCAACCGATACTGGTGTGTCTGACTCTTTAATGATAGCTAGCGCTTCATCTAAAGAAGTCGCTTTCTTATCGACATAGCCTGTACGTAGGCGGTAATCGATACGTGACTCATCACACTCTACTGCAATCATGGAGAAGCCCGCCATTGTACCAGCGAGAGGTTGAGCACCACCCATGCCACCGAGACCACCTGTTAGAATCCAACGGCCCTTTGCTTCACCGTCAAAGTGTTTTTTTGCAACAGATACGAACGTTTCGTATGTGCCTTGTACGATACCTTGCGAGCCAATGTATATCCAGCTGCCAGCGGTCATTTGGCCGTACATCATCAAGCCTTGTTTATCGAGCTCGTTGAAGTGTTCCCAGTTTGCCCAATGCGGAACAAGGTTTGAGTTTGCGATAAGCACGCGTGGAGCATTTTTATGAGTAGGGAAAACACCAACAGGCTTGCCTGATTGAACTAAAAGCGTTTGGTCATCTTCGAGTCTTTCAAGTACTTCAACAATCTTGTCGTAACATTCCCAGTTTCGCGCTGCTCGGCCAATGCCGCCATATACAACCAGTGAATGTGGATGTTCTGCAACATCAGGATCAAGGTTGTTCATCAGCATACGAAGAGGGGCTTCGGTTAGCCAAGATTTTGCGCGCAGTTTATCTCCGTGAGGTGCACGAATTGTTCTGCTTGTATCAAGTCGTGGATCTTGTCCCTGGCGCTGTGTCATTTCAGACTCCTTTAGTTTCTCGTGATGACCAAGTACTTGCTTGGTCGTAATAATCAGTGGCATCTGGGATGCATTATGGTTTGTGCTGTTTTTCCGCCATTGCGTTGGCGATATCCCAACACAAACGGGCAGCTAATCGTGCAGTTTGACTATCGACGTCATAATTTGGGTTGTATTCGGCGATATCAGCCAGCATTAGCTTATTTTTGTAATGAAGAATTCGCTCTAAAAAGGGTGCAATAGTGTCGTAACTCACTCCCCGAGCTGCTGGTGCGCTGACTCCAGGTGCGGTTGCGGCAGGAAATACATCTAGATCAATGGTCAAATAGAGGTAGTCACAGTCGTCAATAAAATGCTGAAGCTGAGTTAAGTGATAACTGTGGTTTAAGTAGCAGAGCTGATTGTCCTCTACATACCAAACATTTAACGCATCTGCTTTTTCAAATAGCGCTTTAGTGTTGCTACTACGGCTTACACCAATACAAGCGTAATGAAAGTCCCAATCGTTACGTTGACAAAAATGATGAATTTGGTTGAAGGGTGTACCAGAGCTTGGTCTTATGTCGGCGAGGTTACTCTCAAATGCGCGCAAATCGAAATGCGCATCGAAATTGATAATGCCGATTTTAGGTTTCTTCTCTGGATAGTGCTCTTTAAAATACCCCGCTAAGCCGGAAAAGGAGGCCCACGCAATCTCATGCCCACCACCCAGCACGATGACTGGCGTATGGGGCAGTGCGCTTGAAATGGTTGCTGCACATAGAGCTTGGCTCTCTTCCAGTAAGTCGTCTTCACACACCACAGTACCTAAGTCATATAGTGGGGCGTCTTGGTGCCATGCTAAATTAGCGAGTGCTCGTCGGATTAAGTCTGGCGCTTTTTTCGCGCCAATGCGTCCTTTGTTTCGCGCAACGCCAGCGTCGGTAGCAAAACCGAGTAATGAGACGCCATGCGCAACGGCACTCAACTCATCTGCTTTTTGGCGTTGAACAACGTGATGAATTCGCTGACCAAGCTTGCCGTCCTCGGCATCATGACGGCCTTGCCAATGAAATAGGGGAGAGTGTAGGTCGAATTGAGACATATTATTGGCCTCCGTGTGAAATGTATTCACCATTTACTATACGACCTACCAGACGTTTTGCTCCGACTTGATAGCTTAAATCCGCAGGGCTTTCGATATCCCATATAGAGAAGTCCGCATCAAACCCTACTTTGATTTCGCCACGTGAGTTTTGATAACCCAGAGCTTTGGCTGCATGTTGCGTTACACCACGCAGTGCTTCTTGCGGTGTAAGGCGAAATAGCGTGCACGCCATATTCAGCATGAGTGTGAGATCAGAAAATGGTGATGTACCTGGGTTGACGTCCGTAGCAATTGCCATCGGCACGTTATGCTCTCTCAACAACTCAATCGGTGGTAACTGAGTTTCTCTTAGAAAATAAAAAGCGCCAGGCAATAGAGTGGCGACGGTGTTTGATCGAGCAAGTGCTTTAACACCTTGCTCATCTAAAAACTCGATGTGATCCGCTGACAGACCGTTGTATTGCGCAGTGAGGGCTGTACCACCGAGATTAGAAAGTTGCTCAGTATGCCCTTTAACCTTTAAGCCGTGGCGTTTTGCAGCTACAAACACTTTTTCTGTTTGTTCAAGATTGAAACCAATCGATTCACAAAAAATATCGACACTCGTAGCTAATTCTTCCTTTGCGACAACAGGGATTATGTCCTGACAAATGTGCTCAATATAATCATCTGCACGACCTTGAAACTCTGGCGGAATAGCGTGAGCGGCGAGAAGTGTAGTCGTGATTTTAACTTTGCGCTCTTGCTCTAGCATTTTGGCGGCACGGAGCATTTTTATTTCATCATTCAGTGTCAATCCATAGCCAGATTTCACCTCGACAGAAGTGACGCCACTCGCGAGTAACCCATCTAAACGTGGTAACGCTAACTCAACTAGTTGTGCTTCGGTTGCAGAGCGTGTCGCATGTACCGTTGAGAGAATCCCGCCGCCTTGTTTGGAAATTTCTTGATATGGCACGCCGTTTAAGCGCATTTCAAATTCGTTGGCACGATTGCCCGCGTAAATAAGATGAGTGTGGCAGTCGATCAAACCTGGCAGAACTAACTGGCCTTGAAGATCGATACTCTGAGGGTAATGTTGGGCAGACAACAGAGACTCGGTTTGCGGTGCGTCTTCACCAATGGCACAGGTACTGATCGCAACGATTTTTCCAGATTGAATACCAATGCGCGCTGGAGGCGTTGGAAGGTATCCGCATTCTCCCGATTGCATGGTAACTAGACGTGCGTTTTCAATCAGCAAATCCATGTTTGTGTCCCTGTGTTTATTTGTATCATTAAATGTATATACAAATAAATAGGGTAAAATAAGAACACTGACAAGATTGATGTTGCTAAAATGTGATCAAAACGTAGATCTAGAGGATAAATCTTGTCCTTAAATGAGCACTTTTGAGCTCAGCTTATATTTGTTACCAGGGTGATAAAGTAGGGCGGTACTGACTAACTTATCTTGGCTCCACGTTCTGCGATTCAAGAGAAGGCAAGGTTCATTGGCTTGCATTTTTAAGTCTTGCTTAATACGGCTTTCAGGCACAATTGCCTCTACAGTATGTTCTATCGCGCTGAGTGGGCAATTATCTGACAGGTATTGATTTGGAGTGATTTGTGTGAAGTCTTGATTTAAATAACTCGGCGCATATTGGCTATTCACCCAGCGGAGCTCCAATTGAATCGGCGTTTGGTCTTCATAGTGAATAATTTCACTGTAAAACACTGTCGTGCCTAACATAACGCCGAGTTTTGTCGCAATGTTGTCATCTGCTTTTATAGCAATCTGTTTGAGCACTTTACTGCCATACTTTCGCCCTCTATCGCTGACTTCTTCGGCAATGTTTCGAATGTCTAGCAGGGGAGATTCTGACTTTTCACCAGGATCACACACGAACGTGCCTAAGCGTGGGCGACGTTGTAATCGGCCCTCATTTACTAAATCCCGAATTGCTTTGTTCACTGTCATTCTACTGACACCAAATTGCTCGGTAAGCTCAATCTCGGTGGCGATGCGATGACCAACTACCCACTCTCCGGCATCAATTTTATCCAGGATAAATTGTTTAATTTGAATGTAGAGTGGTGCAGACATAATCATTTTCCTTTATTTGACTATACAAATACTGCTTAATTTAGGTACAAATTGCAAACATTTCTCGACGAATGTACCGCTTAGTGACCGAGCAATCCTATTGCAGAGCTGAATGACTCTTGCTGCTGAGCATTATTTGGATTGATGATTGAATTCAAACATTTTCTTGTGGTCTATTGCTTGCACAGCAGAAAACAATTGTGTAAACAAACGATTATTAGAAGAAAAATCGCTAAAAAAGGAAAAGTATGTTTAAAAAATTGAAAGCATCACTGGGGATCGGCTCTGCAAAAGTAGATACCACTTTGGACGAAATGAGCGTGTTTCAAGGAGCGACGCTGAAAGGGCATGTTCATATCAAAGGCGGAGACGTCGAACAACAAATTGATGCTATTACGATTAAATTGAACACGGAAATGAAAGTCGAAGTGGATGATAGCGTAAGTTACCAAACCTTCACTATTGATCAATTGAAAGCAGTTGACCCTTTTGTGATTCAACCTAATGAAGAAAAGCAGGTTCCGTTTGAGCTAAAACTGCATGATGAAACGCCAATTACTGCGGTTAGCGCACTTAAGAATCAATGTCATGTTTGGGTCGAGACGACGTTAGATATTGATTTTGCGATTGACCCGCGTGACCGTGACTATATTGAAGTGAAACCACTACCAGTAGCATCTCGGGTTATTCAAGCGATCGAGCAAGCTGGCTTCACTATGGTTAAAGCCGATGTTGAAAAAGGCTTTTTGCGCGGTGGCTCGTTTGCCTCTCGCTCTGGTATTTATCAAGAGCTAGAGTTCCGTAACAGCGGCTTTATCTCATCAAAAGAAATTGAGCTCTCTTTTATTCTGGAAGGGCAGGTCATGCATTGTTTGGCAGAGATTGACCGTTCGCTCAGCTTGGCTGGTGACCAATATCGCTCGTTTACGTTGCCGATCAATGCAACCGATGCTCAAGTCGCTGCCGCAGTTACACCAACGCTAAATCTATAGCTCTCATCAACTTGATGAAAATATGTACCGATATCCTATTGTGAAAGCGATATCGGTACTGTTATCCATGTTTCTTGCGTTCTCTACGGCTAAAAACTCAAGCGCTGAATTTTCCATTAGATATCGATAGCCCAATACCAGTTCATTAGAGGCATCAGCAAACTCTGTGGGCCCTTCTGTTGAGCCTTGATACCAATGATATTCCAACATCAGGTGATGGTTATCTTCTAAGGCATAACGGTACCCACCCGCAATGGCAATCGTATTATGTCGATAGGGCAGATCGAGCAAGGCACGGTCATCCGAGCGAAAAGTCATGCCAATCATCGAATAAAATGCATGAGCATCACTTAAGTAGCTGTAGTTTAATTGGAAGCCTTGCTCGAAACTGCTACCTTGAAAAGTGCCGTGAGCCACATCGTTAAAATACAAACTGCCGCCAATCGATAGGCCGTGATGTTCATTTTGGAACACTTGATACTGTAAGTAAGTAGATAGGTTATTGGCCAGTGTTTGTCCTTCGAAATCATCTTCAAGCACATCATATTGCGGCATTGAAATGTAAAAACGATCTCTGTCTACTTTATCCCGCCCATTTTGTCCGATACCGAAAAGTTTATGGAAGCTTTTCGTCAGTCCATCTAAATGGTTGTCAGCGGCAAAGACCCATCGATAGTTGAGCTCCCACTGCCAACGGTTGCTGACTTGCCATTTGCTGCCTAATTCGATTTGATTGTGGTAATAATCCAGTGCGTATTCATCAGTATGAGCCCAAACACTTGCCACGGTTCCCGAACCATAGGCTTCGACAAAACCAGAGGGCAGACTGTGCCCTGAACGTAGTATGTTGGTGTGACTAACCACTTGCATTGGGGATTGTGCGTAAGAACGCAGCGGGCCATACAAGTCATTTGATGCGAAGGCTTGCAAAGAACATATCGAGGTGCTTAGAAGCACCATAAAGCGCGATTTGAAATAGACCATGATGAATACCTACATGCAAACTACTCTATAAAACAACTATATACCTAAATCGCACGTTGAGCTCTCGCCCAGCGTGTTAGGCTTTGTATCGGTTCACACGTAATAGGCGATATTGTAATTTGTTGTGTAAGTTCATTGAGGGGCAATTCCGTTGGTCCCTTAAAAGCATGATCAGATTGTCGTGACGGGTCTGCGGTTAAGTTCTTATGACAAAACAAAATCGCGCTTTGCATTCTAAATGTGAGCTAGGTACAATCCCATTTTCGATAACGGTCCGGTATTCGTGTTACCGAGAGGCCTTTATTGACTCTCAACTATTTTCAACAAATAGCTTCTAATTTGAATAACATGTGTTGCTTGGTGTGCAACACCACTGTAAAGGACATAGCATGCCTATTATTACTCTTCCTGACGGCAGTCAGCGTCAATTTGACAACCCAGTTTCTACTATGGAAGTTGCGCAATCGATCGGTCCTGGTCTTGCAAAAGCAACTATCGCTGGTCGTGTAAACGGTAACCGCGTTGATGCGTGTGATCTAATTGAAGAAGACGCAAGCCTTGAAATCATCACAGTTAAAGATGAAGTAGACGGTCTAGAAATCGTTCGTCACTCTTGTGCTCACCTTCTTGGTCACGCTCTTAAGCAGCTTTACCCTCAAGCTAAAATGGCGATCGGTCCAACCATCGACAATGGCTTCTACTACGATATCGACCTAGACGAATCTCTAACGCAAGAAGATCTTGAAAAGATTGAAAAGCGTATGAAAGAGCTAGCGAAAACCAAGTACGAAGTGGTTAAGAAAAAAGTAAGCTGGCAGGAAGCGCGTGATACGTTTGAATCACGTGGCGAACCATACAAAGTGGAAATCCTAGACGAAAACGTATCTCGTGATGATCGTCCAGGCCTTTACCACCATGAAGAATACATCGACATGTGTCGTGGTCCTCACGTTCCTAACATGAGCTTCTGTCAACACTTCACTTTGCTGAATGTTGCAGGTGCTTACTGGCGTGGTAACAGCGACAACAAAATGCTTCAACGTATCTACGGTACGGCTTTCCACGACAAGAAAGCACTGAAAGCGCACCTAACTCGCCTAGAAGAAGCGGCGAAGCGTGATCACCGTAAGATTGGTAAGCAACTAGACCTATTCCACATGCAGCAAGAAGCACCGGGTATGGTGTTCTGGCATCACAATGGTTGGTCTATCTTCCGTGATCTAGAAGTATTCATCCGCGCTAAGCTAGATGAGTACGGTTACCAAGAAGTGAAAGGTCCACTTATGATGGACCGTGTTCTTTGGGAACGCTCTGGGCACTGGGACAAATACGCTGATGCAATGTTCACAACTTCTTCTGAGAACCGTGAATACGCGATTAAGCCAATGAACTGTCCAGGTCACGTACAGATCTTCAACCAAGGTCTAAAATCGTACCGCGACCTACCGCTACGTATGGCTGAGTTTGGCTCATGTCACCGTAACGAACCATCTGGTGCACTACACGGTATTATGCGTGTACGTGGCTTTACTCAGGATGACGCTCACATTTTCTGTACTGAGAGCCAAATTCAAGAAGAAGTAACAAACTGTATCAAGATGGTGTACGATACGTACCAAACATTTGGTTTCGACAACATCGTAGTGAAACTGTCTACTCGTCCAGAGAAACGTGTAGGTTCAGATGAAATCTGGGATCAATCTGAAGAAGCATTGAAGCAGTCTCTTGAATCGATGGATATCCCATACGAAATTCAAGAAGGCGAGGGTGCGTTCTACGGTCCTAAGATTGAATTCACACTATACGATTGTCTAGACCGTGCGTGGCAGTGTGGTACTGTCCAGCTAGACTTCAACCTACCAGGTCGCTTAGGTGCAACTTATGTAGGTGAAAACAATGAACGTCTTGTACCGGTAATGATTCACCGTGCGATTCTAGGTTCACTAGAGCGCTTCATCGGTATCCTTATCGAAGAATATGCTGGTTTCTTCCCAACTTGGTTGGCGCCAGAACAAGCAGTTCTTATGAACATTACTGATAAACAGTCAGGTTATGTTCAAGAAATAGTACAAAAACTACAAAAAAGTGGAATTAGAGCTAAAGCGGACTTGAGAAATGAGAAGATTGGCTTTAAAATCCGCGAACATACTTTGAAGCGTGTACCGTATATGCTTGTTGTTGGTGACCAAGAAATGGAAGCTGGCGAAATTGCAGTGCGTACTCGTAAAGGTAAAGATCTTGGTAAATTTAAAGTGGATGATTTTATTGCATACATCCAAGACGAGATCTCTAGCCGTAAGCTCAATCTGGAGGAATAAGCTATTAAAGGCGGAAGACGTGGCCAACAGCCGGTAAAACAAAACCCGCACCGTATCAACGGTGAAATTCGTGGTATTCGTGAAGTTCGACTAACAGGCGCTGACGGTGAATCAGTTGGTGTTGTATCGATTCAAGAAGCCATTGCAGCTGCTGAAGAAGCTGGTATGGATCTCGTTGAGATCAGTCCTAACGCCGAGCCACCTGTTTGTCGTGTGATGGACTATGGTAAGTTCCTCTTCGAGAAGAGCAAAACTGCTAAAGAGCAGAAGAAGAAGCAAAAGCAGGTCCAGATCAAGGAAGTAAAATTCCGTCCTGGAACTGATATTGGAGACTATCAGGTAAAACTACGCAACCTGACGCGTTTCCTTGAAGAAGGCAACAAAGTGAAAGTAACAATTCGCTTCCGTGGCCGAGAGATGGCACACCAAGACATCGGTGTTGACGTTCTAAATCGTCTTAAGGAAGATACTGCAGAAATTGCTGTAGTTGAATCTTTCCCTAAGAAGATTGAAGGTCGCCAGATGATCATGGTGCTAGCCCCTAAAAAGAAGTAATTAACGGCTCATCAAGTAATTAAAACCTAGCCGCTTTCCTTTATATAAAGGCATATGGCTGGGTTTTGTTCGCCCTAATTACGTTGTTTATTAAACCTACTCAATGCGGAGTTATTCATCATGCCTAAGATGAAAACCAACAAAGGTGCTGCTAAGCGTTTTAAGAAAACTGCTGGTGGTATTAAGTACAAGCACGCTACAAAACGTCACATCCTGACTAAGCGTACTACTAAGAACAAGCGTCAACTACGTCCGAATGCAATCCTTCCAAAATGTGAAGTGGCTGCAGTAATCCGTATGTTGCCATACGCTTAATTCTTTTTAGTTATCAATCGTTTAGTTTAGGAGAAGCATAATGCCTCGCGTAAAACGTGGTGTACAAGCTCGTGCACGTCATAAGAAAGTTCTAAAACAAGCTAAAGGTTACTACGGTGCGCGTTCACGCGTTTACCGCGTAGCTTTCCAAGCAGTTACTAAAGCTGGTCAATACGCTTACCGTGACCGTCGCGCTAAGAAACGTCAATTCCGTCAACTATGGATTGCACGTATCAATGCGGCATCTCGTCAAAATGGTCTATCTTACAGCCGTTTCATCAACGGTCTTAAGAAAGCATCTATCGAGATCGACCGTAAGATCCTTGCGGACATCGCAGTATTCGACAAAGCTGCATTTGCAGTTCTAGTTGAAAAAGCGAAAGCTGCTCTTTAATTAGCAGTTTAGGATTAAGAGAAGGAGAGCATTAGCTCTCCTTTTTTATTGCTAAAATTTATACCCAAATGACTTTTAGCTTGGCTATTTAGAGTATTGTTTATCAGTCTTCTCAATTTATTGGTTAGCATCTTATGTTAGTTATAAGGTAGCTTGGGTATAAATTTTTACGTTTATAAGGGATTAAAAATGATCTACACAACGACCGAAAGCATTCCTGGCAAGCAGATCTCTGAAATCAGAGGGGTTGTAACTGGTAATGTTGTTCAATCAAAGCATATTGGCCGTGACCTCATGGCGGGTATCAAGAGCATTGTTGGCGGCGAAATTCGTGGTTACACGGAAATGATGACCGACGCGCGTGATATTGCTATACAGCGCATGGTGGCGGACGCTGAATCTAAAGGTGCCGATGCAATTGTAGGGATTCGATTTACCACAAGCTCAATCGTAGATGGTTCTTCGGAAATTTTGGCATTTGGTACTGCAGTGAAACTAGCGGACTAGTCTACTTGAATAGCATTGCAAAAATGCTAATAGAGAGCGGTGAATTATTATGCATTTACCGTTCTGTTCCTTTTAGGTTAATTATTCTAGATTTTTGCAGAGCGAATAGGTTTATATTCTCAATTTTACGTTACTATTAAAATTAATCACGACAATTTAGAGTGATTGCTTTACTTTTATTTTGCATATTATTTTATATCTATAATGAAATTGAATTCATATTGAATTTTTCATTTGTTGTGTGAATTCTCCTTTCAGTATATTAATTCATGTTTTTCTTATAAAAATATGAACTTATACCTTGCCAAGCGGTTCTAAATTGTTACAAATACTATACAGCTGTAACATTGCCAAAAGGAATTGTAGATGAGAGATCTGACTCCCGAATACTTGCTAGCCGCATTACGCCAAGCGATTAAAACAAAAGGGCTAACATATCGAGAGCTATCTGAGAAAATGGGTATGCCACTATCTACCTTTAAGAGACATCTTACAAGCACGAATCTCGCTTTAGATAAGTTGCTGGAATATTGTAGAGCGGTTGATTGCACGTTAGATGAACTACAAAAGCTCGCAAATCAATTGCAAGGTGAAGACGAGGATTACTTTAGTCGTACGCAGGATGAGGTATTCTTTCAATTCCCTCACCTTTACGACTTTTATCGTGAATTGAGAATGCTACGAGGTAAAGATGGTTATTCTATTTTAAAGAAAAAGTATGACTTGTCTGAGCAGAGCATGTCTGATTACTTAAAAGCATTAGAGTTGTTGGATCTCGTTTACGTTGATGAAGATAAAAATATAACGCTGCACGGACCTTTATATTATAGCTATGCAGAGAACTCCAAGCTCAACGACAAATATACCGAAATCATAAAAGAGCAGACGACTACCCACGATAAGTGTGTTCGCGTTGCTTTGGCGCGTATGAAAATTACCGAAGAACAGCTTTTGTTACTGGAAGATCAAGTCGCAAAGACCGTCATCGATTTTCATTCCAAAAATGTTGTAGCAGAGAACTTTAATGTCTCTGATTTTACTAATATTGTTCTACTTGCTGGGCCACATCAGCCAGTCACATTCTCTGACGGCATTATTGAGACAGAGGGGCGATTTATTGATGATATTCGTTATGCCATCGCATCTGCAGGTGATAAGCCAAGCCTATCTATATAGATTTTGAGCCTTTTTTGAAGAGAGTTTCTGAAAGGGCGTTGCAAAAGAAAAAGCCTAAGACAGCAAATACTTTGTAAGTAGGGCATTCAGCGGTGTTTGCTCTTAATTCAGATTTAAAGTGTTTTGGGCTTATTTCGAATAATACCTGTTCAGCATCTACTTTCGTTATTTTTAACATGCTGATTTCCTTCGTTGTTCCTCCCAAAGCCTCTCTCGCTTCCTATACAAAGAAACCATTCTCGTTGAACCAAGCATCCTGTAGCTACTTGGGTATGCATAATTGGTAGCTATTTATCTTCTAATTATAAATTCATACTTGAAATGTTTGTTTTTTGATCTATTATGACGAAGTGTCATTTATGACGGTTCGTCAACTTTAGTTGCGTTCCCGTATTAAAGAATCGTGTTACAATTATTGGGAGTGTGTTGGTATACGGATCAAAGGATTATGTTTAACTTTCGCTGTAAAAAATATAGCAAGCAAGACGGATGTCGTGTGTCTTCAGGGCTAACAAAAAAGCAACAGGCGATTGCTGATCGTGAGATAGAGCTTATTCAATTGGCTAAGTCTTTAGTTCAAGAGCAAGGCTTTGCCAACTTAACGATGGACAAGCTTACAGCGTCAAGCCCTTATTCTAAAGGGACGATCTACAATCATTTTTGCAGCAAAGAAGATGTGATTCTTGCGCTTTGTATTCATTCGCTGAAAAGCGAAGCAATATTTTTCGAACGTACCGCCAAATTTAATGGTAATACCAGAGAAAAAATCATTGCGATGCATGTAGGTTATCGTATTTACGCTCGTATGGAGCCAGTACTATCAACCTGTGCGATTGTTGCAAAGACGCCTTGGGTTCTAGAGAAGGCTTCGCCTAAACGTGTAAATGAACTGAATAACTTGGAAGAACAAGTAATAGATGGTGCTGATGCGCTGGTGAACAATGCGGTAGAATGTGGTGATCTTAAGTTTTCTCCCGCAATTGGTTCTGATGCTATTGTATTCGCCAACTGGTCTATTGCATTCGGTTCAAACGCTTTGGCGCAAAATGCATCGAACAGTCGATGTATTCAGAGAATTCAGGACCCATTCTCAGTACTGCACAACGCGAATATGTTACTTGATGGTTTAGGTTGGTCGCCTTTATCTACAGAATGGGACTACCGTAAAACCTGGCGTCGAGTGGAGCAGGAATTATTTAGTGAAGAGCTTGCTTATTTAGAGTCAGTGAATCGCTAATAAACTGGAAAGGCCAATCTGACGTTATGGTTGGCTTTTTTATCGCACTATTGTGACGAGTCGTCATTAAATCTCGAAGGTTGGCGTTCAGCCAATGATCACGAGAAGCATAGGAAGTTACAAAAACCTAACTTATGTAGCCAAATTCATTCGATCTAAAGTTTGCATGTCGAGTTTGTCTGGTTATTTACAGCATTTGCTGTTTTTTTAGTTTTTAAATTTGACGAAACGTCACAAAAGGAGAGTGTGATGCCACATCACAACGTTCAACAATACGCCCGTTCAGGGTGGGGTAAGCTACCAACGAATTACAGTGTATTGGTGATGCTTGCTACCGTTTTATTGATTGTCATAGCAACTATTGGAGGAAAAAATCTTTACTTTAGAGGAGATTACGACATCTTCTTTGATGGAACAAATGAGCAGTTACTTGCGTTTGATGAAATTCAAACCACCTTTGCAAAATCTGACAGTCTTGCTTTGGTTATAGCGCCAAAGAGCGGCACTGTTTTTACTCCTAGCACATTATCTCTTATTCAGCAGATCACTGACGAGGCGTGGCAAGTTCCATACTCGACCCGCGTTGATTCCCTCGCCAACTACCAGCATACCGAAGCGTTTGAAGATGATCTTCTTGTCGAAGATTTACTGTATAGCGAATATGAATTGACACCTCAACGAATAGAGAAAGTCAAAAGTATTGCGTTGAGTGAGCCGGTTTTGAAAAGTTCACTGATTTCTGAAAAAGGAGATGTCACGGTCGTAAACATTACGGTCCAACTTCCTGAAATAGATAAAACTGCTGAAGTACAAGAGGTGGTTGCTTACATAAACGGAATGATTGAGCGTTATCAGCAAGTGTACCCAGACACGGAATTCCACAAGGCTGGTATTATTGCAATGAACTACGCGTTTATGACCGCAGCCCAAGATGATAGCGCAACATTAGTGCCTACTATGTTACTAGTGATATTGGTGTTTCTGACCATCATGTTGCGCTCATTGCTTAGCGTCATCGCGACGCTCATCGTTATTATCGGCTCGGTTATGGTTACAATGGGCTTGTCAGGATGGGCTGGTATGTTCTTAAGCACGGCGACCGTTAATGTGCCTACCTTGGTGATGACGCTTGCCGTCGCAGACTGTGTACACATCATCGCGACAATGCGTCAGTCTATGCAAAACGGCTTTAGTAAAGCCCACTCTATTGAGCGAAGTATTGCGCTCAATTTCATGCCTATCTTGATTACCTCCATTACCACCGCGATCGGCTTTTTAATGATGAATATGTCGGATTCTCCAATCCTGAGAGATTTCGGCAACCTATCAGCCCTTGGCGTCATGGTTGCTTGTTTCCTTTCCATCACGTTACTTCCCGCCTTGCTTAATATCCTTCCGGTTACGGTGAAGTCGGATACTTCTGATGAAAGAAAGCACTTTATGGATCATTTAGGAGATTTCGTGGTGTCAAAGCGACATGCGTTATTGCCGTTGTCGGTGCTTGTTATTGTCGCGAGTGCGAGCTTGATTCCGCTGAACAAAGTCAATGATGAATCCGTCGAGTACTTTGGCCATAGCAATGAATTTCGCCGAGCGGCTGATTTTATGGAAGAGCGAATCAGTGGCATGGCGAACATCAGTATCGCGATAAAAACTAACGAATCGCAGGGCATTGCCGATCCTAATTTTCTCAATTCCGTGGGTAAATTTACTGACTGGCTAAGGTTGCAGCCAGAAACGGACCATGTTGCGACCTTGAGCGATGTTTATAAGCGCTTAAACAAGAACATGCATGGAGATGAGCAGGCTTATTACTCGCTCCCTCAAGACAGAGAATTAGCGGCTCAATATCTGCTGCTTTATGAAATGTCACTACCGTATGGTTTAGATTTGAACAACCAAATCAATGTAGATAAGTCGTCGATCAAGATGGTTCTCACCGTGGAGAACTTGGGCAGCGTCGAGCTTGTTGATTTGGAAAATCGCATTTACCAATGGTTTAACGAAAACGCGCCTCAATATGATGTTGTTGCGTCTAGTCCTTCATTGATGTTTGCGCATATTGGTGAAACGAATATGGCCAGCATGCTGTCAACCTTGCCCATTACTCTTGTCTTAATCTCTGCATTACTGATCTTTGCCTTGCGTTCGTTCAAGCTTGGCTTAATTAGTCTTGTCCCGAATATTGCTCCTGCGCTTATTGGTTTTGGTATTTGGGCGCTGGTTTCTGGCGAGATTAACTTGGGATTGTCTGTCGTTGTGACATTAACGCTTGGTGTTGTTGTCGATGACGCCGTTCACTTTCTTTCTAAATATCAACACGCTCGTAAAGATGGCCACAGTGCGGAGCAAGCGGTTCGCTACGCCTTTCGCACCGTGGGGCGCGCGCTTTGGATTACGACGGTCGTGCTTGTTGCTGGTTTCTCTGTTCTGGCGATGTCGAGCTTCCGCTTAAATGCCGATATGGGACAGTTGAGTGCCATTGTTATCTTCATTGCTCTTGTTGTGGATTTCATCTTTCTACCGACTCTACTGATGTTGTTTGACAAAGGCGTTTACGACGAGGTAGAGCGCCGAAATAAGCTTAAATCAACTGACTCTCAAACCAAGACTGTTACTCAGTCATAACGAATTAAAGGATTGAACATGAATTTAGTAAAAAATGCCTTAAAAGTATCAGTACTTTCTGTCTCGCTTATTATGAGTCATGCGGTGTTGGCGGATGAAGCCAAAGGACTAGAAATTGCCCAAGAGCGCAAAGCCCGTGATGAAGGGTGGGGGGATTCTGTTGCTACGATGCAAATGATTCTGCGAAACGCGCAAGGAGAAAGCAGCACACGTTTAATGCGCTTACAATCACTTGAAGTTGATGGCGATGGTGACAAAGGGCTCACGATATTTGATGAACCGAGAGATGTAAAAGGCACGGCGTTTCTCAACCATTCTCATACGATGGGTGCCGATGACCAATGGCTTTACCTTCCTGCACTGAAACGTGTGAAACGTATTTCCTCGCGTAACAAATCAGGTCCTTTTATGGGCAGTGAATTCGCGTATGAGGATCTCAGTTCCTTTGAGATTGAAAAATACCGTTTCAACTACCTAAAAGATGACAGCATAAACGGGCAAGATGTTTTCGTCGTAGAGCAAATTCCGACCGATAAGAACTCAGGTTATACCAAGCAAACGGTGTGGTTAGATAAAGCGCATTATCGTCCACTTAAAGTTGAGTTTTACGACCGCAAAGGCTCTTTGTTAAAAACGCTTTCTTTTTCCGATTACAAGCAATATCTCAACCAATATTGGCGAGCGCACACTATGGCGATGACAAACCATCAAACAGGAAAAAGTACTGAGCTAACGACTAGCGAAATGCGTTTTAACACTGGATTACAAGAAAATGACTTTCATAAGAATGTGTTGAAGCGAGTGAGGTAGTGGAGGAAAAATGAAGCGATTAAATGTTGGGTTGTTGCTTAGTGCAGCAGCCTTTTTTTACTCGATGCCTCTGACTGCCGTCGAGCTCGCAGGACAAGTCAATATTGAGCATCGTCAGTTTTTTAAAACGGGCTCTCAGGGTCAGAGCAAAGCGCAAACGTCATTGGTTTTGCAGCCAGAATTTTACTGGGAGATGCAAAATGGTGATGCAAACTTTACTTTCACACCTTTCTATCGTCTGGATGGTCTAGACGATGAGCGAAGTCATGGTGACATACGAGAGGCACTTTATCTGACTTATTGGGATGATTATGAGCTTCGAGTTGGGATTAGTAAGGTCTTTTGGGGAGTGACTGAATCAGCCCATTTAGTTGATGTAGTAAACCAAACAGATGCCATTGAAGCCGTCGATGGTGAAGATAAACTCGGTCAGCCGATGTTACATTTTACCTCTTTCAAAGACTGGGGCACCGTCCACGCAATGTTGTTACCTTACTTTAGGGAACGAACGTTTGCGGGTACAGATGGCCGCTTGCGAACCGACCCCGTTGTCTCTGATGATGCTATCTATGAATCAAGCAGAGAAGAGAAGCACGTAGATGTGGCTTTTCGATATTCGAAAATGCTTGGCGATTGGGACGTAGGCCTGAGCTATTTATATGGAACAAACCGGGATCCTTACTTTCGTTTTGAGTACGGAGAATTAAAGCCTTACTACGCTCTGATGAGTCATGTCGGTCTGGATGTGCAAGGAATCGTTGGCGATTGGTTATGGAAACTGGAAAGTATTTATCGAGATAGTGCTGATAATCATGTCGGTCTTGTGACGGGCTTTGAGTATACCTTCGTCGGTGCATTTGACACGGTTTGGGATGTGGGGGTTATTGGTGAGTACCTCTATGACAGTCGTGGGAACAACGCACAAACTATCGGTCAAAATGATGTGTTTGCAGGTATTCGTTGGGCGCTCAATGATGAGGACGGAACGGAAGTATTGACGGGAATTACGAAGGATTTAGATAACGATGATGTTTACAATGCTAAGTTAGAAGCATCGAGCCGAATATCGAATCACGTTAAGTGGCAAATTGATGCTTGGTTGTTTAAAAATGAAACACCAAATGATTTGCTCTACTTCGCTAGAGATGACGATTTTATCGAGCTATCTATTCAATACTATTTCTAAAACAAAAGGGCACAACTAAACGGCAGATTAACTAAAGATGACATTTTTGACGTTTTTGTGCTCTTTTTATTCAATAACCTCTTCTTTTCGTAATTCAATTTGGCATTGGTGCCCGGTTTGGCTACTATGTACAGCTATCAAAAAACCAATCACTCCCTTATGGACACTACCTACAGGTAGATGAGGAAACGATGCAACATCTAGAAGAGATCATTGCTAGCGCGAGCACTGCAATTGAAGCTGCCGAATCGCTAGTCGCACTTGATGAAGTGCGTGTTCAGTATCTGGGTAAAAAAGGTGAGCTAACTGCTCAACTTCAAAGCCTAGGCAAACTACCACCAGAAGAACGCCGTGAAGCTGGTCAAGAGATAAATAAAGCGAAAGGCGTAGTTCAGCAAGCTATCGCAGCTCGTAAAGATGCACTACAACGTGCTGAGCTTGAAGCGAAACTAGCAGCAGAAACAATCGACGTAACACTACCAGGTCGTCGTATTGAAAACGGTGGTTTACACCCAGTAACTCGTACTGTAGAGCGTATTGAGAAGTTCTTTGGCGAACTTGGTTTTAACACCGAGGCTGGCCCAGAGATCGAAGATGCATTCCACAACTTCGATGCGCTAAACATCGCAGCTGATCACCCAGCGCGTACTGACCACGATACTTTCTTCTTCAACCCAGACTTGATGCTTCGTACTCATACGTCAGGCGTACAGATCCGTACGATGGAAAATGGTAAACCACCATTCCGTTTCATCGCACCAGGCCGTGTATACCGTAACGACTACGACCAAACGCACACGCCAATGTTCCACCAAGTGGAAGGCATGCTGGTTGATGAGAACGTAAACTTTGCTCAGCTGAAAGGCATCCTGCACGATTTCCTATGTAACTTCTTCGAAGAAGAAGTAGAAGTACGTTTCCGTCCATCTTACTTCCCATTCACTGAGCCTTCAGCTGAAGTAGACGTGAAAGGCAAAAACGGTAAATGGTTAGAAGTACTAGGCTGCGGTATGGTTCACCCGAACGTGCTACGTAGCGTAGGTATCGATCCTGAAAAATACTCTGGTTTCGCATTCGGTATGGGTGTTGAGCGTCTAACAATGCTTCGTTACGGCGTGAACGACCTACGTGCGTTCTTCGAGAACGATCTTCGTTTCCTAAAACAGTTCAAGTAATCCAGAGGGTTCATCAACATGAAATTCAGCGAATCATGGCTTCGTGAGTGGGTAAACCCTGCGGTTACTACTGACGAGCTAACTCACCAAATTACAATGGCCGGTCTAGAGGTAGACGACGTTCTTCCTGTTGCTGGTTCTTTTACTGGCGTTAAAGTCGGTCACGTTGTTGAATGTGGTCAACACCCAGATGCAGACAAACTGCGCGTAACTAAAGTTGACGTGGGTGAAGAAGAGCTTCTAGACATTGTTTGTGGCGCACCTAACTGTCGCCAAGGTCTGAAAGTAGCAGTAGCAACAGTTGGTGCTGTTCTTCCAGGCGATTTCAAAATCAAAAAAGCGAAACTACGCGGCCAGCCTTCTCACGGCATGCTTTGTTCATTCACCGAACTAGGTATCGACGTTGAGTCAGACGGCATCATGGAACTAGCAGAAGACGCAGTAATCGGTACTGATTTCCGTGAATTCCTAGGTCTAGACGACGTAACAGTAGACGTAGATCTAACAGCAAACCGCGCTGACTGTTTCAGCATTCGTGGTCTAGCTCGTGAAGTTGGCGTACTAAACCGTGCTGACGTGACTGAGCCATCAGTAGAAGCAGTTGCTCCTTCAATCGACGATAAAGTGTCTATCGAAGTGAAAGCGCCAGCTGCGTGTCCTCGTTACCTAGGTCGTGTTATTAAGAACGTAAACGTTCAAGCTGAAACGCCACTATGGATGCAAGAGAAACTGCGTCGTTGTGGTATTCGCTCTATCGACCCTGTAGTAGACATCACTAACTACGTTCTTCTAGAGCAAGGCCAACCAATGCACGCATTCGATCTAGCGAAGATCGAAGGTGGCATCGTAGTTCGTATGGCAGAGCAAGGTGAGAAGCTAACGCTTCTTGACGGCAACGAAGCAGAACTAAACGCAGATACACTAGTAGTTGCTGACCACAACAAAGCACTTGCAATCGCAGGTATCTTTGGTGGTGAAGAGTCTGGTGTAACAACTGAGACTAAAGACGTTCTACTAGAGTGTGCATTCTTTGCACCTGACCACATCCGTGGTCGCGCACGCAGCTACGGTCTGCACACTGACTCTTCAATGCGTTTCGAGCGTGGTGTAGATTACGCACTGCAAGTAAGCGCAATGGAGCGTGCAACACAGCTTCTTGTTGAAATTTGTGGCGGTGAAGTAGCACCTGTTGTTGCAGTAGAGTCTGAAGCAGACTTACCTAAGCCAAACAAAGTTGCTCTACGTCGTACTAAGCTAGACAACCTGCTAGGTCACCACATTGCAGATAGCGACGTAGTAGAAATCCTAGAGCGTCTAGGTTTGACTGTTGAAGCTTCAGAAGAAGGTTGGATGGCAGTAGCGCCAACATGGCGTTTCGATATCGCTATCGAGCAAGACCTGATTGAAGAAGTTGGCCGTATCTACGGTTATGACAACATTCCTAACCAACACCCAGCAGCAGCACTTAAGATGCACAACCACGTTGAAGCGGATCTTCCACTGAAACGCGTTCGTGATCTTCTTGTTGACCGTGGTTACCACGAAGCAATTACATACAGCTTCGTTGAGCCTGAGCAACAAAAGCTAGTTGTACCTGGTGTTGAGCCTCTAGTGCTTCCAAACCCAATTTCTGCAGACATGTCAGCAATGCGTCTTGGTCTTATCCAAGGTCTGCTGAACACGGTTGTTCACAACCAGAAGCGTCAACAGCCACGCGTTCGTCTATTCGAATACGGCCTACGTTTCATCCCATGTGAAACTGCAGAAAACGGCATGCGCCAAGAGCCTATGCTTGCAGGTGTTATTGCTGGTACTCGCGGTGAAGAACATTGGGATATCGAAACTAACACGGTTGATTTCTTCGACCTTAAGGGCGATCTAGAAGCGATTCTAGAGCTATCTGCGAACGAAAAAGCGTACTCTTTCGCTGCACTGTCACCTGAAAGCAAAAAAGCTAACCCAGCACTTCACCCAGGTCAATCTGCGGCAATCATCGTAGATGGCAAAGAAGTGGGCGTGATCGGTACCGTTCACCCTGAGCTTGAGCGTAAGTTCGGTCTAAATGGTCGTACTATCGTATTCGAAATCGAATGGTCTGCAATTAACAGCAAAGTGATCCCAGAAGCGGTAGCACTTTCTAAATTCCCTTCAAACCGTCGTGATATCGCGGTAGTAGTGGATGAAGCTGTTGCATCTGGTGACATCGTTAACGCTTGTCTAGAGCAAGGTGGCGAGTTCCTTAAAGATGCGAAACTGTTCGACGTTTACGTAGGTAAAGGCGTTGAAGATGGTAAGAAGAGCCTAGCAATCGCTCTGACTCTACAGTCACTTGAGCGTACGCTTGAAGATGCAGATATCGCGGGTGCGGTTGACGCTATCGTTGCTCACGTTTCTGAGAAGTTTGGTGCGTCTCTACGTGACTAATCTCGCGTAACGCATCTTCTTAAGAAATGAAAACCCTGCCAGCTCGGCAGGGTTTTTTATTTTTAGGATTACCTTATCGTTGTTCAAGTTCCTTACTGCTCGCACCACCCCTCATTACTTTAAAATACTAGACCAAACTAGGGATGGCCCTTACCCGAGATTAGGAACATATTGTTTTTCAGCTAATACACGCTAACGATAGCTTATTGGCGGTTAGGCAGCGAGTGAGAGGGTATAGCTAAGCAGAAGAGGTAGCGTAAGAATGCTGAAAAAGTTGCCAAATAGTACCATTGACGCCACTTTCATGGGTTCTATATTCAGCCTTTCCGCAAATAGGTAATTCATGACGGCTGGCGGCAGCATTGTGAAGAGCACCATCATTTGCAATTGCATCGTTGGAAGGGGAATTAACCAATAAATAAGTGCAAAAGCGACAGCACCAGTTGCCAGTGACTGCACGGTACACAACACACCAATCTTTAAACCGTCCAACCTTAAATGACACATTTGTGCCCCCAGAGATAAAAGCATCACGGGTACGGCCGCTTGCCCAAGTAGAGCCGTGGCTTCGTATAAAGGCGCCCATGCACCCACATTTGACACGTTGAGAAACAGAGCCAACGACGCTGCTAAAAAGATTGGCATCTTGACTATTTGCTTAAAAGGGTTGCCATGACTAAGCAGCATTACGCCTAAGCTGATATGCAAGCATGCTGACACGACAAATAAAAGCACTGCTGACGACAGCGCAATTTCTCCAAACGTATAGGTAAACAAAGGAATAGCTAGATTTCCGCTATTGCGAAACATATGTGGTGGCGCCCAGGTTTTAAACGAGAGTGACGTCCATCGACATACCGGGATCATGAGTAGTGCGGGAATTAAAACCGCGACAATTGCCGCCAAAAGAAGCGGCCCCTGATTTGAATCGAGCGGCATGCTAACGAGTGACGAAAATACCAGTGCTGGCGTAAATACCTCAATATTAATGCGGTTTATTGGGCGAAAGTCAGGCTTGATGTAACGATCGACCAAATAGCCAACTCCGACAAGAGCAAAAACAGGGAAAAGAATATTTATGATTTGATTAATCATGGTCGCCTAGAAGCAGTGTAAGAAGCTAATGAGGAAATACACGAACTTCCACATTATCAATCTTTATATATGGCGTCATCGTTAAACAGCGAGAAGCGTGGGTTTAATCAAGCTTTCTAAGCACAGTTGCAAAGTACAGGTGGTCATACCTTTTAATCTAATTGTTACGTATCGAGTTACATACAAATCACTGAATTTACGACAAGTTCTATGTCAAGTGTCTGTTAAATAACCAATATCTGATATTTTTATTAAATAGTGTTTAATGTTGATTTTTAAACTAATTTTAGTTTTATAATCTGGGTGTTTTTCCTGATAAAGATGAAACAAAAACAAAAATATCAAATTTCTGGCGTTTAACAATAATTTACGTAGTGCTATTCCTTTTGTTCGCCAAGAAAAAAGTTGGCGAAAATCATAAGCTTGTCATACACTTCCTGATGTAACCCCGATATGTTGTTGAATTGGTAGGGTAAAACTGCTCTGGCGCTACACTAACGTAGCATTGTTTAACATAGCTTTGAGGAAAGTTTTATGGCGCTCACAAAAGCCGAACTGGCAGAAAACCTGTTTGATAAATTAGGATTTAGTAAGCGGGACGCCAAGGAAACGGTGGAAGTGTTCTTTGAAGAGATTCGTAAGGCACTGGAAAGTGGCGAACAGGTAAAACTGTCAGGTTTTGGTAACTTTGATCTTCGTGACAAGAATGAACGACCTGGTCGTAACCCGAAAACTGGTGAAGATATTCCAATTACTGCTCGACGTGTAGTGACTTTTCGCCCGGGTCAGAAGTTAAAAGCTCGTGTAGAAAACCTGAAGAAAGTACAGTAAGCCGAATAAATGGATCACGCTAAGGCGTGGTCTTTTTTTGCGTAAAATTCGTGTGCATACAAATGAAAACCACCGCAATGCGGTGGTTTTTCTGTTTATGAGAGACGCTTAATGATATCGGTTACGCCGCTTCTAGATGCGTTGTTAAGTATGGTTGCCATGCTTGTTGGTACAAGTTCTTAGACTGTGTACGCATGTTGCGAATAGAGGCAAGCTCTATTTCGCTTAGCTCACGTTTTTCCAACATCGCTTGACGTTCTAGTTTCTGGATTTTTTCGTATAGGTCGTGTTCGGGACCGCTTTTTACATCTGCGATTGCTTTCAAGTGCAGTTGAACTTCGGCTACTAGGTTTGTTTTTGGTAAACGAACGAGCAAGTTCAAGTCTCTATATCCTGAAGGGCCAGGTTTTTTGAATCGATTTTTTACTTTCACAATCGTTGTTTCACGCTCTAACGTTTCATAAATGGAGACTAAGCTCGCGACGTCTTCAGCTACAATCGTTGCACGTGCTAGGTCAGTAATACGTTCAACTTTCCCATCTAACTCTAAAGCTATCTTTTCTTCTGCTCGTTGTTTGGATTTCACGCCTGCGAAGTATGGCTGAGCGTCATTAAGAAGTGCGGTACTCTTACAGATAGTTTCAAGCTCAAATTGTGCTTGGTGAGCTTTGCTGTAAAGAATGTCGAAGTCAGAATATGGCTGAGTTGGTGTGGTGTCGATTGACTGAATGCCATATAAACCGCTAAGGCTGTGTTTAAAAAGTTTCGAACAAACTTCGTTTTGGCTGGTTGAACGATTTTGTTCGCCACTAGGCGCAGGGGTAATTGGAAGTGCGGCAAATGCCGGTGCACGGCTTAGTACCAAAAGCATCAATGCTGTAGTACGAAGAAATAAGCTCATTCACTCTCCTTAACTTGCTTGTACTTAGAAAATAGGGAACATAAAGGTCGCTAAGTTCGGCAAATCAGGTACTAACTTATAAATGGGGCCATTACGAAAGATTCCAAGGTTTCAGTTTTATCTTGAAGTAGAATCGTGCGTTAGATCACCATTTCTCTTTTCTTTATTCTGATTATCAGATAAAGGCGCGTCTCCTATGAGACCGATTACATCCTATCACCGCAGTATTAACCAAAGATGAACGGCATAGACAAATTGAAAAAAAACGTTAGTCTTACCTCTCAAAATGAAAACAGCCGACAAGTAGAAAGTAAAATGAGAGACCAAGAATTTTGGCATAACAAATGGGCCAGCAATCAGATCGGATTTCACTTGGAAGATGTAAACCCGCTATTACCAGTATATTGGAAACACACTAATCCAAAGCGTGAAGATAAAGTGTTAGTTCCTTTATGTGGAAAGTCAGAAGACTTGATTTGGCTAGCGATGAAGCATGATTCGGTTGAAGGTGTTGAGCTAAGCCATATTGCTGTGCGTGCCTTTTTTGCTGAACATTTTTACACGCCAACGGTAACGCCTCTTAATGGCATGCACGAGCTTTATCAATTTGATGAGCTCTCTATTTATACTGGGGACTTTTTCACTGCACCAGTATCTCAAGCCGATATCATTTATGATCGCGCCGCGTTGGTTGCTTTACCGCAAGATATGCGAGAGGAGTATGTAGAGCGTCTCAAGCAACTTTTGAACCCAGGCGGTCGTATTTTGCTTGTTACACTCAACTATCCTCAAGAAGAGATGGCGGGGCCTCCATTTAGCGTGCCGGTCGAAGAGATTGAGCAGTTATTTTCAGGTTACAAAGTTACTTGTTTGAACGTAGATGAAGCTGACGAGAATCATCCTAAAATTGCGAAAAAAGGCTTAAGTCGCTTCTCTGAAGAAGTGTACTTAATCGAGAGTGAATAGGCTCTCTTCGGTTTGGAACACGAAATAGCGCAGCAATTTGAGCTGCGCTATTTTTGTATGAGTGGTTCGTATTTAATAAATGATATTCACTTTTGAAGCACTTTCAACAGCATCTTGAACGGCTTCTTCGGTGGTTTTTCGTCGCGTAAGGACAACACCTAAACGGCGGCGACCATCGATTTCTGGCTTACCGAATAGACGAACTTGTGTTTGAGGTTGAGCTAAAGCTTTGCTTAGGTTTTCAAAGCGAATGTTTGTGGAAGTCCCTTGTCCAAGAATAACAGCAGACGCAGATGGGCCATATTGCACAATATTATTAATTGGCATTCCGGTAAACGCGCGCACGTGGAGAGCAAACTCAGACATTTCCTGCGAAATCATTGTAACCATACCCGTATCGTGAGGGCGAGGAGAGACCTCATTGAAAATGACTTTATCGCCTTTGACAAACAGCTCTACACCAAAGATGCCGTAGCCACCGAGCGCGTTTACCACTTTCTCAGCCGTGTATTCAGCTGCTTTTACTGCGTTTTCTGACATAGCTTGCGGTTGCCATGATTCGCGGTAGTCGCCATCTTCCTGACGATGACCAATTGGAGCACAGAAATGCACACCGTCAACGGCTCTGATGGTCAATAAAGTGATTTCGTAATCGAAGTCGATAAAACCTTCCACGATAACGCGACCTGCACCCGTACGCCCGCCTTCCTGAGCGTAATCCCATGCTTTTGTAACGTCGTCTTCGGTCTTGATAACACTTTGCCCTTTACCTGAAGAGCTCATCACAGGCTTCACCACGCACGGAATACCCACATGCTCAACCGCGGCTTTGAAGTCTTCAAAATTATCTGCAAAACGATAAGGTGAAGTCGTCAATTCCAGTTCTTCTGCTGTCAAACGTCGGATACCTTCACGATTCATTGTTAGCCTGGTTGCCTTAGCGGTTGGAACAACATTCAGTCCTTTTTCTTCAAGCTCTACCAGTTTGCCGGTTGCGATGGCTTCAATTTCTGGTACGACGTAAGTAGGTTGTTCCTTCGTAATAACTTCTTCTAAGGCGTTCCCATCTAACATGTCGATAACATAACTACGGTGAGCAACTTGCATCGCTGGAGCATTGGCATAGCGATCACAAGCAATCACTTCTAAACCAAGTCTCTGGCATTCAATGGCGACTTCTTTACCGAGTTCGCCAGAGCCTAAAAGTAATACACGGGTAGCATTTGCGCTAGTTGCAGTGCCAAACATAGTGTTCCCTTACAAAATAGAGTGATGAGACAGAAATTGCAGGAGATCATACTGAAGTTTTATGACAAAGCAAACGTTTGCTTTTGGTTTTTAGGTAATAAAAAAGCTCTACATGTTGTAGAGCTTTTTGTTGAATTTGTGTGCCGTCCTAAATAAGGTTGACACTTTCCACCCCCCAAAATTGGAGAGTGTTATGAAATCAACAACTAAAAGA